>JBBDNW010000150.1:15283-17784 GCA_040877375.1 Pirellulales bacterium | reverse complement strand
CTTCGCCGAAGGCGATGACGCCGCGGCGAAGCCGGCGGATGGGCCGCTTGCCCCACCGGCCTTCCTCGAACTCCAGGCCGATGAAGATGCCCAGCCGGAGGACCAGTTCGCGAATCCTCGGGTTGGCGTTTTCGTCCTTCGCGAGTGCCGCCAGGTCGTCGATCGTGGCCATCAGCGCGTCGACCTGTTCCTCGGGCGTCGCGTGCACGGCAGGAGCGAGCTTCGGTGCGGCCAGTTCCGTCATCTGGCGTGCGACCGCCGCCTTCTCTGCCACGAGGCTGTCGAACGTCTTGGCGATGGACTCGTAGCGGACCTCGTTCTTCTCGGTGGCCATTCGGCGCTCGGCTGTCGCGATGTCATCCTCGAGTTCGGCCAGCCGTCCTCGGAGGTGCACAAGGGCGGCGGGTTCCTCAGGGGCAGTGCTTTTTTCGGCCTCCGCGCGAGCCTTTGCCAGAAGCCGTTTGCGGATAGCCTTTCGGCCCCCAGCCTTTTCGACGAGCTCGACGAGCGCGTCAATGAGCATGGTCGTGACTGCGGCGGCCTCGACCGTGTTGTGGCTGCATTCGGTGTAGCCGCTGTTGTAGTAGCGGCCACAGGCGTACTTCAACTTGTCTCCGATCGGGATGCCGTGCATCACGCTGCCGCAGCCCTCCGTCAGGTCGATAACCCGAGTCGAAAGGGGATAGCGATCTGGGTTATTCGCCTTCTGGCCGTTTTTCCTTCGCACCTCGTCGATCGCTTCCTTTTTCGGCTGGAGAGCCCGCCAGCGTTCCGGATCGAACTTGGCGTCGCCGCCGCTGGCAGCCCGCACCCGCACGTCCTCCGGGTTCTCAAGAAGCTTCGGCTGACCATCAGGGCGAAGGTCGTGCTCTTCCAGTTCCCGCGGCCCGCCGACGCCCACTCGCCGGTACCGGCCCTCAGACCGCCTGCCGTACTCCTTGATGCCCGCGATGATGGGATTCGAGCAGAGATCGCGGACCGTGTTGGGATGCCACTTGCCGGGCACGCGGTGCGCGGAGCCGTGATCGCGGCGGACGCGGCCGGCGTCGGGCGACGGGATGCCCATCTCATTCAGCCGGGCAGCAATCCTCTTGCAGCTGTCACCGGTGACGCGCCACTCGAGGATCATGCACCAGACGCCGATCTTCACCTCGTCGCGAGGGAGAAAGCGGACGTGATGGCCGCCGCGACGGATGTTTTCGCCGTCCTCGAGCCATTGCACGAAGGTGTCGTCAGGGCCCACGAGCGCCCGGCCGAATCCGTAGGGAGCGCGGCCTCCGGTGCTCAGCCCTCGGGCCGCCATGCTCTGCTGGACAAAAACGATCCGATCACCGAGCCGCGGTGAGAACCTGCCGTGCTCCTGGTACTCGACGATGCCGCCGAGAAGCTACATGAACTCGTTGTCCTTGATGTCCTCCGGCGTGTAGATCTTGTCATGTGTGACGAGCGTGACGCCGCTGGACACGAGCTGATGCTCGAGCCCCATCATCTCGATGAGGCCCTGTGGGCGGCCGAGCCGATCACGTTTGAAGACGTACACGTGAGACACGGTCTTGTCCGTGATCGCGTCGTGGAGAAACTTGCGTAATCCCGGCCGCGTCAGGTCTCCACCGCTTATGGCATCGTCGATGTAGATGTCGTGCAGATGGTGCAGCCTTTTTCGCTGCATCTCTTCGATGTCGGTATATGTGCCGCGAAACGGCACGCCGATGATCTCCGACTTGGCCTTGGCCCAGTCTCACTGCTGTTTGAACGAGGCCTCCTGATTGTCGTCGCTGCGACGCTCGTACATGAGGGCCCGGTTCTTCGGTCGGCTTTTCATTGCTGGTCTCCGTCGGCTGGTTTGCCAAGAATGCCGCGGACGTTCCAGAGGAAGTCGGCGAGGGCATCAGCAAGGTCTGTGGAAGTTTTGGTGACACGCACATGAGCCTTCAGGCTCCGCCACGCTGACGTGACGGTGTGGTACTGCCACCACGTCATCATCCGCACGAGCGTGTAATCCATCGCTGACGAGCGGACGTGCTCGGTCGGCGAGGCGGCGATCCGAGCTCGTAGATCGATCATGAGCGTCGTGGGGTGCACCACGCCCAGTTCCTGCGGCGTGACAAGCCCGATCTCGAACCACCGCGTCATCTGGGCGATGGTCATCAGCTCGAGCACGTACGCTTCGTGAACGAGGTCGTGGAACCGCTTGCGGCCAAACTTGTCGTCGAACCCGAGCCGCTTCAGCTGAACCTCGGCGTCGGCCTCGATGGCCGCCTTGAAGTCGAGGTCGGCGGCGGTGGGGGCAGGGAACTGCTGTGGTTTCATGTCCCGTTCCTTGAGACTCGTGGCTGTCCGTATGGCTCAAGGCCAAGCCCCCATTTTCCAAAGTCGAGCGCCTCGAAGCAAGCAATTCCGGCGAAATCTTCTGGACACATGTGTGTGCAGGAAATCTTCTGGACACATACGTGCGCAGGAAGTTGATCGGGCCCGGGGGGGGGGGGGGGGGGGGGGGGGGG
>JBBDNW010000150.1:5848-15273 GCA_040877375.1 Pirellulales bacterium | reverse complement strand
GCCCGGGGAAGTGGTCACGAATCCGTTTTGTTGTCTGAATCTTTGGGGGCCCGGCGTTCGGCCAGGATCTGGCGAGCGATCAGTTCCGCGAGAAGATCGCGAAAACGTGCCACTTTCTCCGGAAAGTTCGGTCCATACGGCGGGGCGGCATCGATGCGATCCCGGGGGGCGTTCTGGTCATCGTCGCCAGGCAAGTCGGGGCTGTCGTGAGGTGATGTCATGGGGTTTCGGGTGGGGGAGTGGAAAAAACCGGTGGCGTGCCCGGGAGCCGCGTCGGCCCCGGTCGGCACGCCACCGGTCAGGAAAGGCCCGTTGATGTGCTGGATCAGGCAACCCGCCGGCGTCGCCGGCAGCGGCGATGTAGCCGTGAGTCGTCGTGGCAGTCCCAATCCAGGCCGGCGACCGCGGCCAAATCGACGGCATCGGTTTCGGCGGCACCGTCCGGGATCGCCGGATCGCTGCCGTCGGGGATCGACTCGTCGCCGTTGAAGACCACGATCTCGATCAACTGGAAGCCGCGGTTGCGGACGAGGCTCTGGGACTCGCCGAGGGCTCGCGATACGGCAGCAATAAGGGCACGATCGTTTTCTACATAGAGCATCTGCGCACTCCATTCCCGGATGGCCGGGAGGAAAGGGGAATGCCGACGGCAGGAAGAGCCGGCGGCACGAACAAGAAGGCCGCGTGGAAACGCTCCACGAGACCGTGCCTGCCGTCAGCAGCGACGGCAAGCGAAGATCAGTCGCACCGCCACAAGGGCAGCGATCAGCGGCCTTCAGCCGAGCAGTCGCACGTCGCCCATGAATCGCTCGAGCAATGTTCCCGCATGGGCCACGAGCAACGCCCGCACGATCGGCGGGCACCGTTCGTAGCCGAGGAAGCTGGGCTTGAGGTCAACGGGCTCGCCGTGCGGAGGGCTTGTGTGTGCCTCGTAGTCGGTGGCGTCCCAGACGACGGCGCCGACGCCACCGGGCTGAATGATCGCCGCCTGATAGACGATGAAGGAATCATCGTATGTGCTGGACGGGCCAGCAGGTCTGCAGTAGATCGAAGGGCCTTCGACTTGGAAGTCGGTAAGTCCGAGTATCGCCAGTTCGGCGAGTAAATCATTGATGCCGGGGATCGCGGCTTCGGCACTCTCGAGGCCGATCCGAATTATCATCGCCAGCCGCGCGAGCTGTGCGGCGTGCTTCGTGAGAGAGTCGTGCATTGCACATTCCTTGGAGAGAATGGCGGCCAATACCATTAGGCCGCTCAAGGAATATGCCCGGATATTCGCGATTATTTAGGGCGTGGTGCTAGGGTGGTGGGATGCACCTAGTCCAGTTGGATTACCCCGCGTGGCAGTTGAACGACCTGGGGCACGCCGTGGTCGTGATACCACTCGATGACATCGGCGTTCCCCAGCGACAGCACGCGATGCTGATTGTTGTTGTTTGCCGCCTGTATGAGCCGCTCCCGTTCCGTTGGTGAGATGCGAGCGCGTTTTACGAGTACGTCTTCCGGTGTTCCGCTGTAGCCGGGGTAGAGAAAGGTCGTCGCCACGGCCTTGCCTCCCTTGAAGGCGATCGGGCAGTAGCCCAAGACGTAATGGGCTTTGCCTTGTCCAGGCTTGTACCCGTCGCCAAGGATCTGGTCGCGGTATAGCCGCATCTCGCGGTCTGGAACCTCGTCACACTCTCCGTAGAGGCGTATGGCGGGCTGCCCGTCGTCAAACTCAAGTGGCTCAAAGTAGGTGCAGCATCGGAAGTAGATGTAGTTCATCTGGAAATACAGGTAGCTGATCGGCGACACGGGCGTGAAGCGTTGACACGCCCGTTCAATGGCATGTCGGGAGAACGCCACTGTCCACGAGGCACCACCGAACTGAACGCGGGGCTTGGCAGGCGAGTAGTAGATTGTTCCCGAATCCGTCTTCTGCGCCGGTAGGAACTCGAACTCGATGCCGATGAAGTCCTCGACCGGGCGAACACAGAAGTAATGAAACGGCAGAGGGTGCTCGCGACACGGCTCCGGTAGTCGATCAAACAGCCACTGTCCTAAAAAACCTCCCAGAGGATGCTCCAGCTCCGCAGTCCGAAGCTCGGCGGTGACGGGATCCTTGAAGGCGTCTTTTGCGAGATCCTGAAACATTTCGCTGAGACGCGGATATCCCATCGACTTCTGCAAGCGATACAACCGTTGGATGTCGGGCGGGCAGATTGACGGGTTGGAGAAGTCAAAACTAGCCACCAGCCTTTTCACGATCGACACGAACTCAGGATCACCGCCACGCATATCGTATTCGACGTGGGGGTACTGCGATCGCTGCTTCTCGATTGCGGCACGGCGCTGAAGATCTTTCGCTCGCTCCGCATTCTTTTTGTCTTCTTTGCGACGTTTCTTCTGGCGCTTGCGTTCGTCTCTGCTCGCCATGACGTGCTCACTCGTCAGGGGTGTGGTGGAAAGGCCTCTCAACTCCACCGATAGACGAAAAGTACTTCCGCATCGGGGGTGACTTTGCATGCCTTCAGCATTTCGTCGAGCACACGGGCTTGCTTGGTGTTCACGCGTCGTTGCGTCACGACCAATTGCTCGTGCAAATCGGTGAGCTCCTGGCGGCGGGCTTTTTCCCTCCGCAAGAGCTTTACCCGGTCATCGGCACTGGCCGTCGGATCACTCAGCCGTTGGCCGCTCTCCTCGACCTTTCTCGTCACTTCGTCGATGCGCTTGCAGAGCTCGACTTGCTGGTCTGCCGCCCACGCAGCGAACTTCTCGCGTTCGCGGCGATGCCACTCGAGGTTCCTGGCGAGTCGGTCCTTGCGCCTTCGCTCGACCTCTGCGTCGAACAACTGCCGGAGTCTCGCCAGGACATCCTGCGGCGGCTCCACTTCGGCGAGAACTTCTCCATCGCTTTCAAGGATCCTGCGGCACGCGCTCCACAGCAGCGTAGTTCCGCTGTCGTTTATGCTCACACCGATGAACTCCTCGATGGGAGAAGCGCCTCCCATGGTCATCACGCCGCACATGGTCCAGCCCGCGGTAATGAAAGCTCCGACTTCGCGACTTCGACGCACCTCGACAGTTCGAGGCCGCAGTGCCCTGCCCGTATTGACGATCCATTCGACCAACGGGTGGCCCCAGCGCAGTTCGTGGCTGACTTCGCTGCCGTCATGCGTCGTGTATGTCCCCAACCGCACCGGTGGAGCACCGGGAGGCAGTGAGAGGAGCTCGCAGGCACCAGATGCTGCATCGATGGTGGCATGCGGGCCGAGAACGAAACTAGCCAGCTGCAAAAGGTGACGCCGGATGTCGCGACTTTGGTCGTTCAGAGCTACGTCAAACTGTGCAACAACGCTTGGATTGAATGAAGACAGCAGCATGTTAACGGCGGATGCCCGAGCTTCGGCGATACGAGCTGCTAGAGCTGCGTCGAGTGTGTCGAACGCCTCGTTGATCTCTTCTGGTGTGCGGCAGGTGGCATAGATGGCCGCCACACGTTTCTCGAAGCCGAAGTCCGCACCAATCGCCCCGAGAATTTCGTCGCTAGCGCCAAACACATCGGTAAAGAGTCGGATACGCTCCGTGAGGAGTTGGTACACGCGCCTGTCGGCTGCGTTGGTGGCATCGAGAAAGTTGATGACGACCACGTCCTGTGTCTGGCCATAGCGATGGCAACGCCCAATTCGCTGCTCGATTCGCTGGGGATTCCACGGCAGGTCGTAATTGATGACGAGGCTGCAGAACTGCAGGTTAAGCCCCTCCGCCGCCGCCTCCGTGGCAATCATGACGGTCGCATGATTGCGAAAGTGGTCGATAAGCGCGGCCCGCGCGTCCACGGAGTAGTTTCCAGTGACTGAGTCGGTGGCGGCTTTGCTGGACTGCCATGCCCGCACAATTTCCCTGGTGCAAGGGGCCTCGTTCGTGCCGTTAAAAATGACTAATTCATGGGCCGGAAGAAGTTCCTGGAGTCGTTCATACAGGTATTCTTGGGTACGCCGCGACTCGGTGAAAATCACGGCCTTGTTCGGCAGTGCGCCGCCCGAAGCGGCCTGGTGACGGGATTGCAGCGCGGACTTGAGGGCGTGGAGCAGCGCCTGAGTCTTGCAAGGGCTGTCGATTGCCTCGGCCAGGGCGATGAGCTCCCTGAGAACGCGAAGTTCCTCCTCGACCGACCATACGACCGGTGAATCGGTCTCAGCCGCGCTCGGGTCATCGTCGGATTCGTCCCATTCGTCGAGGAGAATGGGGTAGTTGTCCCAATCGTCTTCCATTGCCTGATCAACGCGAAAACGGACGCTGTTCTCAGCCGCATCATTTTCAAGTTGCGCCACCAGTTTTCGCAGGGTTCCCGCCAAAGCGATCGGAGAGGACGCCTGCAGCTTGCGTAGCATCATGGCAATTAAGTGGCGATTGCGACGCGGTACAGCGAAGAGCTTCGGCTTTGTCAGGTAATCGGTTAGGCGGTTGTAGAGATCCTATTCCTGGGGAGCAGACGAGAATTCCTCCAGGCGGCACAGGCGACGCGTCCAACGGATGTTGACGTCCCGTCGCAACGCGCGACGGCAGTACGACCGAATGCGGTCCGCGAGCGGCTGCAGTCCGGCTTCACTGCGTCGCCTCGCGAATTGGTGCTTGAAACTGTCGAGACTCCCGAACAAATGAGGATCGACGATCGACATGAGGCCGTACAGCTCGAGGAGCGTGTTCTGGAAGGGTGTGGCCGTCAGAAGCGCTTTCTGCGTATTACCGAAGGCGTCGCGGAGCCTTTGGCCGATCTTGTTGCCCGGCTTGAAGCAGTTGCGGAGACGATGAGCCTCGTCAAAGATCGCAAGATCCCACGGCACGAGTCGCACGTCTTCGATGCGACTTGCTGCAAAGTGATAGGAGCAAATCACCACGGCATCGCGCTGCCAGACTGCGCCGTCAGCCGGCTGCCCATCGGGAGCTGCCGGGGCATTGTCAGAGGTGAGCACGACTGTAGGCAGATGGAACTTCTCTCGCAGTTCGTCAGACCATTGCCGAGTCAAACTGGCGGGACCAATCACGATGAGACGTCGGCGCCCTTCCGACCAACGCTGTGCGAGCAGCAAGCCCGCTTCGATGGTTTTTCCGAGTCCGACCTCGTCGGCGAGCAGCACGCCTTTAGCAAATGGACTCTCCAGTGCGAAGAGTGCTGCCTCGATCTGGTGGGGGTTCAGATCGATTTTGGCCTGTGACAAGGGAGCGAGCAGCCGGCGGCGATCATCCGCCGCATACCGGCGGCTGAGGTCGTGGGCGAGAAACGCAGCCTTGTGTGGCGTGATAGGCATAATCGCGGTGGACGCTATAAAGCGGCCTGTGTGGCCGCGAGACTTGGTTGTGAACTCAGTTCCTGATCCGCGTCGCTACTCCCAACTCGTTGATCAGCATTGGATGGCTTCACTTGAGGACTTCAACGAGCTCAGCGACGATTTGAAGGTCGCTGTCGTTCAGGTTCTCGAGCACGATCGGCTTGAAGGAGGCGTCGGTGGAGTCGGGCTTGAGGGTCACGCGGGAGTGTCGCCAGCCGCCGTCAGGTTCGGCCAATTTCTCGGATTCGTAGACCTTCACGGTGTACCGGCCCACGAGGTCGGCGTCATCGATGTCGGGGTGCTCCGCGATCACAACTGCGTTGTTGCGGGTGCCGGTTGGATTCGCCTTCCAGACGCACCACGCGCGGTTCGGGATGCGGCGGTTCATGGATTCGCCGATGACCTGGGCAACGAAGAGGCCCTCGGCGGGCTTAACGCGGCCGTTGATCTCCACCCATTCGACCTCGCCGTCTACGCCGGCCTGTGACTCGCTGAAGAAGCCGGCGGCGGCTTTCAACGGCAAGAGCGGGAGGCACGTGCGGTAGCGGTCCTTTGGCCTAGGCTGCACGACGCGGAAGGGGCGGGCGGCTTCGGCTTCTAGCGGCTGGTCGCCTGTCGCGGTCGTGGCACCTGTGTCAGCCGCATGGTCGAACCACCCGGTGTCTTCCTTGAGGGCTCGCTGCTTTTCCCTGCCGACAAGGTACTTTGCGATGCGGGCGATGGCCGAAACAACGGCGTTGCGGTCATCGAGTTCGAACGACCGCACGACGACGACCTCGTAGTGCATCGCGTTGAGCTTCGCTCGGATCGCGTCGTCCTTCTGCTTCTGCTCCGGGTTGCCGTGGATGTGCCCCGCCATGCCGTCCACGTAGACGCAGAGGCCGGGCTCATCGTCATCGGTGCCCGCGTAGAAAAAGTCAGGGACTGTGCCACCGTAGCCGGCCCCGAGGTAGAGCGGGTGCTGGCATTTGGGGGCGGGCAAGCCGGCGGCGGCGAGGAGTCGCTTGAAGCGACCTTCGATGTGCGTCTGCGACTGCCCGGTGGTCGTCGATGTGCTGGGCAGATTCTCCGGGATGGGATGCGTCGATACGAGTGAGCCGGTGACCGCTTGCAAGACGTCGATGGCCGCATGGCGGTCGAGGAACTCGTGATAGAAACGGTTCCGATAGGTCTGCAGGCAGTCGATACACGACCGCTCGCACGCGCTGGGGCAAGTCTTGAGCAACTCGAGGGCGGCATCGCGGACCTCAGCCCATCGCTCCGTGAGATATTCCAGAAGTCCCGAGCCGCCAGGCATCGGGTCGTAGAGGAGGATGTCGCAGCGGTCCTCGCCCGGCTTGCCGATGGCCAGCAACTGCAGGTCTTCGATCTCCATATCGAGAACCCGGGCCGCCCCCATACGAAGCGCCTCAATCACGCTGAATCCCTTGCGGCGGTCCTCGACGTCATGGAGCCCGAGCACATCGACTTCGACACCTGCATAGAACCCCGTGGGCTGAACGACGTGGTGACACTTTTCGAAGTGGATCTTCTCGAACCCCTCGCGGGCGGCGTGGCTGCTGAACGGCGAGAGCGATTGGCCGCAGTTCAAACACAGAGGGAATCCGAGCCGCTGCTGCTCGACTTCCTTCCGTGGCCCAACGTTGACGAGCCGTAATTCCACGCCGCGGCGGAAGCGGACATCGAGGCCGCCCCACGTCCACGCCTCGCCGCCTCGATGAAATCCCCGCTCCTGCCCATACGTCGCCACCGACATCTGAAACCGGAACTCTTCCTCGTCGGAGATCTGCGACGCCGAAGGCATGCTCACGTCGCAGACCGGCACCGCACGCAGTTCGAGCGCGCCCAGCGGCTGCTGCGCGGCGTCCACGCCGAGGTCTTGCACGACCTGCTGCTCAGCCACCACGCGGAAGCGAATCGTGTCTTCCGCAGTGAGGTGGAATTGCCGCGGGACAAACCGAAAACCATTCGCGTAGATGGCGTTGCCGGGCACGTATTCCCGCAGGGCCATCGTCGGCGCCCGGGGCAGATCGAAGTCGTCGAGCCCCTGCGTCATCCGTGGTGGCTCGGCGCTGCCAATGATGCTGCCGGACTCCAGCCCGTACCCCGGCAAGAAGCCCTCGCGAGCGAGCGCCCCAAACGTGTCAGAGTCGTCGGGCCCGCCCTGCGATTGGGAACGAGATCGCGGCTGCGTGCCCTTCAGCCGAGCAATGATCTTTTTGCAGCGACGCTCGTGGGCATTGTCTTCGGGATCGAGGTCGCCTTGCCGCTGCTGCTTGGTGTGCAAGATGCCGAGCTGCTCCCGAGCCCAGTCGAGCCGCCGTTTGAACCGGCCCAGAATGACCTGCAGCGACGTGGCCATACCGTCGATCAGCGACTCCAGTTTGGCGGAATCAACGGCTGCAGCATCCTCCGCCGGCCACGACTGGGCGAATGCTCGCGTCACCGCCGCCACGACCGCAGGCCGATCCGCCCGTATCAGTGCGCCTAGCGGCGAGATGTCTAGCGTGTGCTCCCGTACTTCACCGCCAGGGGTGAAGAGATATGACCCGAGCGTCGGCGGGAAGCACCGGGCCAGTTCGGCCTCGATATCGCGTCGCTTATCGTCCGACGACTTGCGGGCGACATCGTGGAGCGCCGTCATCACCGCGGCGTGCACATGCTTCGCGATCATCACCTCGTTGCGGAGGTTGAATCGTGGCGGCTCGACCTGGCCGCCGAGCAGCCGTAGCGGGTCGCGGAAATAGGCCTGATCGAAGCCCGTCGCTTGGGCGTACGTGACATCCACCGCCATCCGATGCCGCCGCCCGGCGCGGCCTGCCCGCTGCCAATAGTTCGCAGCCGTTGGCGGTACGTTTCGCATCAGCACCGCGTCGAGGGCGCCAATATCGACGCCCAGCTCGAGCGTGGGCGTGCAAACCAGCGTGTTGAGCTGCTCACCGGCTCCCTTGAACTGGTTTTCCATCCGCTCGCGGACTCCGTGTGGCACCTGCGCCGAATGCTCGGCAACGCGGAGCATTGCGTAGTTTTCATCGAGTACGCGGAGATCGAAATCGTCGGCAGCCTCTGCCTCCCAGGCGAGCCGGCCATTGCACCGCCACGCTATGCACAAGCCGGTCGGCCCTTGGCGAATCGTCGTCCGCCGGCATTTCTCGCAGCGGTAGCGGCCGGAGTGACGGTGCAGCGAGATCCGCGAGCTGTCGATCTGGTGGGTGCCGGCGGCTCCGGGCAACGGCCGGCCCCAGCCTTCCAAGGTCGAAGGCACCAGAATCTTCAGTCCGCGGAGCTCGTCCCAGAGCTCGGTCAAGAACCGTTCGAGTTCCTCCTCCGACACGCCCCACGACGCCGCCACATTCCACACCTGCGTGGGACGCGTTCCGATCCACTGTGACACCCGCGACGCCTGATCGTCGCCGCCTCGCGTGAGCTTCGACCCTCGTGGACCGCCACTGAACTTCGGCACGTAGCCATACTGCACTTCTTTGTCGCCCGATTGCCACTTCTTCTCGAAGAGTTTGGTTTTGTCGTGGAGGATGCGGATGCGGCGAAGGTGGTCGAGCAGTGCGGCAATCCCCTCAGACAGTGCCCCGGGCTCCACGCCCAGAAGCGGAGCCCAGCGGGCGACGAACGGAATCTCTGCCGAGAGCCCCTTGTAGTCCACCTTGAGCCGGCCCCAAGGCTCGAGGCCGAGCCGTTGCTTTACGCCCGTGGCGGCCTCACGAAGCACCTGCAGCCGCAGGAAGTAGACCCGCTCCTCGCGGTGCTTCACGCCGCTCTCGTCGAACGGCACGACCTGCCACACTTCCGGAATCAACGCCCGCGAGAGGTCCTGATCCGTCTCGAGCATTTCGGACAGGCTATGGACGACATCACCGATCGCGGCGCCCGAGTCGGGAATGAACTGTGACATCAGCGCTCGTAGGCGGAACCGGCGGGCATGATCACGCATCCACCCCGCCTGAAACGCCGCGTCCTGCCGGTTGTCGGCGAAGACGAGGAGCCGCGGCCGCTCCGACAGGTGAACCATCGACTGCGCCAGCACGTGTACGTCTGACACGCCGACGGCCCGCACGGGTCGCGCGGGCTCACGATACCGCCCACCGCCCGGCCGTC
>JBBDNW010000150.1:0-5748 GCA_040877375.1 Pirellulales bacterium | reverse complement strand
CCATTCTCGTCGTCGTCATCGCCGCCGTCGTCGTCTTCATCGGGCCGCACGACGAGCCGATCGATCAAGAGAGCCCGTGAGCCGCCGCCCTCCTCGGGCAGATGCTCCCACACGCGGATCTCGCCCACGAGGTCGCCGCCCGTGGGGCCCGTCCGCGCTCCGGCAAGGAGTGCAAAATCCTTGACGAAGTTTTCGTAGTAGTGCTGGCCGCAGGTGGTGCACGTGACGATCGGGAACCGGCGGAACGTGTCGCCCAGTTCGGCTTCCGCGTCCTCGCCTGAGAGCCAGAGCCGCGCCGCCGCGGCCGGGCCCGACAGCGTGATCACAGCGCCGCCCACGCCACGAACAAACGTGTGAGCGACGGGCCGCAGAAGCGGATCATTGCCGCCTCGGCCCGTGGCCGCCCCGAGGGCCAGCCATGAGAGCACCTCTTCCTCAGTGACCGGCCGCCCAGCTTTTTCCGCGAGCAGCTTCGGCAGGTCGGCCATCGCCCGCGGCTTCGCGAGCGCCTCCGCAAGCTGATAGACGACCTCGTTGGCGGCCAACTGGCTGGCGAGCGACTCCTGCCATCCCTTCGCAGACAACGGCTTCCCACCGAGTTTCACGAGTTCCTTGGAGATGTCCGGCCCAACAGCGGCGTCATCAGCGTCCACAGCTTTGAGCAGCCGGTTCAGGATGGCGACGGGATCGTCGGAGGGTGCAGGCGGCACCGTGCGCTTCGGGTTCCAGCGGAGGGCGTCGTAGGTCTCGCGAACGATCGTCACGCGGCTGCCATCCACGCCAAAGAACCGCCGTGCGAAATCCGTGGCGGCCTGGTCGCCGCCGTTGGGATCGGCCATCGTCGCGGAGGTGGCGACGTGGCGAACATCTTTGGCGGCCTTGCCACAGAACGTCCGCAGTCGCCGCGTGAGAACGGCCGTCTCGGCGCCTTGGGCCCCACGGAACGTATGGGCCTCGTCAAACACGAGGAACTCAAGCGGGGCACCGGCGAAGATGCCCACGTCTTTGCCGCGGGTGAGCAGTAGTTCGAGTTGCTTGACATTTGTGAGCAGGATCCGCGGCCGGCCCTCCTCAGATCGCATCGTCTTCCGGCTAGCGCACTCCTCCGGCGGCAAGAGCGTCGTGGACTGGCCGGCTTCGCGAATCTGTTCGAGCCGTTGGCGATACGCCGCATTGGTCGTACCGGCCGGCATCCGCTCGGCCCGCACGCCTGCCTCATCCTCCGGCGTCTTGCCGACATACATGCCGAACGGGATGCCGTAGCCCGCAAGCAAGCCGCGGAGGCGATCGAGCTGGTCCTCGGCGAGCGCATTCATCGGATAGATGAGCACAGCGACGACGCCCGGCGGCGCGCCTGAGTCTTTCAGTTCCAGGCAACGGCTGATGATCGGATACAGAAACGACTCGGTCTTGCCGGAGCCCGTGCCGGTCGAGACGAGCGTGGTGTTGCCCTTGTGGATGGCCCGGATCGCCGCCTCTTGGTGGGCGCGGACGTGCGGGTAGGGCACGAGGCGCTGCATCGCCGGATGAAAGACGCCGTCGGCGATGAGATTTGCGACGCTCGCCCCCTGCTTGAACGGCCGCGAGAGACTGATGAACGGCCCCTTGCGAAGCGGCGTTGATCGCGACGACTCCAGCTGCAAAAGATCCCGAAGCTGCTGGTAGAGGCTTGTGTCGGCCAGCGGATACGTGGTGAGCTGGTAGTGGAGGAAGTCGTCCACGACCCGCTCGGTGAATTGAATAGGGTTTATCGCCATAGGGCCACTCCTGGCGCAAGCGCATTGGGGCGAACGGGCCCTCGTGACCAATGCTCGTCGATCTGCTGCGTGAAGCGCTCCGCCACGAGCTTTCCGCGAGCAGTCACCCAGCCATCAGTCTCAGCACGCACGATCAAACCCTCCATATCGCCGTTGCCAACCCGCGAACGGCCAATCAAGCTCTCCAGCTGCCCGAGGCTGAAACGGCCGCGGCTCACCTCCGGTGTCGGCTCGAGCCCGATCCGAGACAGGAGATCGTTGCGCCGTTGGACAGACCAAAACTTTCCGACGTGGCGGTCGTAGGCATCAAAGCAGAGAAACCAATCGGGCAACCGGTCGTAGGGCACGCTATGGCAGGCGTAGCACCATTCGCCGAAGAGCACGAGGTTTTCATCAAGGGCGTCGAAGAGGGAATCGCGATGGCGATCAAGCCAAGGCCAGAGGGGCCGAAACTGCTCGTGCGCATGTGTTCGGGTGAGGTAACCGCCGCGGTTTTGAGCGACGATCTCGCCGTCGGACGACAGTGAAAGGCCGACGTTTGCGCCGTCAATCTTTTCCTCGATGACGACATCATTGGCAAGCAGTGCGGCGACTTCGTGTGGAGCGAGGACTTTATCGTCTCTTGGTTGGCCCTTGCCGAGCCAGGCGAGGTGCGGCGTGTGGGGGAAGCGGAAGAAGGCGGTCATTTTCGCGACTCCTTTTCAGCGTGCTTTGCGCGAAGCCAATCCTCGAGGATATGCTCCACAGCTACGCCCGCTGCCGTTAGGCTCCCTTCCTGCTGGAGCCAGTCCGTATCGCTTGCGTTCACGAGCCTGGAACGCCCCTCGTCTCCGAGGACGGTAGCCAAAAACTTGCGGTCCGACGGATCAAGCGAAGCAAACTGGCCCGAAACAACGGCATGCCCGTCGGCATCAAACGCAATATCGACCTGCCTTGCGGACGTCATCTTTTCGTGGACCACGAGAAGGCCGTAGTCCTGATCGGTGAGCTTGTTGCGATACTCGTCATAGATGCGAAACGTTTGGTCCCAAACCATTTGGCGACTTGGGTCTGCATGGAAAGCAGAAAGCCAGTTGAAGGCCTTCCTCCGCTCAGGTTCTGGCAAGTCAGAGCCGCCGAATCGTGACCCCGGGTCTTGGGCGCTTGCGATGAGCAGCACGTTTGTGTCGACCACGCAATCAGTCATGAGACTTGGCCTCGGCCAATGCCTTCATTCGGTCGAGCATGCGACGCATCTGCCGCTCTGTCTCTCCGATTGCGTCGCCAAAGAAGTGCTTTGGCCAGTTATCGACTTTGCCATAGTCATCCACTCGCAATGGATCAAGCAACGCCGCGCTATCCTCGCCCCGGCTGACAAAGTAGGGCCGGCACTCTGACGGCGCAAGCTTCTCGTCCGCGATCAGAAACTGCATGCGACGAAACATGTATTCAGAATGGGTCTCGACGATGAACTGCACGCCTCGCTCTCGAGCAACTTCTGCCATGAGGTCGGCGAGGCCCGCTTGGGCCAGGGGGTGGAGGTGAATTTCTGGCTGCTCTGCCACGATCGTCGCCCCGCGCGGGACAAAATACGCCAGCACGATCATCGGCAGGACCTGAGACACTCCAAATCCAACGTCGATCAGACTCGCGCTCTTTCCGTGCCGTTTGATGACAACGTCGTAGTGACGAGACTGGCCCTGCTTTTCAAGCACGAGTTTGTCGGCGATCCCGAGTTGAGCCAGCCAGCGTGACACATGATCGACCAGCTCGCCGCTCACCCACTCTTCGTCCTGCATCTTTCGTTTCGGAGCGTTGTCACTCGCAAGCAATGCGGATATTGCTTGCTCCCCACGCGGTCCGATCTCGCCGGGTTTCGCGCTATTCCAAAGGTAGTTCCTCTTCGGGTACTCACGCAGCGGCCCGAGATAGTAGATGTTCCGGAAATGCCGATGGATCTCAAGACTCAGGTCTTGCACCGCTTCCCGGGACGCCCCCATAGCCGAAAGTGCATCCTGCGGAAAAAACAACGCCTTCTCCGGGTGGAAGATCCGTTTTGCCTCGGGTGTCTCGCTCATGCCAGGAAACCCAATCTCGTAGGTCGCCCTGGTGCTGCGAGTCAACGAGTATTGGGGAACCTTCAGGCTTTCCTCGTTGTCTCCGCCACTCAGCGTCAGGAGAGAGACCTCGGGCACACCCACAAAGGAGTTGAACGTCGCGCGATAGCGAACAAGTGGGCTCTTTGGGGCAATGTGTTCGAGGGCGTCCTCGGGTGTCTGCACATCAACTCCCAGACCTAACTCATTCTTTCCATTGTGGCCATGAATAATGTCGTCGTACCTACCGAAGTCAGCGATGTCGTTGGCTTGGCCGCCGAGGTTCAAGTCAAGATTGGGGTCCGCAGATTGAAACGTTTGCTTGAGGAGGAGCAGTGCCTGCAAAAGTGAGGTCTTGCCAGCGCTATTGGTGCCCAAGAGGAGGGTCACCGGCGCGAGTTCGACGCCGTCTTCCCAGAGCTGATTGCCCCAGGCTTTGAAGTTCTTTAGATACAGCTTGCGAAACATGGGGGCCCTCAGTCGGCGGTGTTAAAAAGCGTGGACTGCGTTGTCGGCTTCTTCTGGCGAGTCGCTGGCTTGGCGGCGGGTGTCGTCTTATCAGTCGCTTCCGGCGGCATTCCCCCCATTATGGCTTCGGCGTGGCGCTCGCACTCGGCCCAGCTCTCTTCGGGTGTCTGGGCAAGTTGCCAGTCGAGGAACCGCTCGCCCATCCGGCTGCGGACCGGCTGCGGGGTCTTTGAGCGTTCGTCGTATTCGACGTTGACCGTGCGGGTCAGGCCGAGGTCGGCGATGCAGAGCGTCTCCGGCAGCATCCAGCCGTCGCCGTCGTTCTGGGCGCACCACGCTTCGATTCCGGCGTCGCGGGAGCCGGCAACGGCGATTGCCTTCTGCAGGTCGTCGAATGCGGCGAGTGAGAGGACAGTGTGTCGCAGCTCGGGATCACGGTCCTTGTCGATCCGCCAGAAGCCCTTGGGGTCGAGCGCGCGGCAAAATGCCTTGTCACGAAGCCGGTCTGACGGATGGTCGCAATCGCGGAGGATCCAGGCCAAATCCGCGTAGGCCAGGCCGTAGAGAACCGTGATAGTGGCATCCGCGATGCAACGGAGCCGCACTCGTTCGCCGTAGTTGAGAGCCGCTCGTCGGTGGTGCATGGACGATGCGACAAGGGGAGCCATAAGGCGATGGCCGGCGTGAAGTTGTGCCGATAAGCCTTCAAGGAATGCGCGACTCGGGGTTGGAGCGGAAAGAGGCGTCTCTTCGATGACGAAGTAGTTGAGGTGGAGTCCGCCGCATCGTTGACGCGCTACGTTGTCATAGGCGAACGAGTTCAAGACCGCAGAGAGAGCAAGCGGCGACACTGAGAACAGCACTGGGGCGGAGTTGCCACAGGGCAGTCCCGGAATCGCAGTCGCAATACATGTACGCTGGTTCGTTGCCGAGGCGATGTCCATGAACGCGACGCGCGAACGGCTGCACGAGTCCGGACGCTCGGAAGCATATGTCTGCGCAGGCATCAGGTATTGTGGCTCGATCTCCTTCTCGTCCCACGGAATCTCTCGCCAAACCGCAGTGCGCCCCTTGCCGCTCACCCATCCCTTTTCGCTGAAGTCGAACTGGCCGACCATGCGGCCCTCGTAGAGCGGCAGCAGCACTTCACCCTCAGCGTTGACCCAGCGGCCGTATTGGTCCGGCTCAAAGCCGTTCGCCTCGGCCTTGTCCCGGCCAATGAAGAGCTTCGAGTCATTCGTCATGTGAAACTCGGTGGCGTACTTGATACCCCACCCATCTTCTGATTCGTCGCCGAGCAGCACGCTGTTGGCGTAGATCTTCGTGAGCACTTCAAGATCCTTCTCCGAACGGATCTCGAGCACACTCATACTCTTGGGGCTAAACGCCGTAATGCGTTCCGCCGGGTAGTCGAGCGTGGCCAGGGCCGCGGCCCAGTCTTCGAGATC
>JBBDNW010000149.1:0-17846 GCA_040877375.1 Pirellulales bacterium | reverse complement strand
CGGGGCGTCGTAATACTCCATCTCCCGGCCCAGCGCGTAGGTGAGCAGTTTCTCGGCGAGGCAGGTGGAGAAGAGGTCGATGTTGGCCACGAGCCAGGCTTTGAGATCGAGCGGGCTGTTCACGACCGTGCCGTCCGGCATGGTTCCGGAGGGATCGATCGGGGCATCCGAGCCGGGCCACGTCGTCCGCCAGCGGCCAACCGGATCGTAGTTTTCGAGCGCGAAGCCGACGGGATCGATGTGGGCGTGGCAGATCGCGCAGCTCGATTCCTGCGTATGGGCGGCGAGCAGGTCGCGCGGGGTCTTCGCTCCACGCGTGTCGGGCGTGAGGGCGGGCACGTTCTTGGGCGGCGGCGGCGATGGCATGCCGAGGATGTTTTCGAGCACCCAGGCGCCGCGGATCACCGGCTGCGTGTCAACACCGTTGGCCGTCGCCATCAGGATCGCAGCCTGGCCGAGGAGGCCGCCATAGCGAGTTCCGCGGTCGATCGTGAGCCGCTGGAATTTCTGCAGTTCTTCCTGTGAGCGGGGCGTTTCGGCCGCCTGCCCGACCGCGGGCGTAAACCCGTAGTTGCGCTGGCAAAATGCGATCGTGGAAAAGGTGAAGTCGGGATCGATGAACGTCGCCATCGGCAGATTCTTCGCGAGGATCTCCGTGAAGAATCGCTCGGTCTCCTGCCGGGCCAGCGCCACGGCCTCGTCGTCGAAGTTGAACTTCGGGTCGGGCATGATGCCGGAAAGGGCCTTCGTATCGAGCCACTGCCCCACGAAGCTCCGGATCATCGGGTCGGTCGGCTTCTTCGGCATGAGCCGCGCCGCCTCGCGCCGAAGCACCCCCGACTCGCCGAGGCGATTCCGCCGCGCGAGGTCGACGAGCGTGCCGTCCGGTGGCGTTTGCGTGAGGAAGTAGGAGAGCCGCGTGGCGAGATCGAACTGGTCGATCGTGCCCATACCAGCGGCCGGCTCGAGATCACGGTAGAGAAACCGGGGCGAGACGAGGATACTGCGGAGGACGAGGTGCATCGCCTCATCGAACGAGTAGCCCTCATCTTGATGGCGGGTGGCGACCGTGAAAAAGCCCGACACGGTCTCGTCATCCACCGGGCGGCGGAATGCCTTGGGGAGGAAGCTCGCGAGCATCGCCCGGGCGCGTTCGGCATCGGACTGGTCGGGCTGTCGTGTGCCCGTGAGGGCGTTGCGGGCTGCCACCCGGGCGGTGTCGCGCGGGCTCTCGATGGTCTTCGAAGGGCCCTCGACCGTGACGCGGTGGAGTTCCAGAGCCGGGCCCCGCTCGTGGTAAAAGTAGCAGAGAGCGTCGGCGATCTCGAATGTCCCCGAGTTGGAGCGGCAGACCGCGAGAAGCCGCTTTGTCTTTTCCGAGTCCATCGACGCCTCGCGCATGTCGAGCGCGGGATCGACCCAATGCTTCGAGACGATGTCCCAGCCGTTGCGGCCGCGGAGCGGGCCCGTCACCGGACGCTGCGGATCACCGCTCGGAAAAACCGCCTGCTGCCACGCCGCGAGAAACCGCGGATCGTCGCGAAACCAGGCCTCCATCTGGTCGGCGAGTTCGTTGAACTCGTGCGTCATCTCCGCGTTGGCCCAGCGGAAGAGCACCGTGTCGCCTTCGTAGAGATCGGCCTCGAATGTCGTCGGCTGTGGCTCGGCGGTGGTGATGTCGATCGTGTGCAGCAGTCGGAAAGCGGTCACCCTCGAACGGTCGGTCGCCGACACGGGCCGCGCATAGACTTCGAGCTTCATCGGGCCGTCGAAGGCGTGTCCCTCGGGGGAGAGGAACTGCGAGGCCTCGACGGTCACCGTGTAGGTGCCGGAGTCCTTGACCTCAATCCGGCTCGGCCAGGTGCAGCTCCGCATGATGTCGACGCTGCGAGAGGCGAGCCGCAGGGCGTCGCCGTGGATCGTCGCCGCGGAAAAGCTGAGCGCGAGATCCCGCGGGCCGGCTTCGAAACGCACGGCCTTCGGGGCTGGCCGCGGCGGCGGGAAGATCTCGTCGGCCACGTCGCGGGCCACGGCGGCATAGGCCTCAAGGTGGGCCGGTGAGAGGACGAGCCCCTCGGCGAGATTGTCGAACCCGTGCCGCTCCGTGTCGGCAGGAAACCCAATGGGCAGCGTGAACGACGGCAGGTTCAGGAGCCGGCGGATTGTCGTTTCGTACTCCGGCTTGTTGAGTCGCCGCGGTGGCGTGCCGCCGAAAGGCGTGTGGGCCAGCAGCGGCGGGTCGAGAAAGCCGACAACCGCGTCACGCTCGGGGCCGGAGAGTGGCGCAGAGTCTGGCGGCGGCATCCACCGGTCCTCGACAACCTCGACGACACGGCGCCAGCGGTCGAGCTGCGCGGCGTCGTCCCAGGCGATCGCTTCTTGATCGAGCCGCACGCCCGCCTCGGCCGCGTCGCCGGCATGACAGTCGAGGCATTTTTCGGCGAGGACCGCGCGAACATACTCCGGCACCACCGCAGGCTCGTCTGCACGGCTGGCCGTCAGCGTCGTGACCGCCAGCACCCAGACGAGCGACACGGATCGCCACGGCATCTGCATCAGAGCAGCACCTCGTTCATGTTTTTGGAGGCATTCGAAAACCGGTCGGTCTCGATGCCCAGTCGCTGGAGGAGCGTGACGTAGAGATCGCCGAGAAGCGGCGCGCCCGGCTGCTTGTGGTCGATCGCGACGTGACTGCCGTGCTTGAGACCGCCACCGGCGACGAGCGTAGGAAGGTTTGCATTGCTGTGGCGGCTGGCGTCGCCCATGCCGGTGCCCACGAGCACGATCGTGTCGTCAAGCAGCGTCTTCCCCTCGGGCGTCTTTTTCTCCTCAAGCTGCTTCAGAAATCGAGTAAGGCAGTGCATGTGGGCCGTCTCGATCGCGACCAAGTCGCGGATCATCACCGGATCGTTGCCGTGGTGCGAGAGCCCGTGATAGCCGGCCACGAGCTGGCGGCCGTCAAGCGAGAAGACCTGCCCAAGCCCATGAAGAAAGAGCGAGAACACGCGGGTCGAGCCGTTCTCGAGCGCGAGGGCCATCAGGTCGTAGAGAATCCCTTCCGCCTCGATCTGGAGGTTTGGCGTGATCGGATCGTAGTCGGGTAGTTTGTAGGTGGTCGTGGCGGCCGGCTCATCGAGGCTGGCGAGCTGCCGCTCCATCCGCTTTTCCACCGCCCGCAGCGATTCGAAATACTCCTCGAGCTTCGCGCGGTCGCGCTCGCCGAGCGACCGCTGCAATCGGTTTGCATCGTCGAGCACCATGTCGAGCGAGCTCTCACCGCTCGTGAGCAGGTATTCCGTGCGGGCCCGGTCGGCATCGGACGTGAAGAGCCGCTTGTAGAGCACGCTCGGCCGATCGATCTGCGGCAGGCCGACGCCCTGCTTGGTGAAGCTCATTGCCTGCGGCCCTTCGCCCGATCCGGCCGTGAGCTCGATCGACGGATAGCGGGTGCGCTGGCCGATCGAGTCGGCGATCATCTGGTCGAGCGACCAGCTACCGGGATTCATCCCGCAGAGAAAATTGCTCCAGGCGTTGTGGCCATTAGGCGCCCGGTGGTCGAGCCCTGAGAAGACGGTGAACGTGTCGCGAAGATCACCGAGCGGCGCGAGCGTGGGCGGGAGGTCGTAGTCGCGGCCCGGCTGCTTGGGGATGAACGCCGCCTGATGCCAGCCGAGATACGTGCCGACGGCGACGAAATTACGCGGGCCGGCCGGGGCGTTCGCGGCAGGTATTTCTCCGAAAGCCTCGAGTGCCGGCAGGGCGATGACCGTGGCCCCGGCACGCAAGAACTGCCGCCGGCCGAGACGGCCTACCCGAGAATCGCTACGAAGGAGGCTAGGACGCATGATGCTCACCAGAATCCGTGGGAGGAGCGACTCGCCACCACCGTTATCCTAGCCGCGCCGAAGCATCCCTGACCTTTCGTAAAGCGTCGTTAATCTTCGTGAATGCGTCTCGCGGGCTAGGCTCGTTGCCAGGGCCGCAGGCGGGGAAGGCTTCAGCCTGTCTTACTTTGCAGGCACGAGCAGGACGGCGTCGGCGTGGGCATTGCCCTTGGCGCCGTCGGTCGAGATGACGACCACGCAGAGTTCTCCCGTCTCGAGCTTCACTTTGCCCGCTGAGCCGAAGCCTGCGAGCGGCGCAGGTTTTTGCATGTCGAACCGCACGCTCGTGCGGCCTGCGGCCGTCTCCACGAGCACCGGCACTGCCGAGCCGCGGTTCTCATGCGGCTGCCAGGAGACGAGCACGTCGTAGGTGCCAGACGCCGGCGCCTGCAGTTCGTACTTCGCGGTGGCGCCCGAGTCGTGGCTGGCGTAGTGGTATCCCGAGCCAACGAAGCCCTTGAGCCCGTGCCCCTCCGTCCACGCACCCTCTTTCACCGCCTCGTTGTCGTCGCGGACGACGGCTCCCTTTTCCCGGGCCAGCTTCCGGGGGTCGATGCCGGTCGGCGGCCCTTCGGCCGCAGCCAGCGGCAGGGCGTCGGGGGGGATATCGATCGCCGACTGCAGTGTCGCCCGCCGGGCCTTGCCCGGGAGTTGCAGGAGGTCGTGCATCTCCGACCAATGCTTGTCATAGACGCCCCGCGGGGTCGTGCCGCGCTTCACCGCCACGCTCGCCGCTTTCCCGACCACCTCGCCCATCATGCCGCAGGTCTTCATCACACGCACCGTGCCCAGCGCCTCGTGCGTGACGGAGATGCAGCGGCCGGCCATGAAAAGGTTGTCCACGTCCTTCGAATAGAAGCAGCGATACGGCACGGGATAGCCGTAAGTGCGGTCCACCCGTTGGTCGTGCACGGCAATCGAGATGAACGGATTGTCGGGAAACTTGCCCGCGTATTCCTTCTTGGGGTAGTGCAGGTCGATCGACCATGTGCTGGGCACGCAGCCGTCGGAAAACTCCCGCTTGGTCACGATGTCGTCTTGCGTCAGCACCACGTCGCCCATGATCCGTCGGCTTTCGCGTGGGCCGCCGACATAGGCCACCCAGGTGAGGATGGCATTTTTATGGTCCGCCGCCCCGTCACCGTTTTTCATGGCATTGAAGGCGCCGAACACCGCTCGCAGATTCCAGTCGCGGATCGCCTCGGCATCGGCCAGCGGGTCTTTGTCGAAGCCGCTCTCCCAAAACCACTGGCCATGATGGTCGCGCGGGTAGGGGAAATCATCCATGGTGAGCGGCAACGCCCACGGAGTCTCGGGGAACGACTGGGGGCTTTCCTCTTCGTCCCAGGCCCACATATTGCTCATCCCCATCCGGCCCTTGGGCTCCATCACCGTCTCGGCACCGGCCAAATGGCCGATCGTGGCATGGCCGGTGGCGTCGCAGAAAAAGGTGCCCGTGAACCGCAAGTCGCGGCCCGTCTTCACGTCGAGGCACGTGACGCTCCTGATCCGCGGCCCGTCCTTCTCGACGGCGAAGGCGTGGGTGTTCAGGAAGAGATCGATATTCGGCTCATCGCGGACGACCTTTTCCTTCTTTGCGTCGCCAAACTCCTCGAACGTGCCGGGGCTCTTCTTCGCATGGTCGCAAAACTCTTCGATGATCTCGCCGATCCGTGGATACTTGCCGCGGCGGATGAGCCCCATCGCCCAGACCCGCACCTCGCTCGACCCGTTGCCGCCCAGCACGCCTCGGTCTTGGATCAGCGCCACCTCGAGGCCCATGCGGGCGGCCGAGATCGCGGCGCCCATCCCTGCATAGCCGCCCCCGATCACGACCAAGTCGTAGGGACCGACTTCCTCAGGTGCGGCGGGCAGGCCGAGCGCCGAGCGCCGCCAGCCGGCGAGCACACCAGAGTCATTTGGCGGCGGGGCGGCATCGTTTGTAAACACGATGCAATCGCAGCGACCGTCGAAGCCGGTGAGGTCGTGAAGGGCGACGGTTGATTCACCCGCGGGCACGGTCACGGGGCCGCCGTCGTGCCAGTCCCACGCAGCCCCTTTCGTGCCGAATGTTTCGGCGAGCGGCTTGCCGTTGACAAGCACCTGGAACTTTCCCGGCGTGCCCGGTGCATTCCAGCGGGCCACCCAGTCTTTCGTGCGCACAAACACGTGGTAGGTGCCAGCGGTGGGAAACATGACTTGCGTGGTCGCGTCGGCCACCGGCTTCCCGAGGCCGTGGGCGATGAGATACGGCGACCCCATCTCGCGGATGAACTGCGTGTCGAGGCCCCAGCCGCCGGGAGCAGCGAAGCTCTCCGCTTCGACGAGCACCGTCGCACCGACGGACATCCGCGCGACCGCCAGAAACACCACAAGACAGGTCGCAAACTTCTTCATGATCATTCGTCATCCTTCCTCAGCGTCTGGGGGGAGCAGTCGACGCGGAACTTTCCTTCATCTTCGCAGCCGCGGCTGGCACGTCAAAATCATTTGTCATGGCTTTGGCGGGTAGTTCAACAGTCGTCGTGTATTCGGAAAAGAGTGGCTTGCCCTCGACGAACTCCCCCGCGGGGATGCCATCGAAGCCGCTGATCCTTACGCTCTGGTGCCCGGCGACGGCGCCCATGCGGGAATATGTACTGTAGCGGCCGTTGACGATGTTGCCACAACCACCGGGCCCCTTGTTACCCGCCGACGTATCGGGCTCGAAAACAATCCGACCCGCCGGCACCGGTTTCCCATCGAACCTCACCCGTCCGCGGATGACGAAGCGCGGCGGGCCCTCCTGTCGCGGTGAGCAGCCGATCCATACCGGCAGTAGGGGGACAACGACGAGCGCGAAGCAAGTGATTCGCGTGCGGGCCTCGTGGGTCACAAACCACCCTTGTCAGTCTTGGAACTGGACCGCTGACCGAAGTTGCGATAGACGGCCAGCGCGATCGACTCGCTCACGAACAAGGTCGCGCCGTCGGCCGTGGCGAACATGGCCCCACCAGAATGACTACTGCCGAACGTCGATTGCGGCGTTGTGAGGTACTCCCCGGAGAAACTGTTGGATATCGCCGGATCGAACTGCGAGGAGTTGATGCCACTCATCGTCGCGCACAGGCCGATCGCGACCGAGAAATTGTTTAAGACGCGGAGCGACGAATCCCACGACTGCGTGGGGAAACCAGCGGGCGGGCTCGCCGAGACGGTGGCAGCCGAGTAGTCCTGATGCGGCGCATACTTCGTTTCGCCGATGAGCGCCACGTGCGACGTACCGTCGAGGATGTCCTTCATCCGGATCTTCGAGTTGTTGAAAAAGATGCCGTTATCGAAGACCACGCGTCCAGTAGTCGCCACGCAGGCGTAGCCTGCGGAGGAGCTCGTTTGGGGGGAGTTTGGTCCCCCTCCCTGGCAGGCGTAATAGTTTGAGTTGCGGGCGTCAGCGCGGGAGTTTTTATCGGAAGGGCACTGGAAGGTGGCGTTGGGCTTGAATTGCTTGGCGATGTTAGGGCTCGTGCCCGTGAGTTCCCATGTGGTCGGGATGAATGGAGCCGTGAGCACGTAGGAGTCATACCGCGGCTGATCGCCCATGAATGGCAGGATCATCACTGTCCACGGTGGACCCCCATCCTTGGATACCGAGCCGCCGGAAACGTTGCCCAGACACGTGGAGCCTGAGCCCGTCAGGGGATCAGTGACTTTCGTCACTCCACCTGCCGGGAACTTGCCCCTTGCCGAGTGATAGGAGTGCATCGCGAGGGCGAGTTGCCGCAGCTTGTTGCCGCACACCACTCGCCTCGACGATTCGCGAGTGCTCTGCACGGCGGCGCCGCCTTCGCCGCGCGGCACGCAGCCGAGGGGTTTGCGCTCGTGAAGCTCTACTACGAGACGGAATGGCGCGAGCTACTCGCCGTGGCCGACGCGTTGCCGCCCGGCATGGAGTTTGCGGTGGACGCGCTCTGGCACCTGCCACCGGCCGACGCCATTTTGATGGCCCGCGAACTCGACGCCCGACAGGCCCGCTGGCTCGAGTGCCCTCTGTATCCAGAGGACGTGGCCGGCCACGCGGCCCTTGCCGCCGCGATCACGACGCCGCTCGCCCTCGGCGAGAGCTATCGCACGCTCGCCGAACTCGCGCCGTTTCTTCCGATTGCCAAGATCCTGCAGCCCGATCTCGGTCGCGTGGGGATCACGGGCTTTATGAAGATCGCCGCGGCGTTTCCAGGGCCGGTCGTGCCCCACCTGAGCATCGCGCTGGGGCCGCAGGTGGCCGCGGCGATCCACGTGGCCGCGGCCGCCGCCAACTGCGATCTCTGCGAATACAACCCCGCGGTCCTCGCCACAGCCAACGCGTTCCTCGCCGAGCCGCTTCAGTGCGCGGGTGGGAACTATATACTGCCAGCCGCTTCGGGGCTGGGCGTGGTGTGGAACGACCGCGGCGTCGCACTCACCGGCTGACGAGTCCAGAAGAAGAAAATACACAGGAGGAAAGAAGATGTATCTCCATCGTGTGCTGATCGCGCTTGTGATCTGCGTGGCGGCGGCACTGGCCTGCGTGGGGGCCGATCCCACGCCCCCCAACGTGCTGTTCTTCATCACCGACGATGAGAGCGCGGTCGAGCGGAGCGCCTACGGCTGGTCGACGCTTCCCACGCCGGCCTTCGATCGGGTGGCGAAGGACGGGGTGTTGTTCACCAACGGATTCACCACGGCGCCCTCCTGCGCGCCATCGCGGGCGAGCGTGCTGACCGGTCGGCACTTCTGGGAACTGGAGCAGGGAGGCTTCATCCAGGCCTTCCTCCCCAAGAAATATCCGACCGTCTCGCAGGTCCTCGCAGACCACGGCTATGACGTGGCGTACACGGGCAAAGGCTGGGGGCCTGGATCGCACCCCACGCTCGGGATCCCCAGCGAATCGCTGGGGCGAAAGTTTGGCCGGGCGACGATCGCCGACCCACCCAAGGGTGTCCATGACAACGACTACGCCGGCAATTTTGCCAAGTTTCTCACAACTCGCGACACATCCAAGCCGTTTTTCTTCTGGGCTGGCGTCATGGAGCCCCACGATCCCTCGGGGCCCGACAACCATCTCCTGCTCGAGAAGGAGTTTGGCGTGACGCTCGACGAGGTGTCGCTGCCGCCTTTCGTCGAGAACACTCCCCGAAAGCGGCAAGCACGGGCGAACTTCCTGTACGAGATCTGCCTGGCCGACCGCCACCTGGCGCGGATGCTCGCGAGCCTCGCGGAGGGCGGGCTCCTGGAGAACACGCTCGTGGTGGTGACCTCCGACAACGGCACGGCGATCAGCGACGGCAGCCAGGAGGCGCGCGGCAAGGCTTCGCCCTACGACCTCGGGTGCCACGTGCCGCTGGCGATGATGTGGCCGGCCCGGGTGCCGGCCGGACGGACCGTGACCGACTTCGTGAGCTTCGCGGACTTCGCGCCGACGTTCCTCGCAGCGGCCGGCCTCGAGGTGCCTTCCGGCATGACCGGCCGTAGCCTGCTGCCGACCCTCACGTCGGGGAAGTCGAGCCGCGTCGAGCCCGAGCGCGACTTCATGATCACAGGCCTCGAATGGCACGGCGAGTTTGATCCGCAGAGCCGCTCGTGTCGCAGCATCCGCGACGATCGGTATGCGTACCTCGTGCGGTACGCCAACGTTGACAAGCAAGGCCAGCCACTCGACACGGCGGCCCTCGTGAAACCGGTGAAGGAGGAGTTTTACGACCTGAAGAAGGATCCCTGGCAGCTGCACGACCTCGCGACCGATCCGGCGATGGCCGGAGAGCGAGAGCGGTTGGCCACGAAACTTCGGCAGGTGGGCACCGACCGCGGCGACCCGCGGTTCACTGCCGAGATGGATCTGTTCGTAAAGACCCGGGCCTACGTCCAGAAGCGCAAGCGGATGGGCTACACGGAGTCAGCCGGGCTGCCGTTTGAGGAGTGAGCGACCCGGGCCCAAACGCACGGAACATTCCCGTGATGACCGCGGTGGTCGCGGCGCGCCCGGCAGCCAATCATCACGTTCGAGAGACTGATGACCTAGTCCTCCAAAGCCGAGCAGGTTCTCGTCCAACGCTCATCGCCCTGCCAAGGCTGGTGTCTCGACAAAGTGGTCGTTCGTACTCTCGTTCACCCAATCCGAGCCATGCTGCTCGACCTTGTGCGCGGGATGAGTTGACGCCTCATTCTCGCCCACGGCCAGAGAGCGCAGGCAGATAGGAGGAAAAGAAAAAGTGTTTTCATGTGCGCTTGCGATGAGCACCTTTCGCGATCCCGATGAGGTCCGGCCAAATCAAACGGTGCCGCATCGTGCCACTGATTTGAAAGATTCCAGCGTGCAAAAAGTCGTCCGGCGTGCGACCAGTCGGCGTCAGGTCGCCGGATGTTGAGCGCGGCGATGGCGTCGCCTGCTGCAGGGCGTCGAGTGGGATGACCGCCAGCTCGGCGCTGTTGTTGTTCATGGGCTGCCGCGGTGAGCCGACGCGGCCGACCAGGTGCGGCCCTGATCGTGGCTGAGTCGCTCACGGGCCTCCTCAGCCCCCCTATTCTCCCCCTCCATGTTGTGTCCGAACGACGCATGGAGCCGACCTTTGTGAAAACACAGCCCGACGCCATGCGGGAACCGGTCGCCGTCCGTCTCGAACTCATCTGGCTTGATGACGGAGAACAGGGTGCGAACGCGAGGCAACTTGGAATTGAAACGATAAAACCGGTGACGTCCAGCCGGAGTAACGGCGCACTCTCTCAACGACATGATGTCACACGTTGTTTTCTTGCCCCCTCCAATCCCGGTACAACAGCGACCATGACATCCATCTGCCTTCTCATTGCCGGGATCATCGTCTCGCTCGTGCCCGCCGAACTCGCAAGCATGCCCGCCACGCCACAGGAAGCGCTCGTAAAGGCATCGAAAGTCGTCACCTACAAAACCGTTGACGGCGTCGATCTCGAAATGCATGTCTTCCTCCCGGAAGCACCCGCCGAAAGAGAACTCCGCCCCGGCATCCTCCTCCGAATCCGCCATGCGATTCTTCCGAGCCCACGCCGCCGAATACGGCATGGATCCCAACCGAATCGCAGCCGGTGGTGGATCCGCTGGTGGCCATCTTGCCGCGGCACTGAACACCATCGGAGGGCACGACGACTCAGGGACGACGTATCCATATCCGCAAAGGCGAATGCGCTCATCCTTCTCTATCCCGCCTTCGACCTGCTCAACGGCTGGGCCGGTGGGATCGCTCAATGCAAGAAAGCCGGGATCGATCCGAAATCCTTCTCGCCCGCCACGCGCGCCGACACAGCCTTCCCGCCCACACTGATCCTTGTCGGAAATCTCGACTCCGTATCACCCCCGGCCAGCAACACCGTCTTCGTTGAACGAATAAAAAAGGCAGGCGTCACCGACGTGCGGGTGCCGTGAACCAACGGAATCGTGGTGCGTCCAACGATCTCCAGCACCGGGGCTTCTGATTGAACAGTGGAGACGGGAGCGGATTTCTTGCACTACGACCGACCGCATGTGCAGATAAAGCAACACTTCTTGATTCCGCGCGAGTGCGTGATCCATGAGGTGAAAGCTGCAGAGGTGCGCAGTGACGCGCCGGCGCAGACCGCCGCGGCACTCGAGCTAGCTCAGCGACGAGTTCTGCCTCCATCTCGGCACTCAACTCATGCGAAGGCATCGCCTTCCAGGCCTGCCGAAGATCGTCGAGGGCCTGGCTCCGCAGTTGCTGGCAAAGCATTTCCTGGATCGCCTCGGAGTCGAGGAGGTCCGCGTCTTGGGCGGTTTTTGCGAGGTCATCAGGAAGCGTGATTTGGATCGTTGTCATGGCCGTCGCAGGACCGTTGATCGGTGAACACGTGTACGCATACACAGTTCTTTATCAACGATACCCCGGCATCGAAGGCTAGGTCCTCAATTGGGTGTTGAGCACGCTGGCGCATGCCAGCAGATTTTTGCCGTTCTCGCGACGGTTGTGGCCAAGGCGTGAACGCCGATAAACAATGAAGTGAAAGGATGATCTTTTGCCCGGTCGGCTTCCCGCCTCACGCCCATGAGCCCACTCGCCCGCGCTGCCGCCGCGATCCTGACCGCGTGCCTCGTCGCAGGCTCGGCCGCGGCCGCTCCGCGGGCTGTGCTCGAGGCTTCCCAGCAGCAGTTTCTCACGCGTCACTGTGGCACATGCCACGGGCCCGACGAACCCGAGGCCAACTTTCGCATCGACGACCTGCCGCTTGCGATCGACTCCGTAGCGGCGGCGGAACGGTGGCAGAAGGTGCTCGGGGCGCTCAACTCCGGCGAGATGCCCCCCGCCGACGAACGCCAGCCCGAGTCGGCCGCGAAAGCCGACTTCCTCGATGTCCTCGCCAAGACGATGGTCGTGGCCCGCAAGAGCCTCGCCGACCAGGGGGGCAAAATCGCGATGCGGCGGCTCAATCGTCGGGAATACAAAAACACGCTCCACGAACTGCTCGGCGTCGAGGTCGATGTGAACGGCCTCCCCGGTGACACGAGCCCGCAGTCGTTCGACACGGTCGGCGCGAGCCTGTTCATGACGGCGAGCCAGTTTGAGCAGTACGAGGCGATCGGTCGGGAGGCCCTCACCGCCGCCCTCAAGAAGCATGCGGCGGCGGGCATCAAGAAGCAGGTGCGGGTCGAAGCGGAGAAGACCCTCGGGGGAGTCAAGAAAGCGAATGAGAAACTGCAGGCCAACCAGCAGGCCGCTCGGGAATGGTTCAAACAGCTTGAGGCGGCGATCGCGAGCCCGGAGAACGCCGAATTTGTCACCAAGACCCGGCCCACGCTCAAGACTGAGGAAGAGTTCAAGTTTCATTGGCGGTCGCTCGCCGGGCTGCCCGCCCCCGATGACGCCGTTGCCAATAGCGGCAACAACCCGCAGTTCCTGTCCGCGATTCTCGAGGAGAAGCGGTTCGTTCCGTATGAAGAGCACTACCTCTCGATGCCGGCGCTTGACACCGGCGCTTACCTCGCCATGCCCGCCGGGCCCCGGGCGCCCAACTCAAACTCGCGGCTGAACTTCGACATCCCGTCCAACTGGCCGCCTGGCGAGTATCTGATCCGGATCCGCTGCGCCGCCCGGCCCGAGGCGGCGGCCGATCGGCGGTTCATCGAGTTTGGCCACCGTCGCGACGGCGACCGGATGCCGGCCATCAGCGCGCACCATGTGACCGGCACCATCGACAGGCCGCAGGTGATCGAGATTCCCTACACGCTCAAAGACGCCGGCTCCGATCCCGCCAAGCGGCGACTCGAAATCCGTGAGATCGGCACGGGCAGCGCCGTGGCCGTGCGGAAGATCTTCGAAGAAGGGGTGAAGGCCAACGGCATCGGCCCCGAACTGGCCGTCTGGGTCGACTGGATCGAAATCGAGCAGGCGACACCCGCGGACGGAACCGTCGCGCCGGGCATGCAGGCCCTGGGGCCGCTACTCGAGACGAAGGACGCCGATGCCATTCCCCCGGAACAGGTGCAGCGAGCTGCGGAGCAGTTCATCGCCGAGGCCTACCGCGGCGTGCCGGCTGCCACGGGGGAAGTGGACCGGCTCGCCGCGATCTACGCGGCCCGCCGCGGCCTCGGGGGGAAGCACGATGAGGCGATCATGGAGGCGTTCGTGTCGGTGCTGACGTCGCCGCGATTCCTCTATCGGGCCGAGGTGGGCCCCGACGACACACGCCGTGAACTCGACGGCCTCGAGGTTGCCACGCGACTTTCCTATTTCCTCCAGGGCGGGCCTCCCGACGCCATGCTTCGCGGGCTGGCAAAGAGCGGCGCATTGCTTGAGCCGGCGGTGCTGGAGTCGCAGACAAACCGGCTGCTCGACGATCCGCGTGCCGAGGATTTCGTGGTGCCGTTCCTATCGCAGTGGCTGGCGATGGACCGCCTCGACTTCTTTCAGTTTGACCTCGCGCTCTACCCGAAGTTTGACGATAGCACGAAGGCCTCGGCCCGCCGGGAGGTGTACGAGACCTTCGCCCATCTCCTGCGGGAGAACGGCCGGCTGAGCGATCTGCTCAAGGCGGACTATGTTGTCGTCAACGGCTTGCTCGCCGACTACTACGGCCTCGAGGGTGTGACCGGGGACGAGTTTCGCCGCGTGGCAGTGCCCGCCGGCTCGCCGCGGGGCGGGCTCTTGGGCATGGCAGCCGTCCATGCGATGGGAAGCAACGGCGAGCACTCGAGCCCCGTCGAGCGCGGCGCATGGGTGCTTCGGAAACTCCTCAACGACCCGCCGCCGCCGGCACCGCCCAACGTGCCGCAGCTCGCCCGGCTCGCCGGCAAGTCGCTCACCGCGCGGGAGCGGGTGGTGATGCATCAGGAAGCGCCGCAGTGTGCGAGTTGCCATCGCAAGATCGATCCGATTGGCTTCGGCCTGGAAAACTTCGACGCCGTGGGCGCCTGGCGGACGACCGACAGCTCCATAGCGGTCAACGCCGAGGGCAAGCCAAATCCGAAGACGAAAAAGACCTGGACGATCGATCCGGCCGGGGCGCTGCACGGCGGTCCTGAGTTTGCCGACTTCTTCGGCCTGCGCGACATCGTGGCCTCACGGCCCGAGCAGTTTGCCCGAGGATTCACCGCGGCTCTCGTCGAATACGCGCTCGGCCGACCCTGCGGGTTTGGCGACGAACCGCTCATCGACGCGATCGTAAATGACGCCCGCAGCCACGACCTGAGCGTGCGGTCATTCATCCACGCCCTGGTGCAAAGCAAGGCCTTTCGCACGAAATAAAGCCCGCACAACACCCGCTCCTTGGAGCCCACGCCATGAAACCGCTGTCTCTCCCCGTTTCCCGCCGCCACGTGCTCACCACCGGCACGGCGCTCATTGCGCTACCGGCGCTCGAGTCGCTCGGCTTCAGGCGGTGTGCGGCGGCGGCTACAGCTGTGCCGCCGAAGCGGCTCGTGTTTCTCGGGTTCGGCTGGGGCGTCACGGAAGACGAGTGGTATCCGAAGATCGGCGAGCCGGGCTCCGGCTACACGCTGCCGGCGATGCTCGCGCCGCTCGGCGACTACAAGGCCGACTTCAGCATCGTGCAGGGGCTCTGGAATCGCTCCACCGGCAATGGGCACTACGGCAGCACGTTTTGGCTGACGGGGGCCAACGAGTATGGCGCGGCTGGACAAAGCTTCTCCAATAGCGTGTCGGTCGATCAGACGGCGGCACGAGCCCTGGGCACCGACACGCGATTTGAGTCGCTCGCGCTCGACTGCGGCGAGGCGGCTGGCGGCTCCGGGCACGGCCCCGGGCTCTCGCTTTCCTGGAATACCCGAGGCAAGCCGGTGGGCGGCCCCCGGAATCCCGTTGAGGCATTCCATCGGCTTTTCGCTAAGGACACGACGCCGCTCGAACAACAGCAGGCGATGCTCACCCAGCGGCGGAGCGTGCTCGACAACGCGAGCGAAAATGCCCGCGCCCTCGGCCGCAGCCTGGGCAAGACCGACCAAGACAAGCTCGACGAGTATTTCCAGGGCATCCGTGACCTCGAGACCCGGCTTTCGCGCGACGAGAAGTGGATCGGCGCGGAGCGGCCGCAGCCGCCGTTCGGTGAGCCGCAGCCTGGGCTCGCAGGCCGCGAGGAGATCAAGCTCATGTACGACATCATCGTGGCCGCGATCCAGACCGATAGCACCAGGGTGCTCACCTACCGGCAGCCGGTAACGACGCTGCTCACGAGCCTTGGCCTCAAGACGGAGGCCCACACGATGAGCCACTATCACGGCCGCCCGGGCGACGTCGTCGAGTCGTCGCGGCAGCGTGACCTCACGCAGAGCGAACTCCTCGCTGGGCTTATCGCCAAGCTGAAGGACACCAAGGAGCCAGACGGCTCGAGCCTCTTCGACCACACGACGGTCGTGTACGGCAGCAACATCCGCACCGGCCACTCACTCGACAACTGCCCCACGCTGATCGCGGGGAAGGGGGCGGGCGTGAGACTCGGAGAAAACATCGTGATGCCGAAGGGTACGCCGCTGTGTAACGCGTGGCTCACGCTCCTGCAGGGCTCGGGCGTCGAGGCCGAAAGCTTCGGCGACAGCACCGGACCACTCGGCGAGTTGAGGGCTTAGAGCGCATCCGCTTTTGGGAGAGCGGCGGGATGGCATCTTGAAGGAGGGAGGCACGGGGGTCGGCGCACGCTCGAGGAGCGTTGGGCCGCCGCGGATCACTTCACCTTATAGACCTTCACGTCGTCAATCCAGGCCGACGGGTTCATCAGGAAGCTGAACCAGCGCTTCGTCGGGTGCGCAAAGCCCTCCGAGCGATGGCTGCCCAGAAACGTGCCGTCGAGCGTGACGCGCATTTCGTCTCCCTCAGTCACGAGCACGAGATCGTGCCACTCGTGGTCAGGCTTCCATGGAAAGCCCTTCTCCTTCGTGGCCAAAAGCGCTGCGAGGTCGGCAGGGAGTGGCTCCTTTCGATCGAGATAATCCTTGCGTCGCTTCTGGATCTCAAGGTTCATGGAGCCGGTCTTGCGGTCGGTGAGGAGAACACGCGGCGGTGTGTTGGAGATGATTGCGTAGCAGAGATGGCCGGCATGGACGCCCGGCGTCTCTCGGTCGACGAACCCGACAGTGAGCGTTGCGGGCACACTTGTTTCGGGTAGCTTAAATCGCACGATCGCGCCGCCGTCCTGAAAGAGCGCCTCATGATGGACGTGGGGCTGATGGCCGGCCCGCGGCTCGTTGATCACTCTGAGCACGCCGCCATCGAGGTCGGCCTGCTTCACGTCGGGCACGCGGTTGGCCGTGGCGCTGTTCCAGCCATTACCGATGGCGGCCGCGAGATTGCCGTCTTCCTCGCGGTCGAAGGAGTCTTCGAAAAGGAGCGTGCCGGACCTGAGCCAGGCGGCGTCGTCACCTGCGGTGGTGGCTCGGCCGCTCGCTGCCAGCACACACGCGACCGAAAGCAGTCCGCAACGAGCCGCAAAACTGAACGAAACTGGCTTGTTCATCCCGTTGAATGTACGCGCCGCCGCGGGGCATGACCACGGCGCAAACGCGTCAGAAACCTTCTCCGTCGCGACAGGGGGTGAAGCGATGGTGGGTTGCTCGACATCAGCGGAAGTGGCGGTTCTGGTGCCGGCGGCGAGAAGGTGAGGCCGCGGAAGTGCTCCACCTTCCGATGCTTCGCCGTCTGGCGAGCCCCTCGATCGGAGCCTATTCTTGGAATGTCTCCTGGCCATCCGCTTCGCAGCGTTCTCCCGGAGCAGGCGTGAAAGCAGCGACATCGTGTCTACGTCGGTCCGTCTCCTGGTCAGCCTGACAGCCGCGGCGCTCGCCGTGCCGCTCATACCGTGGCTGCTCTGGGGCGCGAGGCTCGACCACGCCGTCGCCGCGTGGCTCGATCCGCCGCCGTCTGCCACTTGGCTCGCCGCAGCGGAGGTGGGCGTGCTCGCCGCCGACATCATCCTGCCGGTGCCGTCGAGCCTCGTCGCCACGCTCGGGGGCGCGAGCCTCGGCGTCACCGTGGGCACGCTCTGCGCCTGGGCCGGCATGACGCTCGGCTCGCTCGTGGGCTGGTGGCTCGGCCGGGCTGCCGGCTGCCGGCGGCTCGCAGCTCTCGCCCCCGCGGATCGGGCTCTTCTCGAGCGGCGCCGGCAGCGGTTGGGGCCACTGCTCGTCGTGCTCACGCGGCCCCTGCCGATTCTCGCCGAGGCCGCCGCGCTCATGGCGGGCGCCGCCGGGATGCCGTGCCGCACGTTTCTCGCCGCAGCGGGCACGGCCAACCTCGCCATCGCTTTCGCCTGGAGCCTCGCCGGAGCCCTCGGCCGGGAAAGCGACTCGCTGCAGTGGGTGGCCGTCGCCTCGCTGGCCGTGCCCGCGATGATTGCGGCGCTCGCCGCGGCCCGGCAACCTCGCGGCGACACACTCACCGCCAACTGACCGGCTAGAGCGCATTCGACTTACGTGGAACGCCGGCTCGGGGGCGGCAAAAGTCTCGTCGCCGGGGC
>JBBDNW010000148.1:0-17876 GCA_040877375.1 Pirellulales bacterium | reverse complement strand
GCCTCAGTGCTCCCGATCAGCTGGATGTATTGCCGGATGATGGGCGGCGAAGGGCTGCGGCGGGCGACGGTCGCGGCGATCCTCGCAGCCAACTACATCAGCACGCGGCTCAAGGACCACTATCCGACACTCTACGCAGGCGACAACGGCCGCGTGGCCCACGAGTGCATTCTCGACCTGCGGCCGCTCAAAGAGACGAGCGGGGTCACGGCCGAGGACGTGGCCAAGCGGCTGATCGACTACGGCTTCCACGCACCGACGCTGAGTTTTCCGGTGCCGGGCACGCTGATGGTGGAGCCGACGGAGAGCGAGCCGCTCGCCGAACTCGACCGGTTCATCGAGGCGATGATCGCGATCCACGCGGAGATCCGGCTCGTCGAGACGGGCGTGTGGCCGAAGGACGACAACCCCCTCAAGCATGCTCCGCACACGGCCGACACCTGCGTGGCCACCGAGTGGCAGCGGCCGTACACCCGCGAAGTGGCGGCCTTCCCGGTGAAGTCGCTTGTGTTGCAGAAGTACTGGCCGCCCGTGGGTCGGGTCGACAACGTCCACGGCGATCGCAACCTCTTCTGCAGCTGCGTGCCCGTCTCGGCCTGGGCAACGGAATAGAGCGATTCTCCGTCGCAGCATCTCGAGCGCGTCAACCATGCGCATGCCGTCGTCCGCGCGGCCGGCCGGCAGCCAATCGTAAAACTGTCTCCCAGTCATGCGGGCGATGGTACGCCGTGTTCGATGCGGCTTTGGCTCCGTGAGGTCGCGTTGTCGGCGATCTGTTCCAGGTTGCCTGCCGCCTTGCGGAAAATCGTCTGTCGAAACGCGTCGCTCACCAGCATGATTCCATGGGGAGAAGGTTCATCGAGTTGCGTCAGCATTTGAGTTCACGCGGACGCAGCCAACTCTCGTGTCGTTTGTGGAGCCGTGGGCTTCGGCTCTTCTCACCATCGGGAGCATGCGTGCCGCCAAGAAGCCCCAAGCGCAAGCGCGGGGAATATGGGTGGCATCGATACGGTGCCGGATTGGTTCGCCGGCGGTGACATGCCCATCCTGTTCGGTACGAGATTTGCGCATCACGAGCCGGGCAATGCAGGCACGTTGAGGCGAGTTGCGCTCTCATCCTCACAGAGTTATCGTGCCTGGCATCGTCATTGCCACGGTCAAGCGTGTGGCGGAGCTCTCGTGGCCAGCCTCGCCCCAATCGATTCACGGCGAGCGAGTTGCTGGTCGGGGTACGGGTCTACGAGCCGTTCCGCCGCTGGCGCTGACACTTCTCCCGACCGAAGGATAGGTCGATCAACAGCACTTCGGCAAAGGGCGGCCCGGCGCAACACCGCAGGAGGTGTTCCAGGCTCTGGAAATAACTCGGCGCGTCGCGGACGATGAGCGCGATCCGGAGGCCCCCACCCGCCACGACTCAAACAACGTTCCGCGTTGAAGTTCTCGACGCCGCCCACGATCGGGGCGATCACGCGGAGGCAGTGGGCAAATTTGCGACTGTGCCCCGCTGGATGGGTAGAATAAAAAAACCACGGGAGGGGCGATCGTGCGGCTGACCTTCGACCAGAGAAAAACAATCGTGCGTACGATCCGCGAGCTTCTGGGGGAAGATGCGACCGTCCTGCTGTATGGCTCCCGCACGGCCGATGATCGCCGGGGAGGCGATGTCGACCTCCTCATCGAATCGTCGGCCGTCATCGATGTGAGGACACAAGCGATTCTCCACGACCGATTGGAGCGGGAACTCTGCCTACCTGTCGATGTCTCGTTCATCGACCCGCGGGCCGGCATGAACCGCTTTCAGCGGCTGGCCGCGGCCAGTGCCGTTGCGATGGAGGCCGCGCCATGAACAAGGTCGTGGAGGAAAGCCGTCGGCACCTGGCCGATCTGATCGAAGCGTGTCAGCGATGCGCCTGGCATCTCGAAGCATCGGCAGCAAGGATCGACTGGCCGTTGACCCCACAGGCGCTCGAGGAAAGACAGATGGATCTTGCCCTCTTCGAGCCTCTGGCAGCGATCAACGGACGGTTCGCCAAGCTACAGGATCTTCTGGGCACTACCATGAGACATCTCTGTGAACTGAGCGGAGAACGCACCGACACGTTCCTTCGTGTGTTGGCGTTCTGCGAAAAGGCGGGCATCATCGAGGCCATTGAGGATTGGCAGGCGTGCCGAAGCCTGCGCAATCGAGCGGCCCACGATTACGGAACAGATTTCGTGATCACCGCCGAACACTTCAACGCCCTTCACGAACAGATCCCCATGCTGAAGAGAGTGACGATCGCCCTCTCCGGCCATGCAAAGCGATTCCTCGGCGTCGAACCACCCGACCCACGGTTTGCCGAGGCCCTTGGGCACTGATCTCCGGCCAAACCGCTTCATCTCGCTCGATCTCGAGCGGCGCTCCAGTGCAAAGGGCGGCCGGGCGCAACACCGCAGGAGGTGTTCCAGGCTCTGGAAATAACTCGGCGCGTCGCGGACGACCTCCGCGTCCCGCTTTAGCCCACCGGAAACAGTGCCGCATGCCAGCCGCACAGCCGCTCGGCGGCTGCATTCCAAAAAAAACCTCGGCCAACCGTGTGTTTTGTGGATAAAAGTCATCATCACCGCATATCGCGCGGTGACATACTTTGCTTCACCGCGGGGCGGTGTGCTACCCGCATTCTCCAAGCGTGCGCTTGGGGCTTCCTGACGGGAGCTGGGGGGTCGGCGAACGCTCTGAGGAGCCTTGGGCGTATCCTCGCCCCGGCGAAGAGACTTTTGCCGCCCCCGAGCCGGCGTTCCACCACAGTCGAATGTGCTCTCGATCGCATTCCGGAAAGATGTTTGGCGACCCCCTCGCCTACCGCAGGCGGCGGAGGAGCCACCAGCCGGCGAGGAGCTGGAGAAGCAGCGCGGTCAGGCCGGTGCGGGGATCGTTGGTGAGGGCCTGCACGCCGCCGAAGGCGAGGCTGGCGACGAAGCCCGTAAGTTTCGTCCCCACCTGCATGAGCCCAAACGTCACCCCTGCCCTGCCCTGCGGAGCCAGCGTGGCGATCGTGGCACGGATCACGCTCTGCACCCCGCCGAGCACAATGGCCAGCAGCACGGCGAGCGCGTGAAGTTGCGTGGGCGTGCGAATGAAGCATGCCAGCACGAGCACCGTGACCCAGCCGGCGAGCGAGATGGCGAGTCCCCAGGCCCTGCCATACCGCGAGGAGAGCCAGCCGATGGCGATTGCCCCGGGAAGGGCCACCGCCTGCACGAGGAGGACGAGCCGGACAAGCGCCGGGCCATCGAGGTTGAACTGCTCGAGCGCCACGCTCGAGAACTGCGCGATCGCCGTCTGAACCGCCCCGAGCACGAGCACCGCACCGAGGAGAATGCCTCCCAGGTTGCGTGACGCATGGTCATCGGGAGTCGGGCTCGTGAGCGAGCGGGCGAAGGCGAGCAGTTCCCCACCCGACGTCTCGGCATGCCGCTCGCGTTCACCGTCCCCGAAGCGGGCGAAGGCAGCCGGCAGCGAGAACACCAGCCACCACGCGGCCGTCAGCGCGAAGGCGACCCGCAGGCCGCCGCTCGCGGTCAGGCCGAGGCGGTCGTGGGCCGCGACGACCGCGGTCGCCGCGATCAGTGCGATCGCGCCGCCGGCGTATCCTGCCGCGAATCCCCAGGCGGAGAGCCGGTCGGCGTCGCGGCCGCCGGCGATCCGGGCCAGCAGACTGCCGGTGAAGATTGCCGCCATGTCGAAGCCCACGGCGGCGGCGGCGATCGCCGCCGCGACGGCGAGCCGTGCCGTGGAAGGCACGAGGGCGAGCAGCAGGAGGCCGCCGGCCCCGGCGGCGACGCTGGTCAGCAGTGCCTGCTTATGGCCGCGTGTCCGATCGGCCCACGCGGCGACCCACGGGGCCAGCGCTGCCGAGGCCAGCATCGCGGCCGCCAGTGTCCAGGCCCAGACAACGCCGGCCGACACGCCCCAGACGCGGTCCACAAATACGACCCGTTCGACGTAGGCCACGACGAGCGTGATCAGCACGGTCGAGAAGGCGCTCGCCGCCCAGTCGAGCAGGATCCAGGCGGCCCGGGCGAAGCCTTCGGAATCGCGGATAGGCATGCCACTCAATCGCAGAGCCATCGCAGCAACGTCTCCATGGTCGGTGCCCTGACGCGGTCGATAAAGGCGAAGACCGCCGAGGCCACGGCGAGAAACATGAAAGCCAGCACGACCGCCATGCTGGGCGGCATCGCGATTTGCCACAGCGACGTCGGCTCTTCTGTCGTCGCCGCGCCGATCAGCCACAGCGGCCAGAGGTGCACGACGTGGTGGAGCAGGTAGAGCGAGAGCGAATACCGGCTGATCATGGCCGCCCAGTCAAGGATGCGAGGATGCCTGCCGTTTGTGCTGCCCGCCATCCGGAGGTCGACCGTGCGATGGAGCAAGGTGGCGACGAGAATCGTTGCTCCGAGGGTGCCAAGCACGTAGGTCGTCGAGGCGGGAAACATCGTCCATGAGCCAGACGTGGTGACGAGGCTGGCTGCGAGCCACGGTCGCACGAGGACCGTGGCCGTCGCCCCGAGCACGAGCGTGGCCCCGATCATGGCCGGCCGCAACCGCTGGAGCGCCGTCGGCGGAGAAAAAATCACGACTGACGCCAGGAAGCCCGCGATCGGGAACACGAGCCAGGGAAAGATCGGGAAGAATCCAGTCACGAGGAATCCGAGCACGACGTCGCCGAGCGTGAAGTCATGGTCAAAGAAGCCGGAGGTCCAGTAATCGCCGTAGCCGGCGATCAGCCGCAGCACGGGCGCGACGGCGACCACGATTCCGCAGGCGACCAGCGGCACCACGGGGGGCAGCCGTCGCACGACGTCGAGCACGATCAGGGCCGTGCCGATGAAGGTGAGGATGTCCCAGTTGAAGACGTCTTCGGGCATCCAGACGGCCACGTTGAAGACGAGTCCGAGGAGGGTCAGAAATAGTCCGCGGCGGATCGTGGCCTTCGAAATAGCGGCGGTGTCACGGCCGCGGCGTTCCTGTCCGACGACCCAGAATCGGTAGCTTGCGCCCGACAGAAACGTAAACAACGGCGCGGCGAAGCCGGTCGGAAGCCACCAGTAACGAAAGGCTCCGAGGAAGGGACCACCGTCGGCCCCGTAGGAGCCGGAGAGGTTTTCCACGAAGTGGACGGTGACCATCAGCACGATGGCGACCGCGCGCAGGATGTCGATCGATGGCTGCCGTGCCGCGGTGCTGCCCGGCTTCATGTCGCCCGCGCCGCAAGAAGGCCGACGGCGAGCAGCATCAGCTCCGCGGCGAGCAGGAGGATGATCACCCACTCGAGGATCGCGTGGCGGCGCGAGACCGCGTAGTCGCCGACACGGTCGGCGCACGCAAAATAGACCCGCTCGAGGAGTTCGGCCTGGTCGACCGCAGACTCGAGCCGCTCGACAATCCGGGTACGGTCACGGAGCCGCTCGCCGAGCTGCCCCGCCAGCGTCGGTGGCTGAGGGGCGGGCCGCTGCACAGCCGGCGCGAGCATCGCGAGCCGCCGCCGCAGGGAGACGGCCTGACTGAAGCGTGCGGCCAAGTCTCCGCGGCGAGGCAGGGCACGCTCGTCGAAATGAAAGGCGAGCGGGGCGTCGGCATCAACGTGAGCCAGAGCCTCGGCGATTCGGGATTCGACGTCGCGGAGTTCGGCGTCGTGGCCGGCGAACTCGACCACGGAGGCCCGCATCTGTGGCAGTCGTTCCGACGGCCCGATGATGGCGGCCCGCCGCGAGCTCCAGACGACGTGCGTGCCGTAGAGCGGCACCACGGTAATGGCAGCGGCGGCGGTGAGACCCGCGGCGGCGGTAAGACTAGCGGCGGCGGTCGTCTCGTTCGCGGCAGCCCATGCCGCCGCGCGGGCGACCACGTCGGCGATCTCGGCGTCGTGAGCGACCACATCGTCGGCGTCCACAGCCGACCGGGCGACGCTCGCAAGTTCGACCGTCCCGCCGCAGGCAAGTGTGATCCGCTCGATGCCCGCGTCGGGAGGCAGGCCACTGGCTGCCGCAGGTCCGGCGGATGGGGCGGCAAGGTCGTGATGCGTTGTGATCATGGGAGTCTTTCGGAAGAGTCTCACACCGCAGTGAGCGCGGCCAGCCATCCGGCCACGTGGTCGGCCGAATCGAGCACACCATTGAGCGTGGAGTCGTAGAGGTAGTCTCCCACAACGAAGAGGTTCGGGTGATCGATGGGTTCTGGCTGGTGTCGCCGGTCGATGCCCCGCGGCCACCAGCCGCCTGGCAGGCTGCTCACGGCTCCCGTCCAGCGGTGAACGCGGGCCTCGACGAGCCGCGATCGAGCCTGGTGAAATGCCGGCGGCAGCGAGTCGAGCGCGAAGGAGACCAGGTGCTCGTCGTCAACCTCGGCCATCTCGACCGCGGCCCGGCCTCCCAGGAGCCAACCCAGCACACCGTGCCGCGACTCCGGCTCGCGTGACGACTCGTCGTAGAGGCAGCAGCCTCCGAAGGCGTCGAGCATGAGGTAGGAGCCGTCGATCGTGGCGCGCCAAAAGGGTTTGTCGAAGAGCGCCGTGATCCGCAGGTAGTGGGCAGGATGATCGTGCTCCCCGCAGTGTCTTCGCATCGCGGCGGCCAACCGGTCGCCCTCGAAGGTGAGGGCTGTGAGGTGCTGGATCGGCAGGGCAAGAACCACGGCATCAAAATCCGCAGTGAACTCCCCCCCGGCTGTCTGCGTTGTGATCCGGAGTGATCCTGCGTCGGCGCTACTAATCGACGTGACACGCGTGCCCAGCCGCACCGTGGCGTCGATGCGGGCCACGATGGCGGCGATCAACTGGTCGTTTCCGCCGGCGATGCTGTAGAGCCGCATGTAGGCGGGGTCGTTCATGAGGTAGTTCTGCAGGCCGTACGACGCGCTAGTGAGGGCGGGCTCGGTCGCCAGATCGCTGTGGATCAGCGTCTCCACGTAGCGCCGCACGGCCGGAGTGTTGATCCGGTCGAGCACGCGGGTGAACACGGCCGGAGCCGCGGGCTGGCCGTCGTCAGACGAGTAGAACTCCCGCGGAGTCATGCCACCGCGGGCGTGGTTGTCAAACTCCAGTAGGTCACGGCGAGCATTATGTCCCAGCGAATCGGCGATGTCGTCGAGGTTCGACAGCAGCTGGCCGTCCATGATCACCGAGGCTCCGCCCAACGGCGTGGTCGGCAATCCAAGTTCGGCCACGAGGTCGCGAAGCGGGTCTGTGCCCACCGGCGTGTAGTCATAAAACTCGGCGGCTCCGGCCTCGTACCGGACCGGTGCGGCCGAGAAGGAGGGGGTAAGGATCTTGCCGCCGAGGCGACCGCTGGCCTCGAAGATCGTCGTCCGGATCGGCCGGCTCGCGGACCGCTGTAGAAACAAGGCGGTGAGCAGGCCGCCAGGACCGCCGCCGATAATGGCGACGTTCCATGCCCGTCTCGAACCGTCCCTTGGAAATGCAATCACAATCCCAGTTGAACGGTTCTTCCGCCGCAGAGTTGCACAACCCGGCTTTACGCGGCGGGAGCCCAGAGATGGAGGGTTCGCTCCGTCGGCACGCCATAGCGAACCTCGATCGGCATCTCCGCCGGATCGGCTGCCGCCCCCCCAAGAGGCTTCATGGCCGTAACCGCCACGCGGGCAGCGTCGGGCAGTGGGCCCCGGTTGGCAAACCAGACCCAGCCGCTGACGCCGATGATGGCAAGCACGGGAAGAAGGGCGTACGCAGGATGCGGGCCCCAGAAGCCCTGGGCATTGGATCGCATGAAGAGACTCGTCTTGAGGAGAACGAAACCAGCCAGACGTGGCCACACCTCAGACTCTACCCGCGCCGGCAGAGCGACGTCGCGGCCCATCGACACTGCCGATCGTGCGGCTTGTGCGGCCGCTATTCAGTCAAAAAGCCCCACCGGGCCGAAGGCGTCGACGTCGAACAGTCCCTGCGGCCCGAGTTTGAGCATGGGGATGACGAGCAGCGCCATGAAGGAGAGCGTCATGTAGGGGGCGGCGAGCCGCGTTCCCAGAGCCTTGGCCCGCCGGTCGATATCGGCGTAGGCGGCGGCCACTTCAGCGCCCGGGCGGTCCGACATCAGGCCCGCGATCGGCAGTGGCAGGATGACATCGCCCTCGGGGCCGACGACCGACAGGCCTCCCTTGCCTGCGATCACGAGATTGACCGCACGGGCGAGATCAGCGTCGCTGGTGCCGACCGCCACGATGTTGTGGGAGTCGTGCGACACGCTCGATGCGATTGCGCCCGCCGTCAGCCCGAAGTTGCGCACCAGCGCTATGGCCGGCGGCCGGTTGTCATACCGGTCTACAACCACGATCTTCAGCACATCGTCGGCAGGATTCGCTTTCAGGAAGCCCTCGACGACATGAGGCCGCATACGAAGCGAGCCGGTCACCAGTTGGCCATCGAGGGCCTCGATCACGCGCACCATCCGGTCGGTGTCGCCCGCTGAAGCCCGAATCTCAAAATCGGCCGGCCGCTTCAGACTCGCCGCGAACTGGTTGGGCCGAGCGGATTCGAGCCGCGGCCAGGTCGTCGCGCCCTCGACCGCTGCTACGACGCCATCGACGAACACCCGGCAGATCCGCAGGCTTTCCAGATCGTCGACCTCGATGAAGTCGGCGGGATCCCCGACCTGCAGAAGCCCGATCGGGAGTCTGTAGTGTCTGGCGGGGTTGACTGATGCCGCCTGCAGCACGTCAAAGAGGTTGCTGCCGCGGGCGATGGCCCGGCGGACGAGCTGGTCGATGTGGCCGACAATGAGCTGATCGGGATGCTTGTCGTCGCTGCAGAGCATGCAGTGTTCGGGATGGGTGTCGATCAGGCTCGCGAGGGCGTCGAAGTTGCGGGCCGCCGAGCCTTCGCGAATCAGGATCTTCATGCCGAGGGCGATCTTGCCGAGGGCCTCGTCGAGCGTGAAGCACTCGTGGTCGGTGGAGATGCCGGCCGCCGCGTAGCCCGCCGCCGCAGCTCCGCGGAGCCCGGGCGCATGGCCGTCGATCGGCTTGCCGCGTGCCTTCGCCGCCGCCAGCTTGGCGATCACCTGCGGATCCCCGGCGAGCACGCCGGGATAGTTCATCATCTCCGAGAGATAGCCGATATCCGGCCTGTCGAGCAGCTTCGCGACACCGGTGGCGTCGATCGTGGCCCCGGCGTGGTCGAAGGCGGTCGCGGGCACGCACGACGGCGCCCCGAAGTGAAACTTGAAAGGCGAGCGCCGCGCGTCGTCGAGCATGTATTCCACGCCCGGGATGCCGAGCACGTTGGCGATCTCGTGGGGATCGGAGACGGTGGCGACCGTGCCGTGGGTGACGGCCAGCCGCGCGAACTCTGCAGGCGGCAGGAGCGAACTCTCGACGTGCACGTGGGCGTCGACGAAGCCCGGGAGGATCCAGGCCGGATGCTGTCGGGGATCGTCGGAAATAGACTCGATTCGGCCGGCCGCGATCGTGAGCGTGGCAGGCCGGATGCACCGCGCGACGGGATCGACGAGGTTGCCCGAGATCCTCCAGGGTGCGGCATGCGGTGGAGACGTGGCGTCGTGCATGACAGCATGCTACCGAAACCTGCAGCGACCTTGGCTGCCGCGCTGGCCTGTGCCACACTTGCCGACTGACGCAGGTCCAGCCGGCCGGCGGGAGTCATGACAATGCGCTGGTTTTGGATCGACCGCTACGAGGAGTTTCGCCGTTGCCGCGATGCAACGGCGATCAAGGCTGTGACGCTGGCCGAGGAGCATCTTCACGACCACTTTCCCGGTCTGCCTGTGATGCCCAACTCGCTCGTGCTGGAAGGGCTGGCCCAGACGGCGGGCCTGCTCGTCATCGATGCGATCGACTACGCGAGGCAGGTTGTCCTCGCCAAGGTGTCGAAGTCGGAGTTTTTCTTCGACGCGATGCCGGGCGATGTGCTCCGGTATCACGTTGAGATTCTCGAACTCAACGACTCAGGCTCGATGGTCAAGGCCACGAGCATGGTGGGCGATCGGTTGCAGGCCGAGGCGGAGTTGGTCTTCGGGCACATCGTCGAAGGCGGCGTGGTTCCGAAGCTCATGTCGCGGAAAGAACTGATGACGTGGTACGACAACCTGCACGTCTTTGAAGTGGCCATCGACCTCGACGGCAGCCGCGTGCCCTACGACAGGGTGCCACCCGAGGTGAACTGAGCCGGATGCGGCCCGCCAGATCCACTGAACGCAACTCAAAGCGGAGGGCATGGGACTCGAACCCACAACTCCTTTCGGAGCACCACATTTCCAGTGTGGCCGCTAACCATTCGCTTACCCTCCAAACCACGGTTTTTTCTGCTATCCCCACCGCTGCCCCCACCGTGTGTCGGAATGGGCGTCGCGGGGACGAGTCAAAAAGGCCGAGTCCGGTCTGCAGAGTCTACCGTGAAGCATGGCAGGGAAAAGGTGCCCACCCCGAAGCCGCGGGGGCAGACTGACGCGCTCGGACAATCTTTCGGCAGTGAGGCCGCGTCAAAGGATAGGTCGGTCAACGGCACTTCCGCATCGTGGTGCCGGCGGCTGGTGGGTGTTTTCGCGGAGCCGATCGGGCTCGGGCGTGTCCGATGGCTCGGTGGAGTTTGGGAAGCACCGGCACATCCTTCCCTTCCGCCACCCAACCCGCTCCGTACCACGCCCACGGTCGCCACCCGCATACCCGCCTTGCGCTTGGGGCTTCCTGACGGGAGGCACTGGGGTCGGCGAACGCTCTTAGGAGCGTCTGAGCCGCCGCGGCGAAAAAGTGACGAGACTTCTGCCGCCCCTGAGCCGGCGATCCACGTACGTTGAAGGCGCTTGAGTGGCGGTCCTGGCGATCTTCGCAGGCATGCCTCCGAGTGAAAGTGATGGGGCTCCAAGCCGTTGGGCGAGACTGGTTTCACTCGCGTAGAAACCGGTAAGCAGCAGCAACCGGGTGAGCACAATCCCGCCCGTCTAAGCCCGCCGCGTCGAGCGATTGCAGCTCTCCAGAAGCACACGATACTTTCCGTATCGCCCAGTATGCCCCCCCACGAAAGGAAGCGACATGAAGATCGTCCGCTTTGGGTCCCGCGGCCAGGAAAAGCCCGGCATCGTCACCGCTGACGGCCGCATCAAAGACGTCTCGGCCCACGTCCGCGACTACGACCACGCCTTCTTCTCCGGGGGCGGCCTCGCCGCGCTCCGCGCGGTCGCTGCCGACGCCCTCCCCGACGCGCCGGCGGGAGCACGCATCGGCGCGCCCGTGGCACGGCCGCGGAACGTGTTTGCGATCGGCCTCAACTACTCCGACCACGCGAAGGAGACCGGTGCCGCGATCCCGGCCGAGCCGATCCTATTTATGAAGGCGACGGGGGCCGTCTGCGGTCCACACGACCCGATCCTCATTCCGCGAGGCAGTGAAAAGACCGACTGGGAGGTGGAACTCGGGCTCGTAATCGGCCGCGATGCCCGCTACCTGCCCTCGAAGGAGGCGGCCCGAGACCACATCGCCGGCTTCTGCGTGGCCAACGACGTCTCGGAGCGGGCCTTTCAGATCGAGCGGGGCGGGCAGTGGAGCAAGGGCAAGAGCTGCGACAACTTCCTGCCGCTAGGGCCGTGGCTCGTGACAGCCGACGAGGTGGCCGACCCGCAGGCCCTGGGCCTCACGCTCGAGGTCAACGGCGTGCGGCAGCAGACCGGCACGACCGCGTCGATGATTTTCGACGTTTGGCACATCGTCTACTACCTGTCGCAGTTTGTGACGCTGGAGGCGGGCGACGTGGTGATCACGGGCACACCGCCGGGCGTGGGCATGGGCATGAAGCCGCCGGTCTATCTCAAGGCCGGCGACGTTGTCACCCTCGCCATCGACGGCCTGGGCAGCCAGAGAAGCGGGTGCGAGAACGCGTAGCCATAGCTCGCGGCGGCTACGCAGCTGGCACCGGTTTGCTACAACCCAGAGGTATTTTTGTGGTATCCAAGCCGGGATCCCGCCCCCATCGGAGGACGTTGCCCATGTCGGTCACCCGTCGTCGGTTTGTTGAAGGAGCCCTGAGTCTTGCGACGGTGGCCATGGCCCGCCGCGGCAACTCCGCCGAGGTCGCCGTAGCGACGGCTCCGACTCGTGCTGCTGGACCCAACGAGAAGATTCGGGTGGCGGTGGTCGGGCTCTGCGGGCGGGGCAAGACGCACGTGAGCGAGTGGATCGCCAACCCCGATGCAGAACTCGTCGCCCTGGCTGATTGCGACCCGGTGGGGCTGACGAAGCGAGCCCCGGAGTTGAAGGATCTCAAGCGGCAGCCGCGGTGTGAACAGGACTTCCGCCGCCTGCTCGACGACAAGAGCATCGACGTGATCTCGATCGCCACGCCCAATCACTGGCACGCCGTGATGTCCGTCTGGGCGATGCAGGCCGGCAAGGATGTCTATGTGGAGAAGCCCTGCAGCCATACCGTCGAGGAGGGCCGCGTGATCACGCAGTGGGCTCGGAAACTCGGCCGTATCTGCCAGATGGGGGCCCAGAGCCGAAGCATGCCTGGCATGCGGGAGGCGATCGACTTCGTAAGAAGCGGAAAGATCGGTGACGTCAGGGTGGCCCACGCCCTCTGCTACAAGCGACGGCCGAGCATCGGCCTGGTCGACACGCCGGCGCCCCTGCCACCTGGCATCGACTTTGATCTCTGGGCGGGGCCGGCGCCGAAGGTCGTGCCGATCCGGAAGCAACTTCACTACGACTGGCATTGGAACCGCGTCACCGGCAACGGTGACCTGGGCAACCAGAATCCTCACGAGATCGACAAGGCCCGTTGGGGACTCGGCAAGCGGGATCTCCCCCGGCGGGTTGTCAGCCTCGGCGGTCGGCTGGGCTACGTCGATAACGGCGACACCGCCAACACGCAGGTCACGCTCTTCCATTGGGACGACGCCCTCATCATCTCCGACGTCCGCGGCCTCGAAATCGAGACACCGCCGACAATCGCCCGGCAGGCCGGGCGCGTGGGCGTGGCCAACATCTGGTGGGGTACCACCGGCTATGTGGTGACGCCGAAATACAACGGCGGCGTGGCCTTCGACTACGACGGCAACGAACTGGCGCAGTGGTCCGGCGGCACCGACCAGCTGCACTTCGCCAACTTCGTAAGCGGCGTGCGCAGCCGCAACCCGGCCGACCTGAATCTCGACATCGAGGAAGGCCACATCTCGAGCGCCGTCGCGCACCTTGGTAACGTCTCGTGGACGCTCGGCGAGATGGTGCCCAACGGCACCACGCCCAGCCTCGCGGCCTCCGACGAACATGTCCGCGAAACGTTCGCGAGCCTCGAAGGTCACCTAGCGGAAAACGGCGTCGACTTCGCGCAGACGCCGCTCAAGCTGGGCCGGTCTCTCGTCATCGACCCGAAGACCGAGCGATCAAGCGATCCGGAGGCAAATGCGCTCTTCGGCCGCGAATATAGGAAGGGCTTTGAGTTGCCGCGGGTGTGACGCGGCTTCGGCCCACGAGGCAGGTCAGCGGCCGAGGTCGAGCTTTTTCCACTTCTTGGCGGAGAACTTTGCTGCGGTCTCGGCGGAGACCGCCCCGTTTGAGAACGTCAGCGACGCCAGCTTCGGTATCGCCAGAATCTTCTCCAGGCAGGCTTCCGTCACGCCTGTCTCGCGAATGGAAAGCTCCTTGAGATTGGGTAGCGTCGCGATCACGTCGACGCTGGCATCGGTCATCCGCGGCAGGCTCCAGATGTCGAGCACCTCGAGATTCTTAGCCGCGGCGAGGTGGTCTAGCCCCTCGTCCCCCACCGAAGCCAGTTCGTGAAGGTACAGCCGCTTGAGTTCCGGCAGTTCGCCGAGCACTGCGAGCGCCGGATCACCCACCTCGGGGAGGTCCCGGAGCGTGAGCCGGCCGAGTTTCTTGAGCGCCCCAAGCGCGAGCACTCCGTCGGATCCAAACCCCTGGCAGCGGAAGATTTCGAGCGACGTCAGGCCAGTGAGGGCGGCCAGATGGGGCCCCGAGCCATTCGTGATCGCAAAATCCTGCGCGAGTAGCGACTCGAGCGTTGTGCTCTCGGCGAGTTTCGTGAGCCCCTCGTCGCTGACAACGGTACTGCGATGCTTAAACGCCTTGAGGTGTGGGAGGCCACCGACCACGCCGAGCGTCATGTCGCCAGCCTCCATGTTGCCCCGCAAGTCGAGCGCTTCGAGTGCCGCGAGCCTTGAGAGCCGACGGGTGTTGAGGTCATTGAAACGGGTCTGCACGAGCGTGAGTCGCTGGAGTTTTTTCAGACCAGTGATCGGCTTCATTGCCCCGCCCGTGAGGTTGGTGTTGGACGACAGGTCGAGGTCAACGAGGTCGGGGAACGAGTCGGCGATCAGCTGCACGGCGTCGTCAGTGATTGCCGTGTTGGTAACCGCGAGCGTTTTCAAGCGAGCTAGGCCGGCGAGCGAGGCGACCATCTCGTCGTTGAGCGGCCGGCAGTTGAGAATCCGCAACTTCTCGAGATCGGTGAGCGTGCCGATGAGTGCGAGGTCGGCGGCGGTCACTCCGGCCCCGTCCGGGATCGTGATCTCGGTGAGCCGACCAGCGGCATCGACCACGCACGCCGCGCCGAGCGCTTCCGCACGCTTCTTTGCCACCTCGACGGCGGCCGGGTCGGCCGCCCACACGGCGAGCGGCGAGAGCACTGCGACGGCGAGCGCGAGGAGCATGCGAGACAGAGCGATACTTTGCATGGTGGTTTCGAGAGGCTCTAGTCGAGCCGATATCCCTCGGGATAGGTCGGCTTGATGAGGTCGGCCACGTGTGGAGTCTTGAGCTGCTCGAGGTTTGTGACCGTGAGGTCCTTCGCGTTCCATTCGATCTTCTCGCCCCAGTCGCCCATGGCACCGTTCGGCCCGCCCTTGGCAGCCGCCCAGACGGCGAGGTTGCCGAGCAGGATCGTCTCCGTAAGCGGCCCGGCACGATCGATGAAGTTGGACTTCGCGATCGTCGGGTCGCCCGCTCGCTTGGCACGGAAGAGCTCGAACATGTTGTTGACGTCGTTGCCCTTGCCCTGATCCTCGGCCTTCTCGAAGTCAGCCGTGACCTTCTCGACGCCGTGGAGTCCATACTTTCCGCAGTAGTCGTCGGAGCTGTAGAAGGCCCCCTTCTCGCCCACCACGAGCACGCCGCTGTCGGAGACCTTATCGATGCCCCACTTGGCAAACACCTCCGTCGGGGGCTTGTTGCCCTTGCGGTCGTACCACCAGAACGGGATCGCGGGCCGCTCCGATGTCTCGGGGAACTCGAACCGAATGATCGAGCTAGCCGGGAAGCTGTCGAAGTCGTGCCCCGTCGTCTTCGCGACCACGGAAATCGGATCGCGGAGGCCGCAGGCGGCGTAGGGCACCGTCAACTGATGGCAGGCCATGTCGCCGAGAGCGCCGGTGCCAAAGTCCCACCAGCCGCGGTGCTGGAAGGAGTGGTAGAGGCCGGGCCAGAACTCCCGCGACGGTGCCACGCCGAGCCAGGCCTTCCAGTCGAGCCGTTCGAGCGCCTTCGCGATCTCCTTCTGCTTCGACTTCACGAGGTCGGCCACGATGTCGCCAATCTCCTCGGCGGTTGTCTCGGCGTCTTCCTGGCCATCGACCTCAGCCATCGCCTGCGTCTGGTATTTGCGGACGTTCATCCGCCGGCCCGGCCCCTGCGCCCACACGGGGCGATTTGACCACGCATAGACCTCCTTGAGCGGTCCGAGTACGCCCGACTTGAGTTGGGCGATCGCCTCCCGCGAGGAGTCGAGGGCGGTGCCCTGATTGCCCATCTGTGTGCAGACGCCCGCCTCCTTCGCGACAGCGGCCAATAGCCGGGCCTCATAGATCGTCCGCGTCAGGGGCTTTTGCGTGTAGCAACTGATGCCCAATCGCATGGCATCGAGCGTGGCCGGAGCGTGCATGTGGTCCGGCGTGCTGATCGTGCAGATGTCAATGTTTTTGCCATGCTTGGCGAGCAGTTCGCGGTAGTCGGTGAACTGCTCCGCGTCCTTGAACTTCTCCGACTTGCCCTTGCTTTCGAGCGTGCCGCGGTCGACGTCGCAAATCGCGATCACGTTGCCAAACAGGGCGGCGTTGTCGGAGTCACTGCCCCCCTTTCCGCCCACGCCGATGCAGGCGACGTTCATCTGCTCGTTGGCCGAGTTGCTCCAGGCCGTCCGCGAGCCGGCGGCGACGAAGTAGCCGACGCCGGCGAGGGACGTTGCTTCAAGAAAGGAGCGGCGCGTTGATGCGGGCATGATGGTTTCCTGAACGAGGCGACAGACAGGTGACAGAAAGGGGCGATGATTTGAAGCGAAACTCCCATATAGTATCGCGGAGTTCTGAGTCATGCGAGTGCCTTCTTGGCGACCCAATCTGAGTTGGTATAAACCTTTGCAGAGTTCCTATTCGCATGGCCGCTATTCGGGAAGGGGAGGTCACGAGGATGTGCGTCAGTCTTTCGCGGTGGATGCTGTGGCCAGGCCCGCTTGTCGCGCTAGTGGCTTTGGGTGCGGTGGCCCTGAAAGCAGCGGGGACCGACTCGCCAGTCGCCTTTGAAAAGAAGGTGCTCACCGACAGGTTTCACGCCGAAGCTGCGGGAATCGGTGACATCGACCACGACGGTCATCCGGATGTCGTGTACGGTCCCTATTGGTACGCCGGCCCCGCCTTTACTGAGCGGTTTGAGATCTATCCGCACAAGGATTTCGATCCCAATCAGTATTCCAACAACTTCATGACCGCTGTCGCCGACGTGGACGGAGACAGCCTCCTCGACGTGCTCGTCAACGAGTGGCCCGGCAAGGCGGTGCAGTGGTTCAGGAATCCGGGCAACCGGACGGGAGACTGGGCGAAACACCTCGCGCATCCGGTCGTCGACAACGAATCACCCAACTGGCTCGACCTCACCGGCGACGGCCGTGGGGAACTCGTCTTTCACACCGGCGGCGTGCTCGGGTTTGCCGCGCCCTCTGAGAAGAGTGGCACCGATCGCTGGGCGTTCCGTCCCTGTTCAACCTCTGAAAAGTGGGGCCAATACCAGCATGGTCTCGGCGTGGGTGACGTCAACGGTGATGGCCGGCCCGACCTGCTCATGAGTGGAGGCTGGTGGGAGCAGCCGCCTGCCGCGGCCGGCGAAGAGACGCCTCCGGTCTGGGTGAAACACCCGGTGGATTTTGGCAAGGGCGGCGCCCAGATGCACACGCTCGACGTCGACGGCGACGGTGATGCCGACGTGATCACGAGTCTCGAGGGCCACGGCTACGGCGTGTCGTGGTTCGAGCAGGTGCAAAGAGACGGAACGACCCAGTTCGTCGATCACGCGATCCTGCCGCCCACGGCCGGGGAAAGCCTCGACGGCGTGCAGTTCTCTCAGCCGCATGCTGTCGCCGTGGTTGATATCGACGGGGATGGTCTTGAGGACATCGTCACAGGCAAGCGATTCTGGGCCCACGGCCCCAAGGGGGATCCCGATCCGGGCGGCACGCCCTGCCTGTATTGGTTTCAACTCGGCCGCAACGACGGCACCGTCACCTGGACCCCGCACAGAATCGACGACGCGTCGGGCGTGGGCACGCAACTCGCGGTCGGCGATCTCAACGGCGATGGCCGGCCCGACATCGTCGTGGGTAACAAAAAGGGCGGCTTCGTCTTCCTGCAGAAGCCCGCGGGCTGAGGCGAGCAGCCGCGTTTACCTTGGCGGGCCCCTTCAAGACGGCCAAGCGGACAACGGGAGCGCATTCAACTTACGTGTATCGCCGGAACTCCTTCCCGACCCGTGCCATGATCCGCAAACGCTGACGGGAAGCGGTGCCGCCAATCGCACGCTCACGGTTGCCAACCGCATACCCATCGCTCGCGCTCCGGGCTTTTTGTCGGCTCCGACAGGAAGCCCC
>JBBDNW010000147.1:0-3244 GCA_040877375.1 Pirellulales bacterium | reverse complement strand
GGCCAGTGCTGTTTGGCCAGTGCTGTTTGATGGGGCGAGAATGCGGGTGCGTATGCCGAAACTTGAAAGCTCACGATCGTGAGGAGCCGGTCGGGGGGCACGCGCAGAAGCCGGGAATGTTTGCGCCTCACGAGTGATGCCCAGTTGGCCGGTTGGGCTTCCTGTAGCAAAATCCCCGGCGCCGAGCATGTCCACCGCCGGCGAACCAATCCGTTAAAGGATTTCCGCAAAACCTGAAAGATGCCGGCCGGCAGCCGCCGAAGCGCCTTGGATCTGCTTAAGTTCCATTGCCGCCGAGTTGGTGGTCGAGATCCACAAGCATCTCGCGAATAAGCTCGAGTGGGAGGCCGACGACGTTTGAAGGGCTGCCTGTGATGAGCCGTAGTGGGAGTCGCTCGTCTTGAAACCCGCAGGCCCCGGCTTTGCCCTGCCACATCCCGGTGTCGAGATACCACTCGAGGAAGTCGTCGGTGAGGGGGCCCATTTCCAGAATGCTTTCGGCATCGCGGCTGAGCGGTGGATGTCCAGGGTGGTGCCAGAGACACACCCCAGACACGGCCCGGTGTCGGCGGCCGGAAAGCGTTTGCAACATTCTCCGAGCGTCATCGCGGTCAACCGGCTTGCCCAAGGGTTTGCCATCAACCTCGCTGAGCGTGTCGCAGGCGAGGATCGTGCCGCTCACGCCCGTCGCGGCCACGGCCTGGGCCTTGGCGGTGGCCAGCCGCCGGACAAACTCGCCGAGCGACTCGTCATCTGCCCGAGGCGGCGCCGCGGATTCGGCCTCTTCAGGTGCGGGTACGACCGTCACGTGCCAGCCCTCCGCAGTGGCGAGTTGCAGCCGCCGCGGCGAGCGGCTTGCAAGTACGATCGTCCTCGGCGACCCTTGACCCATGGAAACTCCCATTCGTGGCGTCGAAGTCCTCTTTGAGGATGACCATCTGATCGCGGTGGTCAAGCCCGCCGGCCTGCCGACGGCGAACGCGGCCCAGGGTGAGCAAAGCGTGTTTACCGCGCTCAAACGCCGGTTCGGCCCGACCGCGTTTGTCGGTATCGTCAGCCGGCTCGACGCGCCGGTGTCCGGGGTCGTCATCGTCGCCAAGACGCCCGCCGCGGCCGCGAGCCTCGCCGAGCAGTTCCGAGAGCGAACCGTCGATAAGGTTTATGCGGCCGTCGTGACAGGCCGATTTCCGGCTCCGCTTGGCACGTGGGTCGACTGGCACGACGCCGTTTCGCGACGTGTTGGGGAGCGGGCGTCGGAAATTCACCCCGCCGACGCGGTTCGCGACGGCGGGGGCGACGACGCGCCGCGTGAGGCGCACGTCAGAGCCAGGGTCGCTCGCAGGGCAGGGGAGGTGTCGCTTGTCGAACTCGAACCCGGCACCGGCCGCCGTCACCAGCTGCGGGTGCAACTCGCCTCGCGAGGCTGCCCGATCGTCGGCGACCGGCTTTACGGGAGCCGGTTACCGTGTCGTTCGGGCGGTCTGGCCCTGCATGCCGTCCGGTTGGCCGTTACCCACCCTGCGACCGGGAAGCGGATGACCTTCGAGTCGCCCTGTGAATCCGCGTGGGCGGCCGTCTTTCCGAGCCTATTTCGCGGTCGCACTGGCGCGTGATCGGCCGGAAACCGTTGACTGCCCGTTGGTAGACTCCCGATGTCATGACCAAGCCTGCCGAACAGCACCGTTCCGAGCGACTGCGGTTTCGCGAGACGGCCTTGGCGAGTGGGCTGCTTGACGACGCTCAGCTCGTGGCGGCGGAGAAGGAGATCGGTCTTGTGATCGATCTCCGCTCTGCCGATCCTGAGGCCTGGGACCGCGCGGTGTCGGAGCGACTCGTGTCGCAAGGGCTGCTGACACCGTTTCAATCTCGCGAAATGCTCGCCGGCCGGAGGCGGTTCCGGCTCGGCCAGTACACCGTTCTCGACGAGATTGCCAAGGGGGGCATGGGGCAGGTGTTTCGTGCCGAGCACGCGATGATGGGCCGTGTGGTGGCCGTCAAGGTGTTGCCGCGGGCGAAGTCGACTCCTGAATCAGAGGCTGCGTTTCGGCGCGAGATGCGGATGCTCGGCAGGCTCGACCACGAAAATCTCGTGCGGGCCTACGACGCCGGCTACGACGCGATGGTCTCCTACCTCGTCACCGAACTGGTGCCGGGAATGGATCTCAAACAGCACGTGCATACGCATGGCCCGCTCGACGAAGCGACGGCAGCGTCGGTGATCGCGCAGACCGCCCGTGGACTCGCCTACGCGCACGATCAGGGCCTCGTGCACCGCGACGTCAAGCCGGGCAACCTGCTGGTCATGCAGGACGGCCGCGTGAAGGTGCTCGACCTCGGCCTCGCCGGCTCGCAGTTGGAAGAGGAGTCGTCGCGGATCGGCCGCATCGTTGGCACGATGGACTACATCGCACCCGAGCAGATCCGGATGCCCGACGACGTGGGGCCGTCTGCCGACATCTACGCCCTCGGCTGCACAACCTACTATGCCGTGACGGGCCGCGTGCCGTTTCCCGGGGGCTCTCGCAAGGAGAAGATGCACCGGCACCTTCATGACACCCCCGACTCCGTGCGGCAGCTGGCCCCGAACTTGAGCGATGCCTTCTGCAAAGTGATCGAGGACATGATGGCGAAGTCGCCTTCGAGTCGGATCGGCTCGGCAGGCGAGGTGGTCGAACGGCTGCGGCCTTGGCTACCGGAGGGGCATGCAGCACATGCCCGGGGCACGTCGATTGCTGAAATGGCTACCGCGAGACCGCGAGACGCCCTGCGGCCACCGCCACTGCCGTCCGGCACAGGATCGGGGGCAAGCGAGCGATCGGCCAGCTTTTCAGGCATCTCCGACTTCCCGGTCCAGCCGGCGTTTGATGCGGGGGCCTGGGCACTGAAAATCTTCAAGGACATCGGGATCGTCAGGCTGCTGCGGATTGCCACGCAGTCGCTTGTCATCGCCCTGCCGGCTGGCATCGCCTTCGGCTGGGCGATGGGGGTGGTGCGGAGCATCGATCCCGAGCGCTTTGCTGCGCTGCTTCGCGGCACAACACCGGCGAGCCTGGGCTGGACCGCTTTTCTGATTCTGTTTGCGCTCCAAATCATGGTCAGTGTCAGGAGCCGCTCCGGACGATAGAGGCCTGTGGAGGCTTTTCCGACGGACGTCGTCTCTGTGCGGGATCCAGAGGGTTCTCGTTGACAATTTCCCGGTTTCCGCCTACGAAAGGGGCTCGGGACAGGTAGCTCAGTTGGTAGA
>JBBDNW010000146.1:0-18200 GCA_040877375.1 Pirellulales bacterium | reverse complement strand
GCGGCCGGGGTCTGGCTGGTCCGCCCGGGCTCTCGGCGGCCCAGGCCCTCCGGATAACCGCACCATTCTGCAATTCGATCAACGTTCGGCCTGGAAAGGACGACACGCTACTATTGTGGGCGATGGGGTGTCGTCCTACGATCTTTGAGCCTCGTCCGGGTAAACCTTCGACAACCATTCTCCCGGCCGCTAGGCTCTTGGGACGATGTTCCAGTATTGGACAACTGTCCGCCTTCCACAGGGGTGACGAGCAGCATGGCGATCGGGCTCGAAGACTTCCGGATCACGAAGCCCACACCGGCCGTCGATGTTCCGTCGGTGGCGGTCGCGTTAGAAGTTCCGCCGGCCGAGCGACGACTCGACCTGCCTGGAGCCGTGCAACCAGTGCGGATCTCCTGGGAATACGCGATTCCCCTGACGCTCGTGCACGTGCTGTCGCTGCTTGCCTTCGTCCCCTGGCTCTTCAGCTGGTCCGGGCTCGTCGCGGCGATCGTGACGCACTTTGTGTTCGGCGTGCTGGGCATCACGATCGGCTACCACCGGCTACTCACCCATCAGGGCTTCACCTGCCCCAAGTGGCTCGAGCACACCCTCGCGATCTTCGGCATCTTCACGCTCCAGGATTCCCCTGCCCGCTGGGTCGCGATCCATCGCATGCACCACAAGGAATCAGACCACCAGTCCGACCCGCATTCCCCGCTCGCAGGCTTCTTCTGGGGCCACATGGGCTGGCTCTACGTCAGCAGCCGGGATCATCAAAACATCTACTGCTTTGAGCGGTATGTCCGCGATCTGTTGCGAGACCCGTTTTATTTCCGGCTGGAAAAGAACCTCACCTGGTTCATGATCTACATCGCTCACGCCTTGGCCTTCGCGGCCGTCGGCGCAGTCATCGGCTGGTGCTCAGGCGGTACGGCACTCGAGGCCGGCCGGATGGCGCTGAGCATGCTCGTCTGGGGCGTGTTCGTCCGCACGGCCTTCGGCTTGCACCACACCTGGGCCGTGAACTCTGCGTCTCACATCTGGGGCTACCGCAACTACGAGACCAGCGACAACAGCCGCAACAACTGGATCGTCTCTCTGCTCGCACATGGCGAAGGCTGGCACAACAATCACCACGCCGACCAGCGGTCCGCGGCGCACGGCCACCACTGGTGGGAGTTTGACATCTCGTGGTGGGTGATTCGCGGCCTCGAGGCGGTCGGCCTCGCGAAGAACGTGGTCCGCCCCAAGGCGTGGAAGACCTGACGCTTTAGGGCATGATCACGCCGGCGATGGCGGCCGAGAGCGCGCTTGAGAGCGTGCTGATCACGAGCATCTTCACGCCAAGCTGGGCGAGGTCGGCCCGCCGCTCTGGGACGAGGGCCCCGATGCCCCCGAGTTGGATCCCAATGCTCGAGATATTGGCGAAGCTGCACATCGCGATTGTGGCGATGGAGAACGCCTTCGGTGTCAGCGTGTCCTTCATCTTCCCCAAGTCGAAGTAGGCGATCAGTTCGTTGAGTACCGTCCGCGTGCCGAGCAGTCCGCCGATCACCTCGCAATCCTGGGTGGGCACGCCGAGGAGCCAGGCAAACGGCGCGAAGACCAGCGCGAGGATTCGCTGGAGCGAGAGCTCCGGCCGACCGATGAGGCCGCCGAGCCAACCGATCGCCAGATTGGTCAGCGCCACCAGCGCGATGAACGAGATCAGTATGGCACCGACGTTCGCCGCCAGCATCAGTCCCTCGCGGGTGCCGCGGGCGGCGGCGTCGAGGACGTTGGAGTCGATCCGCTCGTTTGACACCTTCAGCGTGCCGAGCGTCTCGGGTTCGCCCGTCTCGGGTATGAACATCTTCGTGAGGAAGATCGTCGCCGGAAAGCTCATCAGGATTGCGGTCAACAGGTCGCGGATGTCACAGCCGGCTGCGGCATAGGCCCCGAGGATGCCTCCCGAGACCAGGCCCATGCCGCTGACCATCACCACGGCGAGTTCCGACCGCGTGAGCCGCGGGAGGTAGGGGCGGATCACGAGTGGGGCCTCGGTCTGGCCGAGAAAGATCGACGCGGCAGCGTTGAGCGTCTCGGCGCCGCTCGAACCCAGAATCTTGGCCGTCACCCAGGCGAATGCCCGCACCACTACCTGCATGACACCGAGGTGGTAAAGCACGGCGAAGAGCGCCGCTACGAACACGATCGTAGGGAGCACGCGAAAGGCAAACACGAAGCCCATCGGCCCGGCGGGATCGGCGAGTTTGTCACCGAACACGAACCGGCTGCCGGCATCGGAGCAAGCGAGCACCGTATCCACCCACTTCGCCGCGGCCTCCAGCACCGCCTGGCCTGTCGGAGACCGCAGGAGCACGAAGCCGAACGCACACTGCATCGCCAGGCCACCGAGCACCATCCGTGGCGAGATCCTTCGGCGGTTTTCGGAGAACAGCCAGGCGGCGCCGAGAATCACCGCCACGCCGAGCAGCCCACGGAACCGGTCGAGATCGCCCATCGACATCCCTCGCGACAGAAAAAAGTTCAGAGCCGTTCGAGAATCAGCGACCGCACCGGCGGCCGCGCGCCGGCGATCGTCGTCGCCTCGCGAAGCATCGTCATAACATCAGGAAGCGCGGCTGCATGGGATGGGTTGACATGGATCTCGGCAATCACGTCCCCAGCGCGGACCTCGTCACCGACGGTCTTTGTGAACAGGATGCCCGCGGCGGGATCAATCGTGGAGTCGACACGGGCGCGGCCCGCGCCTAAGAGCATCGAGGCCTGACCCACCGGCCAGGCGCGAATACCGGCGATGAAGCCGGCACGATCGGCGCGGAAGGTCTCCACAGCGGCCGCCCGCGGCAGGACGCCGGCGGGATCGTCGCAGACCCGCGCGTCGCCCCCCTGCGCGGCGATCACCCGTCGGAACCGCTCGAGTGCGGAGCCATCGGCGATCGACTGCCGGCACTTCCCGAGCGCCTCCTCCCGATTCGCGGCGACGCCGCCGAGCACGAGCATCTCCGCCGCGAGTTCAAGCGACACCTCCATCAGATCGGCGGGGCCGCAACCTTTCAGGCACTCCATCGACTCTCTGACTTCCAGCGCATTACCGACGGCGCGGCCGAGGGGTGCGTCCATGCTCGTGATCAACGCCTGCACGGGCTTGCCAAGCTCGCGGCCGATTCGCGTCATGCTCTCGGCGAGCGCGCGGGCGTCCTCTTGCTTCGCCATAAAGGCGCCGTCACCGGTCTTCACGTCGAGCACGAGACTGTCGATGCCCTCGGCCAGTTTCTTGGAGAGGATCGAGGCTGTGATCAGCGGAATCGATTCAACCGTCGCCGTGGCGTCGCGAAGTGCGTAGAGGACGCGGTCGGCGGGCGCGATCTCGGCCGTCTGGCCGCTGAGGACCAGACCACATTCCCGCGCGATCCGTCGATAGGCCGCGAGGTCGAGATCGACCCGGAAGCCGGGGATGCTCTCGAGCTTGTCGAGCGTGCCGCCGGTATGGCCCAATCCGCGGCCGGAGACCATCGGCACCGTGACGCCACAGGCGGCGGCCACGGGGGCAAGGATCAGGCTCGTCTTATCGCCCACGCCCCCCGTCGAGTGCTTGTCGACCTTTGGGCCGGGAATGTCCGACAGGTCGATGACGGTGCCCGAATGAAGCATCGCGTCGACGAGTGCGGCCGTTTCTCGAGGACTCATGCCCCGCCAGAGGATCGCCATCGTCAGAGCCGACCACTGATAGTCGGGCACCTCGCCAGTGGCGATGCCTCCAATCAGGAAGCGAATCTCATCGGCCGTCAGTTCGTTGCCATCCCGTTTTCTGCGGATGAGGTCGACAGCCCGCATCGGGATTGGCTCCGTGGATTGAGAGGTCGGTGGACGTGCCAAACTGCCGATCACCAGCGTCACCCAGGCCCGGCACGATAAAGCCTGCGTCATTGAGCCCCTCGTCGAGCGCCGCGATGTGGATCGACACGTCGGGCATCGCCGCCTCAAGCCGCGCCACACCCTCCGGCGACGCAATCAGGGCCAGGAAGATGATCCGGGGAATACCCGCCTTCCGCAGAATCTCGCAGGTGCGGACCGCAGAGCCACCGGTCGCGAGCATCGGATCGACCACGATCGCCGTCGAAGCTCCGAAGTTGGCGGGGAGCTTGTTGTAGTACTCCTGCGGGCGAAGGGTCGCCTCATCTCGGGAGAGACCAATGTGCCAGACCTCGGCGTCGGGGATGAGTTCGAGGAGGCCCTCGGCCATGCCGAGGCCGGCTCGTAAGATCGGGACGATCGCGATCCGCTCCGCGATCCTCCGGCCGGCCGCCTCGCTGAGCGGCGTGGGCACACGGACGTCGACCGTCGGCAATGCGGCCGTGGCCTCGACCGCGAGCAGCCGAGCCAGTTGGGCGACGACCCGCCGAAACTCCGCTGGGCGGGTCGCGGGATCGCGGAGGGCGATCACATGGTGGGCGACGAGAGGATGGGTCGACACGTGAACCAGCGGCATGCCGTCGTACCCTCCATGAGCGGTCGCAGCATGATAAGGATGGATCTGGCCGTGTCGACCGTACGGCGCGCATGAAGCCGGATACACTTCCTTCCCGGCCGGTAGCAGCCGAACCCCGTCCCGAAATCCCGACGCAAGACCCCGCCATGTCTGTCTCCCAGCCGCACCTTGGTGACGAATTCCTGCTCGCCGAGGCACGCGCGGCGGCCGCCAACGCTCATTCCCCTTACTCCGGCTGGCACGTCGGGGCGGCCGCTGTCTTCGCGGAGACTGCCGCTCATGTCTTCCGCGGCGCCAACGTGGAAAACGGTTCCTACGGCCTCACGATCTGCGCCGAGCGGTCCGCGATCTGCGCGGCCGTCGTGGCGGGTGGCCGCCGGCTCGTGCGGATCGCCATTACTTGCCGCGATGCGAACGGACAGCTGATCGCAAAGATCGCCCCGTGTGGTGCCTGCCTGCAAGTGATCGCCGAGTTTGGCACGGCCGATACCGCGATCGTGATCGACGGCCGAGGTGCCTTCCGGCTCGCAGACTTCCTGCCACGGCCCTTCGAGGCCGAAACGCTTAAAACTCACGATGGCGTGCCGGGCGCCGTCACGGCGCCACATCGAGGCAGCTGAGCGTGCGATCGTCACGGACATAAAGGCGGCCGCCGGCGAGCGCCGGCAGGGCCCGCACGGCGCCACCGGCCGGATCATCGGCGAATGGCCGGGCTCGGGCGAGCACCTCGATCCCCGCCGCGTTCGGACGCACGAGGACCAGTTCCCCAGCGGTTTTGACAACGATCAGCTTGCCATCGGCGAAGAGCAACGTGCCGTACCCAAATCCCGGTTCACTCCACACGACCCGGCCGTTTTGCCGGTCAATGCACTTGAAGTCGGCCGGCGGCATGTCGTCACGGCCATCGATGCAATAGAGCCGGCCGTTCACATCAATCGGCGTCGCATACTGACTCGCGAGCGACTCCGGGCCCTGCCAGACAGGCGTCGCAGCCCGCGCGTCGAACGCCGCGTAGACCGAGCCAATGCCGTAGGCCGCGGTGACGAGCAGGTGGCCGTCCTCGAAGACGAGCGGTGAGGCCGCATTGACCGTCGGCCCCCGCTGGCCGAAGGGGAACGTCCAGCGGACGGTCCCGGTGGCCGGTTCGATCAGCAGACACTGGTAGCGTGTGACCACGATCACGTGGTCTTGCCCGCCGACCTGCGCCCGCACCGGCGTCGCGTAACTCGCGGGCTCGCTTGTCGCGGTCCAAAGCGTCTCGCCGGTGTCCAAGTCAAAGGCCACAACGCCGGCGTTTCGCTTCGCGCCCCCGACGTTCACGATCACGCGCCGGCCGACAACAAGCGGCGTGGAGCCCGCGCCAAAATAGCCCTCAAGCGCGCCGAAATCGCGATGCGTATCGCGGCTCCAGAGCCGCCGACCCGTGGCAGCATCGACGCAGGCGAGCACGCCCTGGGCGCCGAAGATGACGACGCATCGCTCGTGGACAAGAGGTGTGCAGAGGGGCCCGTCGCTGCCTCCTACCTGCGGACGAAACGAGGTCGGATGCGAATCGCTCCAGAGCGTCCGCCCTGTGGTCGCATCGAGCGACTCGAGCGTCTCACGGTCGTCAACGCGATGGAACAGATACACGCGGCCGCCCGCAACGGCCACGCCGGCGACGCCCGCACCCACCGTTCGCCGCCAGACGTGCCGCGGTCCCGCCGCGGGCCAGGTGTCGGCGAGCCGCTCGTCGGCCGCCGCGACACCGTTTCGGGAGGGCCCGAGGATCTGCGGCCACTCGCCAGCCCGGACCGCCGCCATCGCCGCGAGCAGAACCGTGGCGACGAGACATGAGACGCGCATCAGTCCATCCGATTCCGCTGGCGGTAATACTTGAAGCCCGGCACGAAGAAGCACGCCCCGCTGACGAGTCCGAAGATGATGTGTTGGTAGTCGGGCACGAGACACATGACCAGCGCCGTCGCGAAGAGCGCGGCCGCCTGCACGTAAAACACCCCGGAAAGAATGCCGGCCTTCGCGAAAAACACCAGCCCCGCAAACAGGGCCAACACCGGCGAGAGCTTGAGCACGGGGAGGTTCAGTAACTCCTCCATCGAGAACAGGAGCGTGCTGGCGATCATGCTACCCGCCCAGACGTGCGCGATCTGCCGCTCGACCGCGGTGACGGGTCCGTTGCGGTGCCGCAGCGCCCAAAAGATCGGCGCCCAAAGCGCGAGCCCGCCCCCCCAGAGCACGACATACGGCCAGCGGGTCACCACGCCCTGCCAGGCCAGCACATCGGTGACCACGCACAGCGCGAGGACCACCACCGAGTGCCACATCCAGAGCAGGCCCCAGTTCTCCAGCACGACCGCATGATGCGTCTCGCGGAACAGCCTGGAGACCACGTCGGCCAGGCCGCCGGTGCGGGCCGCGACCGGTTCGCCCGCGAGGGCCGCCCGCAAGTCCGCCGCGAGGTCGGCCGCGGTGGCATACCGCAGGTCTTGGGGCTTCTGCAGGCTCTTGATCGCGATCATCTCCAGATCGCGGTCGACGGCGGGAAAGAAGGTGCGCGGTAGGGGAGGCTCGGTTTCGAGCACGGCCAGGAGTGTGTCCATCGGTGTCGACGCCTGAAATGGCGGACGGCCGCACATCGTCTGATACAGGATCGCGCCCAGGCTCCAGACGTCGCTCGCCGGGCCGACGTCGCCGCGGCTACCAGCCGCCTGCTCGGGCGACATGTAGCAGGGAGTCCCGAGAATGGCGCCGGTATGCGTGACTGAGTCGGCGTCCTCGAGCCGCTTGGCGAGGCCGAAGTCGGAGACGAGCGGCTCTCCGGCCGCATCGATGAGGATGTTCGACGGCTTCAAGTCGCGGTGGAGCACGCCCCGGTCGTGGGCCGCCTGCACGGCGTCGGCTACTTTCGCCAAGAGCACCGCCGTCTCCCGCGGCGGTAGCGGCCCAGCCCCCAGCCGTTTGGCGAGCGTCGTGCCCTCGATAAACCGCATGCTGTAGAAGGGGAGCCCGTCGCACTCTCCGACCTCGAAGATCGGCACGATACCCGGATGATCGAGGTGGGCCGCTGCCTCGGCCTCGCTGCGAAACCGGGTCAGGTCGGCGGCACTCGCCAGGTCGCGCCGCAAGAGCATCTTGATTGCGACGGTGCGACCAAGGCTCAACTGGACAGCGCGGTAGACGATGCCCATGCCACCGCGGCCGATTTCCTCCACAAGTTCGTAGTCGCCAAAAGCCGTCGGTAGCGGCGTGACCCCCGGCATGAATCCGCCGCGCCGGTCTGGTGCCAGGGCGTCGGACTGTGACCGGGCGTCGGACTGTGACCGAGGGGCGGCGTTGAGCATAATTGTCGATACGTCGGCGATGGCGTCGGCCACCGACATCGCCGAGAAGAGTTCCCGCAACTGTCCGGCGAGATCCGGGTGCGCAGCCGCCATTGAATCGAGCAGCCGCTGCGCCTCGGGGCCGCCCTGATCGGAGAGTTCATCAACGAGCGTTGCGAGCACCTCCTCGCGGTCGGGTGGAAGGACCGTGTCGATGGCCCGCGTGGAGGTCGGCATGGGTTTGGAAAGACCGTGAATCGAACTGAGCGGCCGGGCATCGAAGAAATGATAGGCCCGCGGCGATCGCGGGGAGAGCCCCGGGCGGCCCCTTTTAGGTCTCCACCTCGTCACCTTCGAGGAGCACTCGAAGCCTGCGCATCGCCCGCAGGTAGCGCATTCCGGCAGCCGGCTTGGACAGCCCAATCGCCTCGGCCGCCTCCGCGGTCGAGAGATGCTCGAAATGCTTGAGCAGCACGATCTGACGGTCGGTCTCGTCGAGCAGTTCGACCGCAGACGCGAAACGCCGCTCGAGCTCATGCCATGTCGCCGCGGCCGCGGGGGTGAGTTCCCGGTCGGCAACTTGGCCCATGAAGTCGACCTGTGAATGCCCGCCGTCATCCGGCACGTTCAGCGGCACCTCGCGATCGAGACTGCGGCTGGCGGCGACACGGTGACGACGATGCGCGTCGATCAGCCTGTCCCGGGCCATGTGCCGCAGCCAGAGGCGGAACGGCATGGTGGGATTTGCGAGATAGTCGCCGAGCCGACGGTTCGCCTCGATCATCACGTCCTGCACGATGTCGCTCGCGTCGACCCGCCGTTCGATCACGCGGTCCATTCGCTGGTCGATCATCCGGCGAATCGCGGCCCGATGCCGTTCGAGTAGGCCGTTGACCGCAGCGGCGTCGCCGCCTCGGACGCGGTCGAGCAGCACCATGGTCGGCGGCGGCGAGTCGCCGGCCGGAGGGTTTGGCCCGGCGGCAGTGCCACCGGGAACGGACGAGTTGGTGGGTCTGGTCACGCGGAACGTGATGCTGATGAGGGGCCGGGGAGAGGACCGCGTCCATCCTACCAACGTGTCGTCCGACGCGGTGGTGCCGGTCATGCACGGGGTAGGGCCGAGAACCTGGAACCGGGCGACGTTTTTACAGGGCAGCGGCCCCTTTTTTTGCCCAACGCCCAATCGTGATCCATAATCGCGGGCGGTCAACGGAGCGACCGCTGGATGTCGCGACCACTCGCGGCCCCTCGCGAACGGATACCCACGTGCCCCTCGTCAGCCCGCCGACGTCGCACAGTTCCCGCTGGCCCCGCGGCAGCGAGTGGATCGTTGGCTGGGTGCTGGCGACCTGCGGCATCGCAGGAGCCGCAGATCCGACGGCGGCATGGCAGCCAATCGCTCCGGCACCGGCCGACGTGCAGCCGTCGACAGCGTATGTCCCGCACGAGGATCTGGCGTCCCGCACCACGGCGCTTGTGCACCAGGGGCGCTGGTCCGATGTCGTGAGCATCTGCGAAATGGCCGCCCGCAAGGGAACCCTCGCTCCTAACCTCCATCAGCAATACGACCTCGCCAAGCTCCACTGCGACGTCGCCCGGCGACACGCCGAGCCCGCCTTCCGCAACCAGTTGGGCACCCTTTCCGAGAGTGACGCCCGCCGCGTCTATGCGGAGGTGCTGTCGCGGATCGGCTCGCATCACGTCGAATCCCCCGACTACGCCCGGCTCGTAGGACGCGGTCTCAAAGCCATCGACATCGCTCTCGACGAGCCCTCGTTTGCGGCCGCCCATGCCGCTCAGGCCACGCCCGAGCGTCGAAGCCTCTATCGGGAACAAGTCGCTCGGATCGCTGCCACGCAGCCGGTATCCTCTCAGGCCGAGGCGGAGTCACTCGCGGCCTGGGTCGCACGGGCTGCTCATTCGATCCTGGGTGTTCCCTCCGCGGTGACGCTGATGGAGATGGCCGCCGCCGCCGTGGGCGGACTCGACGAATACTCCGCGTTTCTCACCAACGGCCAACTCGACGACCTCTACGCCCAGATCGAAGGCAACTTCGTCGGCCTGGGCGTAGAACTCAAGAGCGCCTCCGATGGCTTGCTCGTCGTGCACGTCATCCCGGGAAGCCCGGCCGAGCGGTCCGGCATTCGCGCTGGTGATCATCTCGTAGGCGTCGGCAGCCGCTCGATCGGCGGGATGAGCGTCGACGAGGCCGCCCACCTGCTTCAGGGGCCGGAGGGCTCGCTGGTCACGCTCGCGATCCTGAGAGCTCCGTCGCCCGCCCGCGCGGTGACGGTCCGCCGGGAGCACGTCGAAGTGCCGAGTGTCGAACAGGTGCGGATGCTCGATGCCTCTGCGGGGATCGCTACCCTCAAACTCACGTCGTTTCAGAAGACGACCGCCGCCGACCTCGAGGCGGCGCTTCGCAGGCTCGACGCGGCCGGCATGCGGTCGCTGGTGATCGATCTGCGTGGCAACCCCGGCGGCCTGCTCTCGGCAGCGGTCGACGTGGCCGACCTGTTCCTCGAACGAGGGCTGGTCGTCGCGACCCGCGGCCGCAGCCCTGACGAGGATTTCAACTACTCGGCGGGCCGCCCCGGCACGTGGCGGATGCCGCTGGTGCTCTTGATCGACGGCGACTCGGCAAGTTCCAGTGAGATCTTCGCTGGCGCGATCCGTGACCACCGTCGCGGATCGATCGTCGGGTCACGGAGTTACGGCAAGGGTTCGATCCAAGGTATCTTCCCACTGGATGCGGCGGGAGTCGGGATGCGGCTGACGACCGCGAAGTTCTTCTCGCCCCACGGCCTGCCGTATAGCGGCGTTGGGGTCGAACCCGACGTGCCGGTCCACACGGTCGCCCGCCCCGTCGACGGGATTGTCGTCCCCGGATCGGCCGACACGGCGCTGGCCGCCGCCACCGATGTGGCCCGCCGAATGACGCCCCGTCCAGCCACGCGTCCTTCGGGCCGCTCGACGGCCGCCCGCTGATCGGCCGGACCCGCGGCTGCCGCTTGAATTGGCAGTTGCCCACGGCTAGTCTGCACGCAGTTGATGGAAGACTTGCTGCTGAACTTCTTCTTCTGGCTGCGGCGGGTCGGACGTGAATCTCAAGACCACGCACGTGAGCGGACGTGCATGGCCCGCGTCATTGTTTCTCGTTTCGCCAGATTTCCGTCAGGAAACTCCCGCCTGCCAACCCCAGAAGGACTCTCCCCATGACCATCGCCAGATCGAATGCCATCGCCGCCATCAACAACTATAAGCCGACCGGCCAGGCCTGGAACTTCCGCGAGACTCCGACGAGCGAAATCTTCGGCTCCAATGTCTTCAGCGACACGGTCATGAAGGACCGTCTCCCGAAGAGCGTCTATAAGGCGATGCAGGCGACGATCAAGCAGGGCAAGCCGCTCGACCCCAACATCGCCGACGCCGTAGCGCTCGCGATGAAGGACTGGGCCATTGAAAAGGGCGCCACGCACTACGCACACGTCTTCTATCCGCTCACCGGCATCACCGCCGAGAAGCACGACAGCTTTCTCACTCCCACTGGTGACGGCGACGCGATCACCGAGTTCTCGGGCAAGGAACTGATTCAGGGGGAGCCCGATGCGTCAAGCTTCCCATCGGGCGGGCTGCGGGCCACGTTCGAGGCCCGCGGCTACACCGCCTGGGATCCGACGAGCCCGGCCTACATTCTCGACAACCCCAACGGCACCACGCTCTGCATCCCGACGGCCTTCTGCTCGTGGACGGGCGAGGCGCTCGACAAAAAGACGCCGCTGTTGCGGTCGATGCAGGCGGTCGACAAGCAGGCCCGGCGCGTGCTGGCGATGTTTGGCCACAAGGACATCGGCCAGGTGACAGCCTCGTGCGGTCCGGAACAGGAATACTTCCTGATCGACCGCAACTTCTTCTTCGCTCGCCCCGACCTGACAATGACCGGCCGCACGCTCTTCGGTGCCAAGCCTCCGAAGGGGCAGGAGTTCGAGGACCAGTACTTCGGCGCCATCCCCGAGCGGGTTTTGGCCTGCATGCTCGATGGGGAGCGGGAGCTCTTCAAGCTCGGCGTGCCTGTCAAGACCCGGCACAACGAGGTGGCGCCCAGCCAGTACGAGATCGCGCCACTTTATGAAAACGCCAACATCGCGACCGACCACCAGCAGACAATCATGCAGGTTTTGACGCGTGTCGCGCAGAAGTACGGCATGTCCTGCCTGATGCACGAGAAGCCATTCGCCGGGATCAACGGCTCCGGCAAGCACGTCAACTGGTCAATCGGCTGCCGGCTCGGCAACCTCCTGGAGCCGGGCGAGACACCGCACGCCAACATGCAGTTCCTCGTGTTTTGCGCCGCGGTGATCCGTGCGGTGCATCTGCATGCCGATCTGCTGCGGGCCGTCGTAGCGGCCAGCGGTAACGATCACCGGCTCGGTGCCAACGAGGCCCCGCCGGCAATCATCTCGATCTTCCTCGGCGACCAACTGGCGGATGTGTTTGAGCAGATCGAAAAGGGGAAGGCGACGAGTTCCAAGTCGACCGGCACCCTGACCGTAGGCGTTGACACGCTGCCGACGCTGCCCAAGCATGCCGGCGACCGCAACCGCACGAGCCCGTTTGCCTTCACCGGCAACAAGTTCGAATTCCGCGCCGTCGGCTCGAGCCAATCGATCGCCGGGCCACTCGTGGCCTTGAACACGATCATGGCCGAGAGCCTCGACTACGTGGCCACAGAGCTAGAAAAGGCCACCGGCGGCGATATGTCGAAGCTGGCCGGAGCCGTGGAAAAGCTGCTCCAGAAAATCATCTCCGAGCACAAGGCGGTGATCTTCAATGGCAACGGCTATTCGGCGGAGTGGCACGAAGAGGCCGCCAAGCGGGGCCTCCCCAACCTCAAGGCCACTCCCGAAGCCCTCGACGTGCTCGTGGCTCCGAAGAACATCGCGTTGTTCGAGAAGTACGGTGTGCTCTCCGAGCGGGAACTCCGCAGCCGCTACGACATCTACATGGAACGCTACTGCAAAGACATCAACACCGAGGCCTTGTCGGCAGTGCAGATCGCCAAGACCATGATCCTGCCGGCCGGCTACCGCTATCAGGGCGAACTGGTCGACATCGCCACCAAGCTCAAGACCCTAGGCCAGTCGCCGCATCTGGGCACGCTCGACAAGCTCACGAAGCTCGTGGGCGAGTTCGAAGGACGGATCGAGGCCCTGGAGAAGGTGCTGGCTCACCACGGTGCCGCCGACCTGCGGGCCGAGGTCACGCACTTCCACGACGACGTGATCCCCGCGATGGTCGCACTGCGGGAAACAGCCGACCAGATCGAGGTTATTCTGCCCGACGACCTCTGGCCGCTGCCCACCTACCGCGAGATGCTGTTCATCAAGTGACTCACTCCGAGCTCGTAGCATCGATCGCGGCGGAGTGCGATCGGCTCGGGATCGCAGTGCCTCCGGAAGCCATTCCCGGGCTGGCCGCGTATGCGGCCAGCCTCTGGGCGTGGAATGAGAAGCTCAACCTCACGCGTCACACCGATACGGAGCGGTTTGTATCTCGCGACGTGGCCGACGCGGTGGCGATCGCCCCGCATCTTGCGCGGGGCGAACGTCTGCTCGACGTGGGCACCGGCGGTGGCACGCCCGGCGTCATCCTGGCGATGCTGCGTCCGGATCTCCGGGTCGAACTCGTCGACAGTGTCGCCAAGAAGGCCCGTGCGATTGGAGCGATTATTCAAGAGATCGGCTGCGACATCCCGGTACACGAGGGATCGGCCCAGGCGCTGGTGGCCGGGCGGCCTGCGGGCCCCGAGCGATTCGACACGCTCGTGGTCCGCGCGGTGGCCCCGCTCGCGAAGCTCCTCAGCTGGTTTGAGCCGATCTGCGACGCCTTCGGGCGGATGCTCGTCGTGAAGGGGCCGCGCTGGGAGGAGGAGAAGACCGAGGCCGTGTTTCGTGGTCTCGTGAGGAAAGTCACCGTCCGCCGCATCGCCTCCTGGCCGATCCCCGGCAGTGACAACGAGAGCGTGTTGCTCGAGATCGCCAAGCGTTCGAGTTCGTAGCGGCCCGCGCAGCGCCGCACCGGCGTCAGCCGTGACCTCCCGTCAGGAAGCCCCAAGCGCAAGCGCGGGGAATGCGGGTGACCTCGAGAGCGTACCGGATTGGTTCACCGGTCGGAGACATGCTCCTCACGATCGGGAGCGTGCACCTGCCGTCAGGAAGCCCCAAGCGCGAGCGCGGGGAATACGCCCACGCCAGAAGATGGCTAGAGATTCATCCCGAGGTAGCCGCCGGCTGCGTCGCTGGCGGCCTGCTCGCGGGCCAGACGTTCCAAGGCTCGAGAGAGGTCGCCGGCCGCGATGTAGCGGTCAAACTCGACCTCGACGGCATGCTTGGTCGCAAGCCTGAGCCACTCGACCGCCGGCTGCGTCAGCCAGTCGCAGGTCTCCTGATCGAGGATAATCTCGAGATCGGCACCGATCGTCCTGGAGTCGGTGTCGTCGGTGAGCAGGGTGCCCTCGAACCGAAACCGCACCCACCCCACCTCCGGATCGTTGGTAAAACGAAAGGTGCAGCCGCCGTCCGTCAGGTAATACGTGTTTCGGGTGCCATGCCGGGCTACCGCCTGCTGCATCCTTCCGAGTCGAGCCCGATAGGCCGGTGAGGCATCGAGTGGAATATCGAGCCGCGGCGCGCTCCGCAAGGGCGTGCACTCGAATGTGATTGCAACGGCAGGACGGGACGATTCATCGCTCATGGTCACTTCAGTGTATCGCCGTCATCGGCTCACGGCACTCGCCGCCGTGACCGCCATGCTCGCCTGCCTGGCCGGCGGCTGCAGAGTCGGCACCCCCGACGGGCCAAGCGTGCGCGTGGCGGACACCCGTCGCTGCATGGGCGTGCCCTGGACGATCACGGTCTGTGCGGCAGACAGGACCGCCGGGCTGGCGGCGATCGCCGCGGCCTTTTCAGAGGTGGATCGGCTGGAACGGATCTTGTCGGACTACGACCCGACGAGCGAACTGAGCAGGCTGTCTGCCACGAGCCCGTCGGCAGCACCGGTCGCTGTCAACGATGACCTGTGGGCCGTGCTCGTCCGCGCTGCCGAGATCACGGACGGTACCGACGGGGCCTTCGATGTCACGGTGGGCCCGCTCACTGTGCTCTGGCGGCAGTCGCGGCGTTCCGGACATCTGCCGCGGCCTGACAAACTCGCGGCGGCCAAAGCGGCGGTCGGCTCCGATGCGATTCTCCGCGACGATGCCACGCGGGCCGTGTCGCTCTCACGCCCAGCCATGCGGCTTGATCCGGGCGGGATCGGCATGGGCTACGCAGCCGACCGCGTGCTCGAACTGCTCGCCCGGCATGGCATCACGTCGGCGATGGTGGACGCCTCGGGCGACGTCGCCGTCTCCGCGGCTCCACCCGGAGCAGCGGGCTGGCGCATCGCCGTCGCCGGGCTGCCTGGAGCGGGAGAAACGGCCGGCGGCACGCTCCTTCTCCAGCACGCCGCGGTCACGACCTCCGGGGATGCCAATCAGGCCGTGGAGATCGACGGCCGCCGATACAGCCACGTCGTCGATCCCAGAACGGGAATTGGTGTGACCGGCCCCGCTGCCGTCACCGTGATCGCCCCGGACTGCACCACCGCCGATGCCCTGGCGACGGCGGCCAACGTCCTGGGTCCCGAAGCCGGCCCCGCCGTGATCAAACGGTTTCCCGGCTGCTCCGCCCGGTTCACCTGGCGGGAGGGCGACGCCTCGCGGAGCCTGAACACGCCCGGCTGGCCGATTCCTTGATTGCTGCTTTCCCAGACTTGCCCAGCCTGCCGCGCGAGCGGCTGACTCTGCTGATTATTCCAAGTTTGCGGGCAAATGCGTCGATAGCACCGGTGCTGCCGCTGCGCCTCGGTGCATGCGGTGCGGGCACGGAGTCGGGGGGCGACGTGCCGGGACGTTAGCGCTGGCATCAGCGGTGACATCCCCTCGGGCGCAGCGGCGGCATTTTAGATCACTCGATACCGACCACGAGACCGCCGGCACCCCGCCGGCGCCCACCACCGTGCTGCGACTTACCCGACAACTCTGGGTGGCTCTGACGAGCCTCACGCTCGTCGCCAGTGGGTGCGCGCCCCGGCAGCCGTTCTACTTCTTCGAGGATGGCGACCTCTCGCACTACGTGGGCGCGATCCAGAAGCTCGAATACCCCGACGGCGACCAGGCTCCGCTCGACGAAGCGTCCGGGACCGTCGAACCGCTCACGCTCTCGAACCCCAGCTTTGACAACATCTGGGAAGTCTCGCTCGAGGAGGCGGTCCGCACGTCACTCGAAAACGGCAAGGTGCTCCGTAACCTCGGCGGCCGATTCGGCAGCTTCGGCGGTCCGCGACCCCAGACCGGTGAGCCGCCCGTGTCGCTACTCACAAACCCGCAGGCCACGCCGAGTATTTACGACCCGGCGATCGTCGAGACCGATCCCTTCCGGGGTGTCGAGAGCGCGCTATCGCTGTTCGACGCCCAGCTCTCCAGCTCGCTCACCTGGGAGCGGCAGAACCGCCCACAGAACGTCGGTGGCATCGGCACCCAGATTTTCCAGCAGCAGTTCCTTGGCGACACCGGCAACTTGACGACCGGAATCCAAAAGCGGACCGCGACGGGTGCCACGTTCGGCGTCGCCAACACGACGCTCTACGACAACAACAACTCACCGATCCGCCAGGACGGGGTGCCGTCAACCTGGACGACCAACTACGACTTCACGTTTAGCCAGCCGCTCCTTCAGGGTGCCGGCGTGACCTACAATCGGATCGCCGGCCCCGACGCCTTTGACAACATCTACGGCCGGCCGAACTTCCGCGGCGTGCTCCTGGCGCGGATCAACGCCGACATCTCGCTGGCCGACTTCGAGGCGGGGGTCCGAAACCTCGTCAGCGACACCGAGCAGTCGTACTGGGAGCTCTACTTCGCCTACCGCAACCTCGAGGCCCGCAAGGCCGGCCGTGACAGTTCGCTGGAGGCCTGGCGGAAGGTGCATGCCCTCTATGTCGAGCAGTCCCGCGGCGGCGAGGCCGACAAGGAGGCCCAGGCCCGCGAGCAGTATTTCTTCTTCCGGAGCGAGGTCGAGCAGGCCCTCACCGACGTCTACCGCTGTGAAAACCGCCTCCGTTACATGATGGGCATCTCCGCCAGTGATGGCCGGCTGATCCGTCCGTCGGACGAGCCGACCACGGCCCGGATCTCGTTTGACTGGCAGCAGTCGCTCGTCGAGGCTCTGTCGCGGTCGGCCGAACTCCGCAAGCAGAAATGGATCATCAAACAGCGGGAGCTCGAGCTCACCGCCGCCAAGAACCTGATCATGCCCCGGCTCGACATGGTCGGCCGCTGGCGGTTCCTCGGCATGGGCGAGGAGCTGCTCAATCAAAACTATTCCGCCTACGACGCCAACGGTGGCGATCCGCTTGCTGGCACCGACGCCTACTCGACGCTCCTAAGCGGCCAGTTTCAGGAGTGGCAGGCGGGGGCACAGTTCCTCATGCCCCTCGGCTTCCGCCGCGAGCTTGCCACCGTGCGGCACCACCAGCTGCAACTGGCCCGGGAACGGGCCCGCCTCCAGGACGAGGAGCTCGAGGCCTCGCACGGCCTGGTCGAGGCCGTGCGGAACGTCGACACGAACTTCGCGCTGTCCCAGACCAACTTCAATCGCCGGGTGGCTGCCGAGCGGCAGGTCGAGGCCGTGCAGGCGGCCTACGACGCCAACACCGTCACGCTCGACCAGCTCCTCGACGCCCAGCGGCGGCGGGCCGAGGCGGAGAGCGCCTACTACCGCTCGGTCGTCGACTACAACCGCTCGATCTCACAACTGCATTACCGCAAGGGATCCTTGCTCGAATACAACGGCGTGTTCCTCGCCGAGGGTCCGTGGCCGGGCAAGGCCTACTTCGACGCCCACCGCCGGGCCCGCCAGCGGGACGCCAGCCTGTATCTCGACTACGGCCACTCGCGGCCCGGTGTCTTCAGCCGCGGTTCGATCTCGCAGAACTTTGAGGAACTCGGTGCCGACGCCCCCGCCACCCAACTCCCGCCCCGCGACCCCGCAACGCGACCGGAGACCCTGCCGGCCCAACCGCTCCCCACGGCCCCCGGCACGAAGCCCGAGCCGACGGCGCCCGGCCTGCTGCCCCCGCCTCCGCAGGCCTAGAGCGGGGAGGGGTGCCACCCGGATTCCCCGCGCTCGCGCTTGGGGCTTCCTGACGGCAGGCACACTGCAGGGATGATCGAGCCGATTCTTGATCGTGAGGAGCCGGTCGGGGGCACGCGCAGACGCCGGGGAATCTTTGCGACTCACGGGCAACGCCCAGTCGGCCACCCGAGCATCCTGTAGCAAAATCCCCCGGCGGCGAGCATGTCA
>JBBDNW010000145.1:0-18270 GCA_040877375.1 Pirellulales bacterium | reverse complement strand
GTCTGCCTTGCGGTCGCCGTGTGGTGGGTCTTCGCGACGTTTTGAGTGAGATCTGAGGCTTCAGGGGCCGGAAGTGCAGACGGGTATTGATGCGGACCATCGCAGCACCTCCCCTCCCCGGCTTCGGAAACTCGCAGAGCAGTTCGTGGAAATCGAGCAGCGGAAGTTCGGTGAGGAGGGCTTTTCGGCGACGTCTGGCACGTCATACAATTAAAGCTTCGCGTAGAAAGATACGGTCTCACCACGTTGACAACTCCAGAAAAGGGACGCGATTCTCCATGAGCGAACACTCCTACAAGATGATCGAACTGGTCGGCTCTTCGCACACGAGCATCGAGGCGGCGGTTCAAAACGCTATCGCCAAGGCGGAGCAAAACGAAAGCACGTTGCGGTGGTTCGAGGTCGTTGAGACCCGCGGGCACATCGAGAACGGTAAAATCGCCCACTGGCAGGTGCGGGTGAAGATCGGAGCGACGCTGCCCGATTGATGGCCGTCCGCATCGGGGTGACCGGTTGGATTTCCTCTACAAATCGAGGAACTGCCGAAGCACGCGGCCGGCGATGGCCGATCAGGTTTATGAGCAGCCCGGCTCGCGATAAGCCTCTTTCATTCGCACACCAAGGCCCGGGGCACAACGAGCTCATACTTCGCTACGTAATCGCCCTTGGGAACGAGGCTTCGGGCGCCCTTGCCCAGATAGATCCGCCCCCGATCGAGTCTGGTGAACACGGGAAGCGCCGTTTGGGCTCGAGAACCCGCTTTTTGCCGCCAGATTCGAGGTGCGATAAGATCCAGGCATGAAATTCCTCATCACGCTGACGCAGGACGAAGACCGCATGTGGGTCGCGGAATGCCCGAGCATTCCGGGCTGTGTATCCCAGGGTCAGTCCCGCAACGAAGCAATCGAGAACATCCGCGAAGCGATTGCCGCCTGCCTCGAAGTACGAGCCGATCGGGGGATGCCCCTGACCGTGGAAACGCAGCAGGTCGAGGTCACGATCTGATGGGCCGGCTTCCCGTCTTGAGCGGAACAGAAGCGGTTCGGATTTTCGAGCAGGCTGGCTGGAAGGTTGACCGCCAGCGTGGCAGCCATGTCATCCTCGTCAAGGATGGCCACGTCGCGACTCTCTCTGTTCCCGATCACAAGGAACTGGCCCGAGGCACGCTCCGCAGCCTCATTCGTGCCGCAGGCATGACGACCGAGGATTTCGAGGCTCTCGAAAAGAGCTGAGCCCTGGCCTTTGTTGGCGTCGTGGGCTAACGCACGGCCGAACTGCCCCCCTCCGGGCTCACGCCGCGTTCTAGCGGTGACGAGTGGACGCAATCCGTCTCGGTCGACGGCAGGTTGCCCTAGCGATTCGAGCAGGACGAAGAACCTGTTGGGATCGGCTTCTTCACATGCGGCGGTCGCTGGGGCCGTCAGCCCCATGACACCATGTCCGGATCGACACGGTAGCCGCAGCGGTCGCACGTCGGGTTCTCGCTCGTAACCCTGCCTTCATCGCAATGGGGACAGACGTCCGAATCGAGCAACACCTTGCAGGCCCGCGCCTTGCAGCGCGTCACGGCGCGATTCCAGTTCACGCTGAACCAAGACACGCATGGCTCGACCTGACGCGTCGGCAGTCACAGGGCGAGCAGGTCGATTCGCGGAAGATCAAGAAGCATCGCTCCGACGTTTTCCGCCTGGCACTAACCCTGCCGGAGACGACGGGGCCTGAGCTGCCGGATGAAATCCGAGCCGCCGTAGCGCGGTTTCTCAAATCCTTCGCTCAGCCGGGGTCAGCGAGGCCCTCACTGCGGCCGTCAGTTCGGCCATGAACATGAACAGCCGCTTCACCTTGACCGACGAGCATGTTTCAAGCAGCGACTGCATCACCTTCGGCCGCAGCGGCGGCCAGCACAGACCGCGTCACCACCCCGTGCCGCGGCAGGGCATGGACGAGTGACTTTATTTTGGAGTCACTGGATACACCCACGGTATATTTTGAGCACGCAAAGCAAAGCGCTTGCTAGAAATCCCCCTCTCGGCGGGCCGGCGTTCGCCGCAGCTTCTTCAACACTCGACCTCCATCTTCAGGCGGCCGATCTGCTCAAAGAGTTCCTGTTCGTCCGTGGCCTCGTCGGCCCACTTCTGCCGCCCATCGGCAAACGGTTCGGCCGCCTTGGCCTTGAACGGAGCCCCCTACACACGCTACTTGCCCGGCATCGCCACTCTTCTGATAGGGGACGCACAGCCCAGGCCGGCCCTGCAAACGAGCGATAAAAAGGGATTTGTTTCTTCTACGGACGTGCACAAGATAGTCCTTAGGCTATCAAAGCATTATTGCTTGATAGACTGAAGACGATCATATCCTTGCTGTACGGGAGCCCTCATATGTCTCTTCGCACCGATCGGGCGGCCCTTGGCCGCAGGCAACTCGACATCGCAATCGACAGGGGACTCGCGGGAAAGCTTCCTGCACGACCGGCTCGTGGCTGGGTCGCCGCTATCCGCTCGGCCCTTGGCATGACCACGCGGCAACTCGCCGCGCGGCTCAGTATTCGGCAGCCATCACTACTGGCGATCGAGAAGTCGGAGGTCGCGGGAACTATCTCGCTCAACACGCTCCATCGCGCAGCGGAGGCGCTCCAGTGCGACATCGTTTACGTTCTCGTCCCTCGCCGACCACTCGACGACATCGTCAGAAACCGGGCCCGAGCTCTGGCTGAGACGCAGGTCGCAGCAACCTCGCACTCCATGCACCTCGAGGGCCAGGGAATCGGCCCTCGGGAGCGTGCGGCAGAGGTGAAGCGTTTGACTGATGTTTTGGTGACGCAGGGAAGCCGACTTTGGGAGGATCAGTGAGCGGTCCACTGTTTTCTCCCGATAACCCCGATGAAACGCTGCTGGAGCCCGACGAGCGTCGACAGCTTCTTTTGCCTCATATCGCGACGCGTGCCCAACTCAACGAGGCGGAGCAGCAAAACATCACCGATGCCGCTGCTTGGGCTTTCGGTCGGCGAAGGGACGTGTTGTCGGAGCGTTTCCTGCTGTCACTCCACAAGCGCATGCTCGGGCTGGTGTGGCGTTGGGCCGGCACGATCCGCAGCTCGGATCGCAATATCGGCGTGGCATTCCACCAGATTCGGCCGCAGATGCGGCTGCTGATCGATGACGCACGGTACTGGGTTGAGCATGCCGCTTTTCCGCCCGACGAGATCGCACTACGGTTCCACCATCGCCTCGTCCTCATCCACCCGTTCCCAAACGGAAACGGCCGACACGGCCGGCTGGCGGCGGATCTCCTCGCAGTTCGGCTCGGCCAGCGTCGATTGACGTGGGGGATCGCAACTCTGCTTGAACCGGCCGAAACGAGGCGGCGTTATATCGCCGCCTTGCGGGCCGCCGACGCCCATGAGATCAGCCCCCTGCTCGAGTTCGCCCGGTCCTGACACGAAACCGGGCTAAGAGCGCCCTGCCCCCGCCCGCCCCGCAATCCGAAAGTCGTGGGCTACCGCGCGGTCACCCGCATCGAGGATTCCGGACCACATTCCGGACCACTCAGTGCAGGTCAGATGCAATCCTGAGCGATCACCAGAAACAGAAACACCTGCACACCTCGCGGATCACGAAGTGTACAGGTGTTTAAGTACCCCCACGGGGAGTCGAACCCCGGTTTTCGGGCTGAGAACCCGACGTCCTGGGCCTCTAGACGATGGGGGCCGGATCGCTTTGGTTCTAGCAGTGTCGGTCAGGGTGTCAAGCAGACTTGAACCGCCCCGATACGGGCCGCGCTACCACATCCTCGCCGCAAAAAAACAGGGCCCGTTACCGCCTGCCGCCGAAGAGTTGTGAGCGCCGTTGCCGCGTCCGGCCGATGCCGAATCCCACGGCGAGAGCGGCGAGCGATGCGATCGCCGTCGCTACCCACGTCCGCCGCGCCATCTCACGATTGGCCTCCTCGCGGATCGCCGCCACCTCGAGGTGCATGGTCGCATCGCGGAGGCGACCGCTGGTCACCCGGGCCGCGGGTGCCGCGCTGGCCACGGCAGCGAGAGACGACGTCCACGGAGCAGGCCAGAGGCGGGCAGATCCACTCTCATGCCATGCATCGCCTTCCGTCCACGCCAGTGGTGAGGGCATCGCCCGGGAAAAGGCTGTATCGGGCTCGATCTGATGCAGTGCGTGCAGCAGATCCTGCGGCGACTGAAACCGCTGCAGAGGATCCTTGGCGAGCAGGCGGTCGACGATCTCACACAAGCCCGCGGGTAGATCAGCACGCACGCTCGCCAGTGAGACAAGTGGGTCCTTGATGTGCGCCATGACCACGGCCACGGCCGACGTCCCCGCATAGGGAGGCCGACCGGCGAGCAGGTGATAGATCGTCGCGCCGAGCGAGTAGAGATCGCTGCGGGCATCCACTGCCCTGCCCTCTCCCTGCTCCGGACTCATGTAGAGCGGCGTGCCGAGCGTCATGCCGTGTTGCGTGAGGTCGAGGTTTTCCGACAGCACGCGGGCCAGCCCAAAGTCGGCGACTTTCACCTCGCCGGCAGGCGTGAGCAATAGATTCTCCGGCTTGATGTCGCGGTGTACGATCCCCTGCTCTGCCGAGCGGGCCAGTGCGGAGCCCACCTGCGTCAGGATCCAAACAGCCTGTCGGGCATCGACAGGTCCGCGGGCGGCGAGCCATGCCTTGAGTGACGGGCCAGCGACGTACTCCTCCGCGAGGTAGTGCACGCCGTCCACGCAGGCCACCTCGTGAATCTGCACGATGTTGCCGTGGACCAGCGCCGCCGCCGCACGGGCCTCCTGCTCAAACCTGCCCACCGCCTCCGGACGCCGCATGGCCTCCCCGCGGAGCACCTTCACCGCCACCTGCCGCCCCAGCGAGGTTTGTTCGGCCAGATAGACGTCGCCCATCGAGCCACTACCCAGCCGGCGCACGAGCCGGTATCCTCCGAGGCTTCGGCCCGAGAGATCTTGGTCGACGGCACGTCCTACGGGATGTGAGTCCATCGCCACAGAGTATCGACGGGCCATGGCGGACCGGCAAACGGCCCGGCATTCCCTTCCTTTTTTCCCTTCGGAGCCCACCATGGCCAAGCCGTCCGCCGCCGAGTTGCAAGCCGCCGCCAAGGCCCTCGACCTCGATGGTTTTGACTACGAAGTCTCCCTCGACACCACGCTCGGCCAGATTCGCCTCGCGCTCGATGCGGGCGTCGCCCCCGGCCATGTCCGCAACATGGTGGCCCTCGCCCAGAGCGGCTATTACGACGGCGGGTGTTTCCATCGGATCATCAAGGGCTTCATGATCCAGGGTGGCTGCCCCGAAGGCACCGGCACCGGCGGCCCCGGCTACAAGATCCCCGCGGAGTTCAACAAGACTTCCCACGAGCCGGGCGTGCTCTCGATGGCCCGCACCGGAGATCCCAACTCGGCCGGCAGCCAGTTCTTCATCTGCCTCGAGCGGGTGCCGCACCTCGACAACCAATACACCGCCTTCGGCAAGACAGCCGACGCGGCCAGCCTCGACGTCGTCAAGGCAATCGGTAGCGTGCGCACCGGCGGAGGTGACCGCCCCGTCGATGCGGTCATCATCAGGAAGGCCACCGTCGTCAAGACGCCGAAGAAGTGATCGGCGTGGCGTCGGGCGTCAGACCTGTCGCCTTCCGAAGAGCATCTTGATTCCGAGGAAGGCGAGCGCCACCCCGCCGGCCGCGCTCAGCAGCGTGCCGCGGTGGACGTAGGGATCCGGTAGCCATGCCGGCAGACCGAGGCCTGCCAGCGGCGACGCCTCCTGCGAGGCGAGCGGCACAGGCCAAGGCGGCGGAGCAGTGGTGACGACGGCAGGGCCGACCGTGGCCGCGGGGGCCACAGCCGTCGCGACAAAGGTCGACCGTTGCACCGCGTCGGAAACCGGCGTGGCGGCAATGCGGTCCGGAGCCGCAGCGGTGCCGATCCCGCGATCGAGGGCCCGCACGTCAGAAAACTCGGCGAGCGGCATGGGCGTAAACCCCTTTGATCCGACCGTCCCGAGAAACGTCCGCACTCGCGTCGAGCAACTGCCAACCGTACGGCCCTCGTTCTGCCCGAACAGCACGCCCGCGAGTTGCCGCTGTTCATTCAGGATCGGGCCACCGGAGTCGCCCTGTCGCGCTGAGGCTTTGAGCTCTACAAACTCCTTCGCATAGCCGGTGCCGGGCGAGAGATACTCGGTGCATTCGCCGCTCTCCTCGCGGTAGACACCGCGACCGAGGCCCGCGATCGTGAGCCGTTCACCGATCCGAGGCGGTGTCTCCGCGATCGCGATCGGCGTGGCCGCGGGCTTCCAGATAACAATCGCCGCGAGGTCCCACGCCTCGTCCCAGCGGACGACCGTGCCAGCCGATTGAAAGCCGTCTGGAAACTGCACAAGCACCGCCGAGCGGCTGTCGCGAATCACGTGCCAGTTGGTGAGCACAAGCCCCTGCGAGCGGTTCACGTCGACGAGCACGCCCGAGCCCAGCGACGTGCCTGACGATTCAGGGGCCACGATCCGCGCGACGGCGGGATGCGGCGTGTGGCCGGTGAGCATGTAATCGGCGAGATTGTCCGCTGACCAGTTGGTGGTCGGATTCTCCGTCAGGCCCCAGCCCCAGAACGGATTCTGAGCGTCGGCCAGCCGCGGGTACGCGAGCGCGAGGATCGCGAAAATGACGGAGGCCACGGTGCGCCGGCCAGGAGTCGCGGAGTTGCCCCACAGACGGCGGCTCCCTGCGGAGACAGCCAAGCGGAGGCTCGCGTGATCCAGGTCCGGGAGTGGGCTGCCAGTGCCGTGTCGCATGGTTGCCTTTCTTCCCGGCTCGACGGCCGCCTCAGGTTCTCACACCCCGGACGGCCTGCCGGCGAATCTCGCGATCGAGAATCCGCTGCAGGAGTTCTCGGCGGAGCCGCTCGCGTTCGCGAGATTGCTCCTCCGCCGGAGCGGCGAGAGTTCGCGTCGTGAGCGCAAGCAGGCCGCGTTGATGAGTGATCATGTCCGACGCTCCTATCAGCGCGGATCCCGGCCAGGTCCGCACCGGGGATGATCGGCACGGACGCGGCCGTGCGCGGAGCAGAAATCTCGTGGACCTCACAGGCCTCACAGACCGCACAGCCCGCAGGGTCAACCGGCCGTCAGGTGGCGGCGTCAGCCCCGGGCGGACGAGCCGGGGCCCACGGCGGCCATCGGCCGGACCACGAAGCCTTCCCGAGTCAGCGCGGCGGCCAAGGCCGCCACGTGGTCGTGACCGGCCGTTTCGACGGTCACATCAACGCCGGTCGAGAAGACGTCGGCCCCGGAAAACGCCCGGTCGTGCACGATCTCCCGCACGCTCGCGCCCGCGGCCGCGATGGCGGCCGTGAGCCTGGCGATGCCGCCAGGACGGTCGCTGATCCGCGCCGCGAACCGCCAGCGGCGGCCGTCGGCCACGAGCCCGGTATCGATCACCCGGTCGAGGATCGTGAGATCGATGTTGCCGCCGCAGAGCAGGAGCACAACTTTCTGTCCGGCGAGTTCCGGACAGTGGCCGCTGAGCACCGCCGCTAGCGCCGAGGCGGCCGCCCCCTCGACCACCGTTTTTTCGAGTTCGAGCAGCCGGAGCACGGCGAGCGACACATCCGCCTCGTCCACGGTGACCACCCGATCGACGAGCGGGGCGGCGATGGCGAAGGGCAACTCCCCGACGAGCCCCACCGCGAGACCGTCGGCGAGGGTCGGACGGATCGGCACGCGTGTCGGACGCCCGGCGGCGAGCGACGCGCTGAAACTCGGCGCGGCTGCCGTCTCGACCGCGACAATCTTGATATCGGGCCGCAGTGCCTTGGCCGCGACCGCGACACCGGCCACGAGCCCCGCGCCGCCAGTCGGCACAACGAGGGCGTCGGCATCAGGAACATCTTCGAGGATCTCGAGGCTCATGGTGCCCTGCCCTGCGATCACCCGGGCGTCATCAAACCCATGCACGCGGGTCAGGCCGTCGCGGGCGGCGATCTCGACAGCGAGTTGCCGGGCGTCGTCAAACGTGTCGCCTTCGAGAATCACCCGCGCTCCCAGCCGCCGGCACGTCGCCACCTTCACAAGCGGCGCAAACCTGGGCATGACGACGGTCACCGGGATGCCGAGGAGTTTTCCGTGGTAGGCCAGGCCAAGGGCATGGTTGCCGGCCGACGCCGCCACCACGCCATGAGCCCGCTGCGCGTCGTCGAGGAGCAGCAGCGCGTTGCAGGCACCGCGTTCCTTGAAGCTGCCGGTCCGCTGGAAAAGATCGAGCTTGCAAAACACCTCGGCACCGACGAGCTCGGAAAGCGGGATGCTCCTCGGACACGGCGAGCGGAGCACGCGACCGTGAATGCGGGCCGCCGCCGCGCGGATGTCGGCAAGCGTCACGGCCGCAGTCATGCGTCACCCACGCGGGCCGGCAGATGAAACGCGCGAACGTCGATCCACTCCATGCCGCCCCGCCGCGCCGCTTCAAGCCCCAGGTCGCTGTCTTCCCAGACCACGCACCGCTCGGGCCGTGCCTCGAGCCGGCGGGCGGCCTCCAGAAACGGATCGGGGTCGGGCTTGTGACGATCGGTGTCTTCGCTGGCCACGATCGTGTCGAAGACTCCGCCGAGCCCGATGTGGTCGAGGATCCGCGTGCAGACCGCGTGGTAGCCGCCGGTCACCACCGCCATCGGCACCCGGCCGCGAAGACGATGCACCACGTCCACTACCGGCCCGATCGCCTCGATGCGGGCAAGTTGATCGAGGAACGACGTCTCCTTGGAGTGCGCGGCCTGCTCCACATCCAGATCGATCCCCGCCTCGCGGGCGAGCGTCGCGATGATGTCGCGGGTGGGGCGGCCGCCGAGCGAGTAAAAGCGGTCCTCATCAAACGCGAGCCCGTGGGCCCGGGTCACGGTCAGCCAGGCCCGATAGTGGGCCGGCATCGTGTCGGCCAGGGTGCCGTCGCAGTCGAAGAGGATGGCGTCGTAGGCCTGGAAGTGCCACATGGGAATCGAAGCGGGGAAGCAAGGGTGGGCGGATGATGCGGATCGTAGCGGATTTTCAGGAACGGCACCGCGGCCGGCAACCCCGAAGTAACCTAGGCTTTCAGGGTTTCTTCCTCGTGGATTTCGTGACATGGCGTCTTTCCCGGCTCTCGGCCTGCGGGCCCGCCTGCTCCTGCTGGCCATCGTGCCGGCGGCGGTGATCCTCACGATCGTGCTCGTGCTCACCTTCCTGCAGATGCGGGCGCTGATGCTCGAGTTTGGGCAGGAGATGCTCCTCGATCGCGTGCGGGATTCGCTTCTGATCTCGGCCGGGATCGCCGCCGCCGGCTTGGCGAGCGTGCTCGGGCTGATGGCCTGGCTCACCAACTCTATGACCCGGCGGATCGGTGAGGCCGTCGCCGCCTCCCGGCGCGTAGCGCAGGGCGATTTGAGCGGCACGATCGACCTGCGAGGCAGCGACGAGACCGGCCAACTGCTCCGCGACGTCGGCGCGATGACCGCGAGTCTCAAAGCCATCGTCTCGCATGTGAAGCGGGCGAGCATCGACCTCCACGCGACGGCCCGGCAGTTGTCGGCCGCCGGCAGCCAGCAGGAACTGGCGATCGCGTCGCTCGGGGCGAGCACGAGCGAGGCGGCGGTGGCCAGCCGCCAGATCGCCGTCACCGGTAAGGAACTGCTGGGCACGATGGGCGAGGTGGCGGGCGTGGCTGCGGAAACAGCCCATGTCGCCGACGCCGGCCGGGAAAACCTCGCCGAGGTGGGCGACACAATGGCCCACCTCGAGCAGTCGACGACAGAGTTTGCCCAGCGGCTGGCCACGATCCGACAGCGGGCCGAGGACATCAACATGGTGATCACGACCATCACCAAGGTCGCCGACCAGACCAACCTCCTGTCGATCAACGCCGCGATCGAGGCCGAGAAGGCTGGCGACTATGGCCAGGGCTTCATCGTCGTCGCCCGGGAGATCCGCCGGCTGGCCGACCAGACGGCCGTGGCCACGCTCGACATCGAGCGGCTCGTGGAGCAGATGCAGGAGGCGGTGAATGCGGGGGTCGCGGAGATGGAGCGATTTGCAGGCGAGGTGAAGACGGGGGTGGAGCGGGTCGCCGGGATCAGCGGCCAGTTCGCCGACGTGATCGACAAGGTGCATGGCCTGAGCGGCCGCTTCGAGCATGTGAAGGAAGGCATGCAGGCCCAGGCCGCGGGGGCGGAGCAGATCACCGACGCGCTGGTCACGCTCACTGATGGGTCGCGGGCCGCGGCCGACGCGCTGCGGGAGTTCAAGCAGGCCTCGCAGCACATGGTCGCCTCAGTCGAGGGCATGAGCGACACGGTCAGCCGCTTCCGGATCGAGGGGTGAGCCCCTTTCACGAGAAGCCTGGCAATTTGGGCAAGGCTCAAAGCGACTGCCGGTTCCGGGTTCCGTGCCGGAAATGCTCATTGTTTGGGTCGCGTCAAGTCGATCACTCCTGACGATTGTGCCACGTATCGGCACAGGATCGCCTCGCAAGGATGGCGTCCTCCGTCAGGAAGTTGCGACACCGATGAGCAAACCAGCCCTCGACCGCCAGAAAAAACGCGGCGTCTCGCGCCTGCGAGCACTGCGTCGCCAGGCACAGTCGTGGCGTCGAACCGCCCGCCAAGCAATGGCCGTTGCCATGATTGGCACGGGCATCGCCGCCGCATCGCCTGCTTGGGCGCAGATGGGCCAGGCCGCGATGGCTCCCGCAGGCGGCGTCGTCAACCGGGCCGTCCAGGGCTTTCAGGGACTCAACGAAAATGGCCAAGGCATCCTCTACTACGGCATCAACGCCGCGGATCGCGGTCTCGGCTACCAAGGCAGCTACATGACGCTCGGGGGCTTCGTCCCCGGATTCGAAGACGATCTGGGCGGCTTCTGGGCCGCCGACCTCCGCGGCCACCTGTCGACGTATGGCGGCTTCTTCTCGAACGTGGGCGCCGTGCGGAAACAGTTCCTCGGTGGGTCTCTCCTCGGCGTTGGCGTTTATTGGGACTATGACGGCGACGCGAACCAATACTCCGACGTTGTCATCCCCAACTCATCCACCGTCTTCGCCGGTGGTCAGGTCTACAACCAGGTGGGCGTGTCGCTCGAATGGCTCACCGACTTCGGCAACCTCCGATCCAACGGGTACATCCCCGTGGGTACGACAGCCGATTACGTCGGCCCGTTCGTGGGCAACGCGTTGCTGTGCGTCAATGGCGTGAACGCCGCGCTCACCGGCACCGACCTCGAACTCGGTGTCTATGTCCCTGGTCTCTCCGACTGGGCAGGCATGATCAACGTCGGCGGCTACGCCTACGGCAACGACCGCTACGACTTTGCAGACGGCCAGGATGTCGTTCCCTGGTTTGGCGGCGTCTACACCAGGCTCGACATGACATTCATGGAGAACTGGGACTTTTCACTGCAGTACAACAACGACAGCTACTTCGACTCCACCGGCTTCGCCCGGCTGACCTACCGCATGGGCGGCAGCCGCCGGCGGAACGTGCCCGACCAGATGGAGCAGCCGATGATGCGCAACGAGCACATCGTACGGGCCCATCAGACGCCGGAAGTGGCAATCAATCCGCAGACCGGTGCCGCTTGGAATCTAATCCACGTCGACAACACCTCCGTTGCCCCGGGAACGGGCACGGCCGAATCCCCTTTCCCGACGGTCGGCCAGGCCTCGACCGCCGCAACCGCCGCGTACGACATCGTCTATGTGCACGTGGGCACAAGCGCTAGCGGCAGTCCCTACATCACGCCCGCGTCAGGCTTTCAGTTCGGCGCGCCGAACCAGTACCTCGTAGGCGCGGGCAGCAGCCTGGTGATTCCCACCGCGTCCTGTGGCGACAAGGCATTTTTTGCCAGCGGTGGGTCGAGCCTCTACCCGGTAATCACCAACCCAATCGGCACGACCATTGTCATGGACCAGCCAAACGCCACGGTGAGTCATGTGCAGATCGTCGGCTCCTCGATCGGGATCTCCGACGGCGCGGGCGTGCCGATCCCCAGCGTCTCCACGATCTCCGACGTGATCATCCAGGGCAACGGTGGCCCCTTACAACGCGGCATCCAGATCGCGAACTCGACCGGCACGTTCACCATCGACCATGCCCGGCTCTCGAACCTCAACAACGATGGCCTCGTGGTCTCGGCCGCCGGGGGCGTCGGCAACGTCACCAACTCCTCATTCACCTCGATCACCGGCAACGCCATCCTGGCCTCCGGCGACGGCGCGGTCGTGACCGGGTCCGCCACGCAAATCGCCGGCACGAGCGGCACCGCGGTTCACGCCTCGGGCGATGCGGCCCAGGTCTCCCTTAGCAAGGCCTCGATCTCCAACACCGCCGGGGATGCCATCCTGGCCTCGGGCACGGGCGCGATCGTGAACGTATCGGGCTCACGGATCACCAACACCACGGGCTCCGCCCTGGCCACGGCCGTCTCGGGCACGGGCGCCGCCATCACGGCCACGGCCACGAAGATCGACCGCACCGGCAACCCGGCGGTGGAAATCCTCGGGGCATCGTCGGTGGTCACGCTGAACAAGACCTCGATCACCAACGTCACCGGCGCAGGTGCCGTCGTGGGTGGGGCGGGAGCCCGCTTCAACATGGCGAATGCCTCCCGGATCGGCATTACGACGGGCAACGGCATCTCGGTGACAGGGGCCAACGCCTTCGCCGCCATCAGCGGCCGCTCGATCATCGAGAACGTCGATGGCGACGGCATCAACTCCACGGACGGCAGCATCCACGTCTTCGATTCCACAATCCAAGGCGTCGGCGGCGACGGCATCGACGCCACGAGCGTGGACGGAAACAACGTCGTCTGGGTGCAGGGCAGCACGATCACAGCGGCCCAAGAGAACGGCATCCGCGTCCGCAACAGCAACCTCCGGGTCGAGCGGCTCGATCCCACCAGCCCGACCAGTGCCGCCACGCGGATCACGAACACGGGCGTCTACGGCATCATCGCCACGGCCGACGTCTACGCGGCGGCCAAGAGCCCCTACCGCGTGCTCGTGGATTCGGCCCAGATAAGCGGCGTGATCAACGGCATCGGCGTGTTCGCCAACGCCGACCCGGCGAACCCGCCACCGGCACCGATCGTACCGCCCCCGCCGCCGGTGCCGACGATCGACTTCACGGCCCGCAACAACAATATCACCGCCACGGGCGGCGGCATCAGCCTCAGCGCTATTTTCGACGCTAGCATCGGGTTCCCGGGCCGGCAGCTGTCGCAGATCAACGCCCTGATCGTCGCCAACGACATCAACGTCGGCGAGACCGGCACCGGGATCCTGCTGAACGTGTCCGGCGATCCGACGACGTTCGTCGATACGGCGAGCGGCGTCGAGTTCACCGCCCCGGCCTCCCAACTGCCGATCGTGGTCGCCGCGGCCAACCTGATCGACCTCGAGAACCTCAACAACGGCACGACGGCGGAGGTCACGCCGATCAACTCGCGGGTCAACTTCAACCCCGGTCTGGTCCCGGCCACTCCGCCGCCGCCGCCCGCTCAGCCGCCGCCGTGACGCGGGGCACGGAGGGAGGGCGTGGCGGCGGGCAAGCAAGCGGGCAGGACGAGAGACGACGAATCTTACGAGGCATGGGAAGAGGCGACACAATCATGCGAGCAACGATGCTGAGGATGACGACGCGGCTGGCGGCCATCGCCGTCGCATGCGCCGCATGCCTGGACACCGTGGCGCACGCCCAGGTCGGTCAGACCGCGATGACGCCCGCCGGCGGCGTCTTGAACCGGGTAGCGGCGGGCTTTCAGGGGCTCAACGACAGCGGCCCAGGCTACCTTTACTACGGCGTCAACGGAGCCGACCGCGGCCTCGGTTACCAGGGCAGCTACATGACGCTCGGAGGCTTCATCCCCTACGCCGAGGACGACCTCGGGGGTTTCTGGGCGGCAGACCTCCGCGGGCATCTCTCTGAATACGGTGGCTTCTTCTCCAACGTAGGCGCCGTACGCAAGCAGTTCATCGGCGGCACGCTGCTCGGCGTGGGCATCTACTGGGACTACGACGGCGATCAAAACCAGTATCCCGCGTACGGCGCCCTCGGCACCGAGTGGGGCCAGTTTGGACATGCCTACAATCAGGTGGGCGTGAGCGGCGAGTGGCTCACGGACTTCGGCAACCTTCGATCCAACGGCTACATCCCTGTAGGCACCACGGCCTCCACACTGGGCGCCCCGGGAGACCCCTTTACCGGCAACTACCTCCTCTGCGACTACGGCCTCGACGCCGCCCTGGCGGGGGCCGATCTCGAAGTGGGCGCCTATATCCCGGGCCTCTCCGATTGGGCGGGCATGATCAGTGTGGGCGGCTACGCGCTGGGTAACTCCCGCTACGACTGGTGGAGTGGAACCAAAGCCGGACAAGACGTCGTACCGTGGTTCGGCGGCGTCTACACCCGGCTCGACATGACTTTCCTGGAGAACTGGGACTTCTCACTGCAGTACAACAACGACAGTTACTTCGACTCCACCGGCTTCGCACGGCTTACGTACCGCATGGGGGGCAGCCGCCGCCGCAACGTGCCCGATCAGGTCGAGCAACCGATGATGCGCAACGAGCACATCGTAAGAGCCCACCAGACCCCCGTCGCGGCCGTGAATCCGGTGACCGGCCAGGACTGGAACGTGATCCACGTCGACAACACGTCGCCAGTGTTGGGCAATGGCACGGTGGAATCGCCAGTGCAAACGCTGAGTTCCGCGACTCCTGGTGCCCCGGGCGCCATGCAACTGGCCACGAACCCCTACGACATCGTGTTTGTCCACACGGGCAACAGCGCCACCACGCCATATGCGTCCAACTGGGTCTTCCAGGCCGACAACCAGATCCTCGTGGGCGAGGGATCGTCGCTTCAACTCGCGACTGCCAACTGTGGCTACGAGCAGTTCTTTAAGGGCACTGGAACGGCCCGACCGGTGCTGACGTCGGCCGGCACGGCAATCACGCTCCGCAACGGAGCCCTCGTGGACCACTTCCAGATGCGGAGCGTGCCCGGCACGACGATCCAGACGGGTATCGCCGGCACCGCCGCGCTGAGCGGCGGGGCTAACGTCAACGACGTGCAGATGGTCGGCACCAACGCCGCCGGACAGGTCGGCGTGCATCTCGATCAAGTACCCAGCGGCACTGTCATTCTTACCAACATGCTCGTCGAGAACATGGGCCGCGGCGTCTGGATCGACGGCGGAGCATCCAGCGTCACCTTCCAGGGGCTCATCTCCCAGCAGGGCTCGACGGCCGAGAGCCTCCTCGTGCAGAACAAGACGGGTGGCATCGTCAATGTCAACGTGACGAGCGATACGCTCGAAACGCCGCTCGCCCGAAACACCACCTTCACGCAGGCCCTCGGCATCACCGACTCCAACTCGCAAGTGGCCGCCCCCATCAACGTGTCTCTCAATACTGACACCACGGGCAACGTGGGGCGTACCCGGATCACCACGCCCACGGATCGCGGCGTGGCGGTCCAGGCCAACGCCTCCAGCGCCATCACGTTCCTCGACCTTTCGGTCATCGACGCAAAAAATGAGGCCTTCGTCTCCCAGAGCAACGGCGCTACGTCGGTGGTCGCGGTTGGCGGCGACAGTTCGCTCTCCTCGACGTCGACCACCCTGGCCGTGTTCGACAGCAACGACGACGCGGAACTCGCGATCCTCCTCACATCGCTGGAGTCGGCGATCCCACAACTGCCCGCCCCGCCGCCGCCGCTGGCCGTCAACATCCAGGGCACGTCGACCGGGTTCTTCACCATCACCGACGCGTTCACGGTCGGCGGCGAGCCGGGTACCGAAGCAAACAACATATCCAACGGCTCCGCGGTGACCGTCAGCGTGCCCGTGCCGTAAGGACAGGCCGACCTTCCGGTCGCGACTGCCCGGAGAGTCCCCGCAATCGCTTCAAACCGCGGCGGCGGGGATACCGCAGGCAGAAAAATTGCGGTGTTCGTGGCCCGGCCATATCATCTGATATCTTAGCGTCCGATGCTTATTCGTGGGCCGTCCGGCAGAACCAAACGCCTCCGGACCAGCACCGAGAAGGGCTCATGATGAGAAACACCCGCCACAACCCTTCTTTGCAGTCGCGACGCTGTCCTGCCGGGATCGAGGCCTTGGAGCGTCGGGACTGCCCGGCCGTGCTCGGCATCACGGGCACGACTGAGGCGCAGGAATCATCCGGGGCCACGTTTCTGACGGTCAGCCTGTCGGCCGCCGAAACGAAACAGGTGGCCGTCGACTATTACCTCACCGGCACTGCGAAGACCGGCCGCGACTACCGGCTGCAATCAGGCTCGACCTTGCTGGCGACTCCGACCGGCACGCTCACGTTTCGCCCTGGCGAAACCTCGAAAACGATCAGAGTCGGGATCGTCAACGATCTCGAGCGCGAGCCCACCGAAACGGTCGGCATCACGCTCTTCAAGCCGACAAACGCCACGATCGGAACCGCGAAGTCGGCGACGGTGACGATCGTCGATAACGACAGTTACACCGCAGCCATCGTGGGAAGCGCGCGGCTCGCTGAAGACCGCATCGGCGAGTACGAACTGCGGCTCTCCTCGCCGGCGACCAAGACCGAGACCTTCTACGTCAACACCGAGGGAGGCATTGCGACTCCCGGCGTCGACTTTCGGCCGCTCTCCCAACTGCCCCTAATCTTTGGCCCCGGCGAGTCGGTGAAGAAGTTTCGGATCCAGACGCTCGCCGATGGCATCGCCAACGAGTACGACGAGTTCTTCTTCCTTCGGCTGACACCCATGTCGGCCGCGTTCCCGAAGGTCGACCCGTTCGGAATCACGATCCCGGGAATCGGCCCGGCACCGCTGCCGACGGTCTCGGTGTCCGACGTGACGGTCACCGAGGGCAACTCCGGCGTGACCGCGGCGACGTTTACGATCTCGCTGTCGGGGCGGTACGGTCTGCCGGTGACTCTGAACTACGCCTCCGCCGATGCAACCGCCACCGTCGCCGACAAGGACTACGAGTCCGTCACCGGGTCGGTGACGATCGCCCCCGGCGACACCACGGCCGTCGTCACCGTCAACATCGTCGGCGACACGGCGTTCGAACCCGACGAAACATTTTCGCTGGTGGTGTCAGCGCCGGTCAACGCGACCCTGGCGAAGGCGACCGGCGTCGCGACGATCCGTAACGATGACGCGGATCCGAATAACTCGTTCCAGATCATAGTGACGTTTCCCGACAATTCTCTCACCGCGGCTCAAAAGCAGGTGTTCCAACTCGCAGCCACACGATGGTCGCAGATCATCATCGGTGACCTGCCGGACGTGACGTACCAAGGCCGCACGATCGACGATCTGGAAATCACTGCCACCTCTCCCTACATCGACGGCCCCGGCCAAATACTGGGCCAAGCCGGTCCCCGGCAACTTAGGACGACCGGCACGAAACTGCCGTACACCGGCGTGATGGAGTTCGACTCTGCCGATGTCCTGAGGATGCAGAACGACGGCACGCTGCAGGGCGTGATCCTCCACGAGATGGGCCACGTGCTCGGCATTGGAACACTATGGGCGTTCAAGAGCCTCATCATTAACGAAAACACGAGCGATCCCCAATACGTCGGCACCAACGGACTGCGGGAATACCGACTTCTCGCGGGCACTCCCGCCGCGGCCGGCGTACCGGTGGAAAACACAGGCGGCCAGGGAACGGCCGGAGGTCACTGGCGGGACAGCGTGTTCGAGACGGAACTTATGACGGGCTATGCGGAGAGGCCGGGCGTCGCCATGCCCATCAGTCGCATGACGGTCGGCTCGCTCGAAGACCTTGGGTACACGGTCAACTACGCGGCAGCCGATCCTTACGGTCTCCGTTCCCTGCAGACGTCCCAGTCGGCCACGATGGCCGCCTCCGGGGGTCGTCTCCTGTCGATCGAGTCAGCAACACTTTCGAGTGTTTTTGCAGCGTACGCTCAACTCGTTGCCGATTCGACATCGCCTCCCGCGAAGCAGCGGGCACTCACGGGATCGGCCCGCAGTTGACGCCGGAGCTGATGCAGTTGTGATCAGCCGACAATGACCGGCAGCCCGACGTGAAGTGCATGGCTCACGATTGGGGTCGTATTCACCCCCAGCCGATAGAGCGCGTTCCAGGTCGCCGCATCGACGTCGCCTCGCAGGCCCATGCCCCGGCGGGCCTCGAAAGCATCGCGGAACTGCTCGGTGACGCTCCCGGTGCGGCTGTCGCGGCTCGGCACCACGC
>JBBDNW010000144.1:0-18293 GCA_040877375.1 Pirellulales bacterium | reverse complement strand
CTCTTAGGAGCCTGGGGCGTATCCTCGCCCCGGCGACGAGACTTTTGCCGCCCCCTTTGCCGGCGAGACATAGAAGTCGAATGCGCTCTTCATGCGATGATGGCGACTTGTGATTCGGCCGGCACGCAATCGGCTTCGATGGCCGAGATGTCGCGGGGCGCCGCCACCACCGGCATCAGGGTGCGGCAACGTCCTCCAAAAACTCGAGCAGCGCCGCGTTGAACACTTCAGGGGCCTCAAGCGGCACGAGGTGGCCGGTCCGGGGCACGATCAAGAGCCGGGCGTCGGGAATGATCTCCTCGGCGGCTTCGAGGCACGCAGGCGGCGTGATCTGGTCCTCAGCACCCACGACCAGGAGCGTCGGCACTCGGACATGCCGCATCGCCTCGGTCATGTCGGGCCGATCGCCGAGCGCCGCCAGCACCGCCTGGATCGTGCCGACCCGCTGCTCGACGATCATTCGCTGGAGCGCCGCCGCGTTGTCACGGTGCCGCGCCGTGGTCTTTGGGTCGGCGTTCGCCGCGACCGGCGCGAGGAGCCGTGGGATCATCAGGTCGGCGAGGATCGACAGTCCCAGCCGGCCCACTTTGGCGGCCAGGTCGACGCGTGCTGCACGGGCCTCGGAAGTGTCGGCTTCAAGCTTTGTGTCGACAAGCACCAGCGACGCGACACGGTCGGGATGGCGGGCGGCGACGTGCTGGGCGACGTAGCCTCCCATCGACACGCCGCAGACCACGGCCGGCCGGGTGACATGCAGGCTGTCGAGCAGGGCGACCGCATCATCGGCCATCTGGGCGATGCTCTCCGGGCTGGCGGCGTCGCTTGCTCCGAAGCCCCGCAGGTCGGGAGCGATGATCCGCAGGTGATCGGCAAGCGACGTCTGTCGCTCCCACATGGAATGGTCGAGCGGAAAGGCATGAAGGAGCAGGAGCGGCAGGCCGCTGCCGGCGGAATGCACCGCCAGCCGCGTGTCGCGAACCGCAACGTGATGGCTTGGCATCATTGCTCGGCCAGGGCTTTTTCGAATTGTGCGAGGTTACGGCGAATCGCGGGGTTGTGAGGCTCCTGCCGCATCGCGAGCAGTTGCGTGCGGACCGCCGCCCGCAGGTCACCCGCGGCGGCACGGCAGTGCGCGAGCGTGTCGAGATAGCTCGAGGTGTCGAACGCATACTCCAGCGACCGCTTCGAATAGCGGGTGGCCTTGCGGATGTCACCCTCCGTGTTGGCGACGAGCCAGGCGTATTCGTTGTAGCAGTTGGCGTCGTCGGGCAGCGCCTGGATCTCCTCGTCGATCTGCTCGAGCGCCCGGGCGACCCGTGCCTTGGCTTCGGCGCGGCGCTCTGCCGAGCCAGCGGAGAGGTGGTAGCAGGCGATCAGCGAGTCGACGTCTTTGCTGTAGGTCCGCAGCGACTCCTCAAGCAGCCGGCGTTCCTCGGCGGCATTGCCGCTGACGGCCTGCGCACGGGAGCCAAAAAAGAGCATCCGCGATCGCATCGACCGCGGATCACGCTCGAGCCGCATCAGGATCTGATCCATGTCTTCCCCCTCGCGGCCGTCGAGCACGCGGCGGAGCAGGGCGGCCGCCTCGGCATGGCGCTCTTGTTCGTTGAGAAACTCGGAGCAGAGAATGCCGGCGAGGGCGAACTCGCCTACCGGTGTCTCCGGATCGTCGACGAGCGCGGTGTATTCGCGGTGCGACCAGTCGGCCGCCCCCCAGCGGGCCAGGAGCATTGCGGCCTGAAGCCGCTGGCTCGCGCCGGCCGCTACGTTGCCGAGCCGGGCATGCGCACGCTCGGCGAGGATCACAGCGCGCGGCTCGTCGCCGCGGCGGCGCCAGGCCACCGCGGCTGAGTAGCCGACGAGGGGCTGAAAGTCGACGTCGTCGACCGCGAGCCGCTCGGCCAGGAGGTCGACCGCCTCCGGGAGGTTGTGATCGGTAAGCCAGATCAGTTCGGCAGCGATGAGTTCCACCTCAGAGGCAGAGTCGGCGCACGCGGCAAACAGCCTGCCGGCCTCCGCAAGCGCTTCGGTGCGCCGGCCCGCCGCGACGAGCATCTGGATCAGGCAGCGGCGGAAGATCCGCAGCGTCTTCGCCCGGCCGAGTGAGGCATCGGCCAATTCTTCGACCGCGGGCCCGTCGGCGGTGGGTTCGGCCTCTGAATGGCCGAGCGCCGCGACCGTGGCGGCGACAGCGTCGATCGCCGGCGTGGCCGCCGCGGGCGAGTCGGCGCGGGAGACGTCGATGACGGCGCGGAGCAATCGCGCGGTCGTCCGCCCGCTCGGCCCGAGGCCGGCGGTGATCCGGTCGCGGAGCCCCGGCCAGACAGGATCCTCTGGCTGCCATTCCCGGGCTAAGAGCGCAGCGGCAATCCGCGAGCCCGTATCGGTCCGCTCCAGCCGCACGATCCGGGCGAGCGGCTCGATGCCCGCATCGTCCTCGAGCCGCAAGAGCCGGTGCATGATCTGCACGCGGTCGTCAAAGTCACTCCGCGTGAAGCGGTCGAGCATGGCGGCGACCTCGGGGGGATCGTCGACCAGCGCCAGGGGCAGCGACTCAACGAGCCACCTCGCCCGCAGCGCCACCTCCAGGTCGGCATTCGACTCAGCGGCAGCGAGCAGTCTGTCGGAGGCCTCGGCCCCAAGCGCCGCGAGCTTGGCGGAGGCGGCCTCGCGGACGGCGAAATCCGTGTCGCCGAGCTGCGTGATCAGTGCGTCGATCTCTGCATCGACGGGAACCGCAACGCCGGCGAAGAGGGCGGTGGCTGCCGTAGCAATCATCATTCCGAGCAATTTTGGAATCGGCCGCATGTGCCACGAATCCTTAAAATCATCGATCCGCACGGCCTCACCACGCAAGGTAAGCCTATGCCCGCATGGTGGGCGGGGGCAAGCAACCGTCAGACGGCGTCGGGTTCGATACCAAGGTCGCGGATCGTGACGAGTGCCTCGAGCGGAATGCCGCGGGCAGCGAGCGCCTCGCGGGCCCCGGCCAGACGGTCGATAACGGCCACCAGCCGCTCCACGACGAGGCCAAACTCCACGGCCCGATCGATCGCCAAGAGCGACGAGCCGCCGGTCGTGACCACATCTTCCACGATCACCACTCGCTGCCCTGGCTCGACAGGGCCTTCGATGTATTTCTGAAGGCCGTGCCCCTTGGCTTCCTTGCGAACCATAAACCCCTTGAGCGGCAGCCCCTCGACGCCCGCCATGGTGACGACGGCACCCGTGACGGGATCGGCGCCGATTGCCATGCCGCCGATGGCGTGCGGCAGCGGTCCGAACGACCGCAAACGCTCGAGAATCGCCCGGCCAACAAGCATGGCGCCCTGTGAATCCAGCACGACTTGCTTGGCATCGAGATAGAAACTGGCCTCGCGGCCCGAGGCGAGCCGGAATGTGCCCCGTTTGAGAGCCCGCGTGCCGACGAGATCGACGAGTTGCCGTGTGACCGACGTGGCCGGAGGTGTGTTCATGTGGGGGAGTATAAGGTGGAGCGACCCTTTTTTTGACTCTTGCGGCAGGCGACTTAGAATTTGCCGGTTTGATCAAGGCCGGAGTGAACTCATGCGGCTCGGTACCGCCTTCTGCCGGCTCATCAGCGTTGTCGCCACGTGGGCCGCCGTTCTGGCCGTGCTGCCGGCCGGCGCCGCCCCGACGGTCGTCATCCCCGTGCGGCTGCCGATCACCGGTACCCGCGACACGCAGGTCGAAGCCGCCGTGATCCGTCATCTCGCGCGACTCCGCGTCGCACCAGAAGAGAGAGGCACGCTGGTGCTGCGATTCGACGCGACCGACGGCGAGGTGGCCGGCGGCAGCGATTTTGGCCGGTCGCTCGAGCTGGCGCGGTTTCTCACCGACCCACGACTCGCCGGCGTGAAGACGGTGGCCTGGCTGCCCGACGGGGCCACTGGCCACGCCGTGCTGGTGGCGCTGGCCTGTGACGAAATCGCGATGCCCCCAGACGCGGTGCTTGGCCCGGCCAACGTGGCCGAGTCGGTGGTCGACGACGCCATGCGGGCTGCCTACACGCAGGTGGCGTCGCGGCGCCGGACCGTGCCCCCGGCGGTGGCGGTGGCGCTCGTCGACCCGGCGGCCCGTGTGGTCCGCGTGTCGACCGACGACGGCGAGCAGTTCGTTGAGGAGCGCGGCCTCGCCGACCTCCGGAAGAAGGTGGCGGTGCTTGCGGTGGAGGAACTGCGGCCGGTGCCTGTGTCGTTTGACGGTCGGCGTGGCCGCGAGCTCGGGTTCGTCCGGCTCTTGGCCCGGTCGCCGGCGGAACTCGCCCGCGGGCTCGGTGTGCCCGAACAGGACATGGCCACCGATCCGTCGCTCGCCGGTGGCTGGAAACCGGTGCGTGTTGCACTCACAGGCGCGGTCACGCCCGAGGCGGTAGCGCGGCTCCGTGGGCGGATCGAGCGGGCGGTCGCCGATGGAGCGAACTTCATCTGGCTGCGGATCGACAGCGCCGGCGGCTCACCTGAGCAGAGTCTCGTGCTGGCCAACTGGCTGTCCGGTCTCGATCCGGGCGGCGTGCGAACCGTGGCCTACGTGCCGCGGGAGGCACGTGGCGACGCGGCCCTCGTCGCGGCGGCATGCGACGAACTCGTGATGCATCCCGGCGCCGTGATCGGTGGCGAGGGGGCGGCCACGATCGGCGGCCGTAAGGCCGAGTCGGTGGTGGCAGCCTGGCGCGGCGGGGTGGCGAAACTTCGCGACCGGAGCTGGTCGCTGCCCGCTGCGCTCGTGGTCCCTGGCCTGGCGGTGCGCCGCGCCGTCGAGCAGGGCACAGGCCGGGTCGACTATTTCACCGAGGAGGAGCTCGCCTTACGAGATGACCGCGAGAGTTGGGAACTCGGCCCGCAGATTGGCACCGGACCCCTGCAACTCGATGGCCGCCGCGCCGAAGAACTGGGGCTTGCGGCCCACGTCGTCGACGACGCCGAGGGCGTGCGCAAGGCCTACGGACTCGATGGCGAGATCGGCGTGGCCGAGCCGGGCTGGTCCGACAAACTGCTCGAAGCGCTCGCGAGCCCGAGCCTCGCCTGGCTGCTGCTCCTGATCGGCGGCGCTGGCTTATACATCGAACTCAAGACCCCGGGCGTTGGCTTCGGCGGGTTTGTGTCGATGGTGGCGTTCATCATCTACTTCTGGAGCCAGTACCTCAACGGCACGTCGGGCTGGCTCGAGGTGATGCTGTTCATCGCGGGTGTCGTGTGTGTGGCCGCCGAGATTTTCGTGCTGCCCGGCTTCGGCGTGCTCGGCCTCGGCGGCGGTCTGCTGGTGATCGCGTCGATCGTGCTTGCCAGCCAATCGTTTGTACTGCCGGCCAACGACTACCAGATCCGCCAGATGCAGTGGTCGCTCCTGGGTATCCTCGGTGCGGCTGCGGGGGTAACGCTCCTGGGCATTATTGTGCGGCGCTGGCTACCGGCGACGCCGTTTCTCAAGAACGTGCTCCTCGAACCGCCACCGGAGGATGCCGCCATCGACGAGGCCTCTGACGATCTGGTCGGTGCGTCGGGCACGACGACGACCCGGCTCGCCCCGGCCGGCAAGGCACGGATCGGTGACGTCATCCGCGACGTGGTCAGCGACGGGATCTTGATCGAGCCGGGAACGGCCGTCGAGGTCGTCGAGGTCCGCGACGGGCGTATCTCCGTGCGGCCGCTGGCATCCGCATGACCGCCGTCGCCTGGATCGTCGCGCTTCTGGCCGTCGGCCTTGGCATGATGGTGCTCGAGGTGTTTGTGCCCTCTGGCGGCGTGCTCGGGTTTCTCAGTGTTGTAGCGCTCGGTGCCGGCGTCGCGACCGCCTTCGCCGAGCAGGGGCCGTGGGTCGGCACGGTGGTGCTTGCGGCGACGTGCGTGGCGGCGCCGGTCGCGCTGGCGAGTGCGTTTCGGTTTTTCCCCCACACCCCGCTTGGCCGGCGAGTGCTGCCGCCCCCGCCACGACCTGACGAGGTGGTGCCCGACGCCGACCGACGAGTACTCCTTCGCGAACTCGTGGGCCGGGCCGGACGGGCCACGAGCGATCTCTTGCCGTGGGGCAGCATCGAGATCGATGGAGTCGAGCACACCGCCCTCAGTGAGAGCGGACCGATCACGCGGGGTGAGTCGATCGAGGCCGTCGGCGTGCAGGCGACGGCGCTGGTCGTCCGTGCCCAGGCCCTCGTGTTACCGGCCAACCGGCTGCGGCCGGACGTCCCTGTGCCTGAGCCAACTCCCAAGCCGCCGGCGGTGCCGCGGCAGCTTGAGGAGGCGCTCGAGGCCTTCGACTTCGACGCGCTTGAGCGGGAAGGAGGGGGTGAAAACACGCTATCTCATGAAAAACTTGACTCCGGGGCCCCGCCGAAACAGTCTTAAAGGGTGCGGCACCTCGCCGCGTGCCTCACGTTCCGGAGCCGACCGATGCCTCTCGTGACCCTGATCGTTCTCGGGGCGGGCGTATTCGCCCTGCTCGTCGTGTTCGCCGTCCTCGCCCGGTATCTCCGGCTCTGGGTGCAGTCGGTCGCGTCGGGGGCCGGGATCGGCCTGTTCGACCTGGTGGCGATGAGCTTCAAGAAGGTGAATCCAGCCGTGATCGTGCGGAGCAAAATCATGGCCGTGCAGGCGGGGCTCGGCGATTCCACCGGCCTGACGTCGCAGGCGCTGGAGTCGCACTATCTTGCCGGCGGCCGCGTGCCGCTGGTGGTGCAGGCGCTGATCGCGGCCAACAAGGCGAAGATCACCGAGCTCACCTTCAAGCGGGCCGCCGCCATCGACCTCGCCGGGCGGAATGTTCGCGAGGCCGTCCAGACGAGCGTCTACCCCAAGGTGATCGACTGCCCGGGCAAGAACAGCGGCCGTGAGTCGCTCGATGCCGTCGCCAAGAACGGCATCCAACTCAAGGTCAAGGCCCGGGTCACCGTGCGGACCAACCTCTACCAACTTATCGGCGGTGCCACCGAGGAAACAATCATCGCCCGCGTCGGCGAGGGCATCGTCTCGGCGATCGGGTCTGCCGAGCGTCACACCGATGTGCTCGAAAATCCCGACGTGATCTCGAAGACCGTGCTCGCCCGCCGTCTCGACGCCAATACCGCGTTCGAGATCGTGTCGATCGACATCGCCGACATCGACGTGGGGGCCAACATCGGCGCCCGCCTGCAGGCCGATCAGGCGGAGGCCGACACGCGCGTGGCCCGCGCCAACGCCGAGGGCCGCCGTGCGATGGCCGTGGCGAAGGAGCAGGAGATGATCGCGAGCATCGAGGAGAGCCGGGCCGGGCTCGTGCAGGCTGAGGCGGAGGTGCCCAAGGCCGTCGCCGAATCGCTCACGTCGGGCCAGCTCGGCATCTTCGACTATTACAAGCTGCGGAACCTGCAGGCCGACACCGATATGCGGCGGACGATCGCCGGCGGCGCGGCGACGCCATCGATCTCCACGGCGCAATAAGACGGAATCGAGGGAGCGATGTTCTCCACCTTCGCCATGCCGCTCTTTGCAGCCGGTTTCGACTGGCTCGAGGGGCTGCTGCCGCTGTTGTTTGTCGTCTTCTGGATCGTCTCGCAGGTCGTGGGCGTGATCCGCAAAGTGGCCAGGGCGGGAGCGCCGAAACAGCCGGAGTTGCTGCGGCCTGTTCAGCGGCCCCTCGCCGATGGTGTGCCTGCCGCGGCTGGTGGTGAGAGATCGGAACTGGAGCGGCAGATCGAGGAGTTTCTGCAGCGGTCCGGGGGCGGCCCGCCGGCGTTGCCACGGCAGACCGCGCGTCCTGCCAAGCGGCCTCGTCAGCGTGAGGTGGCGGTGCGTCGCGACGCCTCGCCGTCGCCGGCCGTGCGCGAGATGCCGGTGGCCGAGCGGCACCTCCGCACGCTCGCCGGCGGTACCGACGTCGCCAGGCACGTGCACGATGCGTTCGATCAGAAGTTGGCTCATCTTGACTCACCACTCGCAGCGGGCGGGCTCGACGGCGGCGGCAAGCCAGGGCTTCAGCCACTGGCTTCCCCGATCGAGCTGACGGCGCTCCTGCGAAACCCGCTCGCCCTCCGCCAGTTGATTCTCCTCCGCGAAGTGCTTGACCGTCCCATCGAGCGGTGGTGATCAAAGGCCAGCTTCCGTCACGCGCCCGCCACCCGTATTCCCATCGCTCGCGCTCCGGGCTTTTTGCCAGGAAGCCCCAAGCGCAAGCGCGGGGAAGACGCGCCGCCACCCCAACCCGTCCCTCACCACGTCACGCGCCCGCCACCTGCTGGCATGCAGATGCTGGCGCCGTTCGCCGCAGCCCGCAGAGCCGACGCAGATTTCCCGGGCCACCCTGCCGGCCGCAAAACCCACGGTGAGAGGGGGCTCTACGGGGCCTGGGGAGCGGCTCTTTTCGAGTGGAAACGAGGGGCTCAATTCGAGGCTTGAGCGTCCGCCCCGGCTGGTCTACAAGGGAATCGGCAGGGCTGCTTCGGCGGCCCGAACGCAGCGCGTAGACGAGGACGCCCAAGCCTCGTCTACGCGCTTTTTTTGGTGGAGCCGATGTCCACGGACGGATGCGGCAATGACGCTCATGTTCAAAGCAACACGATGTCCTCGCGGCGTGCGCTGCGCGGTGGTGGCCGTCTGGGTGATGGCGGGCCTCGCTGTACGGGCCGATGAGGTAGTGCGTTCGTCGGCGCTGCTGCCGGTCACCGTGCCGGTCGCCGCCAATCACCTCTATCTTCGCTGCGGTCCCGGGGACGACTTCTATCCGACTGAGCGGCTCGTTGCTGGCACTGAGGTTGAGGTCTGGTCGATCGACGCGTCTGGCTATTGTGCCGTGCGGCCGGTGAAGGGGGGCTTCAGCTGGGTGCTCGCCCGCGACGTACAGGCCCAGGCGAAGTCTGACCCCACGACGGGAATCGTCGTCACCGACGCCACGGTGGCGCGGGTCGGGTCGCAACTCAATGATCTGCGGCACGTCACACAGGTGGCGCTCGAGGCCGGTGAGCGGGTCACGATCATCGAGCGGGTGCGGATCGCCGAGGGCCGGCATGCCGGCGACTGGCTGCGAATCGAGCCACCCGCGGGCGAGTTTCGCTGGGCGTGGGGTGGTGATCTCGCGCTCCCGCTGGCGCTAGCGCCAACTGCACCATTGACCGACCAACTGCCGAGCGGCGGCCTGGCTGCCGCCGGCGAGGCGATCGAGGCGATCCGTGACGCGGGGGACGCCGTGACCCAGGCGGTCGCGGAGTTTGATGCAGCACACGCAGCTCCGCCGCCGGAAGAAAAACCGGGTGGGATGAGCCGGCTGCTGGCCGGCTGGCTGCCGCGGGGTACGAACGTGTTTGATCGCGCCACGCCTGCGACGCCGCCGCCGGCCGTGAGCGCCGGAGCCGCCGCGGCCTCGGGAGACGAACTGGCCGACATCGACCTGGCACTCTCGCTGGCGGTGACCGGCCCTAGTGAGATCTGGAACCTGGCGCCGTTGCGAGAACGGCTGCGGCTGGCATCGACCCGCGCGACGGCGCAGGGCGACCGCACACGCGCCCAGGCGATCGATGCCCGGCTCTCGCGATTCGAGGCGATCCAGGGTCGCCAGCAGAGCCTCGCGGTGAATCCGGCGGCTGATGCCGAACCGCTGCGGCTGGGAGGGATGTGGTCGAGTCTGTCCTCACTCGGAACGCGGCCCGTTCGGCCCGGGGTGCTGCCCGGTGGCCGGCCGGCAGGCGGTCAGCCGACATGGACGCCCCCCGACCAAATGGAGGCCAGCGGCCGGCTTGCCACCGTGATCTCGCGCCGGCCCGAGGCGCCGAGATGGGCCGTCGTCGACGAAAGTAATAACGTGCTCGCGTTCGTCACGCCGCAACCCGGCGTGAACCTCGGGCCGCTCGTCGGCCAGCAGGTGTCGGTGCGCGGTGCCCGCGGCTACATGCCGGAATACAAGCGGCCCTATCTCGTCGCATCGGAGGCACGGATGCGAATCGCATCGGTGCCCACGCTCACCGGCCGCCCCGACTCGACCCAGTAGCGTGCATCCGCTTGCGGGAGAGCGGCGAGCATGTCACCGCCGGTGAACCAATCCGGCATCAACTCGATGCGACCCGTATTCCCCGCGCTTGCGCTTGGGGCTTCTTGAAGAGCGACGAGACTTTTGCCGCCCTCGAGCCGGCGTTCCGCGTAAGTTGGATGCGATCTAGCCGGTCAGCGCCGCTGGACGGCGTCGAGTTGGTCGGTGTTCATCCAGCGAGCGGCGAGTTCAGTCTGCACGTCGTCTTCAATGGGCTGATGGGATTCGGCCGGGCGCGTTCCGCCGGTTCTGCCAGATGCGAGCGCCGCAAGCGTGCGGCGATCCTGCGGTTCGATCCGAGTCATGCGGTCTGTCAGTCGGGCCACGGCCGCCGGATTGCGGGTGGCGGCGGCGGAGAACTGTGACACAAAGAGACTAATCTCGTGCAGGTTGGTCGCAGCCGAGTGAACGATCAGTGGCTGGAGGGTGCGGGTTACGATCTCGAGGCCGAGACCATCGACGTCGAGAAATGCGTCGATCTGCACCGTCTGCCGCGGCCGCCCCGCGGCTGCTGCCGGGTCGGCGGAGTGCCGCACCACGACGAGACACGAGCCGGTGAGTTGCTTGGGGGCGAGCGGACCCTCGTAGGCACCCCGCCCGTGAAACACGTAGAGACCACCCCGGCCATTCCGCTCGTGGTGCAACAGGCGAACGGTGCCCACCGTGCCGAAACCGTCGGAGAGCCGCCACCGGGCGGGGCCGGCCGGATCGAGCGCGAGCATACTGATGCCCAGCACACGCCAGACGTCGACGAGCGTCTCGGGCTTCGTGAGCACGAAGTCGAGGAGCGCAGCGTCGCACGTGATGCTTGCCCGGGGGAGGTGCCTGTAGAGCGTGGTCTGCCGGATCGCCTGCTCGGCGATCTGCCGCTCAACGGGGGCCATGCGATCAAGAGGCACCGCCTCCGTCGCACGGCTCCGCGCCTCCCGGCTCGACGAGCCAGCGTCTGCGACCGTGGCCGCGACGAACGTGGAAAGACCGGTGTCACCGGCGGCACGGGCCACAATCGGAAGCCCGAGCGCGAGCACAATCCCCAGGCACACAAGCGCGTGAAGGCGCACAGTCATGTTCGACATCCCCCCTACCTGATCCTCACCGGCGCCCCGTGCGGTGCCGTCTGCGAAAGGTATTCGGTCTGCGGCACGGCTCTGGGCCAGATATTTCCGCGGCAGTTCCGGAAGGCTTGCCCGGCTTGCCCGCCCTGCCCGGGCGGCCGCGATCGGGCCTTGGCCCGCCGCCGCAGGTTCCCTACGATCCCGCCCCGGTCCGGCGACGAATCCGCCCGGTGGACCGCCAGGACGTTGAGCGATGCCCCACGACCGAGATCTCGAGGACGCCGCAGACCAGCGGCGCAGCGACATTCCCCGTCCGCACGCGCCGGGGTTGCTGGGACGGGCGCTGGTGGCATGGACGCGGGTCTGCCTGCGGCATCCGCTCACCGTGGTGATGCTCGCCATCCTGTCGGCGGTGGCCGCGGGGGCGTGGACCGCCCGACATCTGGGCTACAAGGTCAGCCGCGTCGACCTGCTCAATCCGGAGAGCGAATACAACAAGCTTTGGATCGACTACATCCGAGAGTTCGGCGAGGACGACGACGCCGTCGTGGTCGTGGAGGGGGAATCCCGCGAGGGCGTGATCGCGGTGCTTCAGGAGGTCTCCCGCGAGGTCGCTCGGGAGGAGTCGCTGTTTCGCTCGGTGTTACACGAGGTCGACCTCTCGAAGATCCGTTCCAAGGGTCTGCACTACCTGTCGCCGGCGGATCTCGCCGACATCGATCGCTTCATCGAGCGGACCCAGCCGATCCTCGATGGCGGCTGGGCGCAGTTGAAGGTGAGCACGATGGTCGGAGGCCTCGCCGGGCAGATGGTGGCTGGCGCGGCGGCACAGGGACCACGCGACGAGCCCCCTGCCGCGGCGCTTGAACGCTATGTCGAGAGCCTCGTGGCCGGCATCGACGCGCCGCAGACGGGTGAGCCGCGGAGCCTCGACTACGTGTCGCCGTGGCCGAGCATGCCGGAGTCGCTCTCGACCCTCCGCGACCTCTCCAGCGAGCATCTCCTTGCCAAGGACGGGAAGCTCGGGTTTGTGCTCCTGCGGCTGACCAAGGAGAAGGGGGGGTTCGCCGGTGCCTCGAAGGCGACCGATGAACTCCGGCGGATCATCGCCGGCGTGAGCGAGCGGCATCCCGGCATCTCGACCGGCCTCACCGGCCTGCCGGTGATGGAGGATGACGAGATGCGGACGAGCCAGCAGTCGATGGTCTGGGCGAGTGGGCTATCGATGGCGGCCGTCGTGATCGTGATCATCGCCGGTTTCGGCGGCGTGCGGCACGCCCTCATGGCCAACGGCGTGCTCGCGATCGGCATGGCCTGGGCCTTTGCCTGGGCCACGGCCAGCGTCGGCCACCTCAACATCCTCAGCGTCACTTTCACGGTGACGATGATCGGCGTGGGCATTGACTACGGCACCTACTACATCGGCCGCTACCTGGAGCAGCGGCGGCGGGGCATGGGATGCGACGAGGCGCTGGTGGAGACGAGCGGGAGCGTGGGACCGGGGATCCTCACCGGCGCGATCACGACCTCGGTGGCCTTCTTCGCGGCGGCCCTTACGAGTTTCGTGGGCGTGGCAGAGCTCGGCATGATCGCCGGCGGCGGCATCCTCCTCTGCTGCCTCGCGGAACTGCTCGTACTGCCGGCGGTCGTAGCGCTCGTCGATCGTGGGCCGCTGGGCCGGCGGATTCCCGAGCCGGTGCCGGTGCACGCCTGGCTTCAGCCGGTCTTCCGGCATCCGCGAATTGTGACCCTCGCGGCGGTCGCCTGCACGATGGCGCTGGCCGGTGGCCTCCACGAACTTCGCTACGACCACAACCTCCTCAACATGCAGGCCGAGGGGCTCGAGAGCGTCGCCGTGGAGAAGAAACTCCTCGAGGAGTGCGACCAGAGCGTCTGGTATGCCCTCTCGATTGCCGATTCGCGGGAGCAGCTGCTCGACCGCAAGGCAAAGCTCATGATGCTGCCCAGCGTCGAACGGGTCGACGAGATCGCGTCGCTGTTGCCCGCCGACGAGGAGCTCAAGCGGCCGCTCATCGAGCGGATCCGCGGCCGGCTGGCCACGCTGCCCGAACGCCCGCCGGAAATACCGGTCGATCGGCTCGACTCGCTCGGTGAGACGCTGGCCTGGGCCCAGGGCGAATCGTCGAAGCGTCCTGGTGGCCTGCGGACGGCTTGGCACCTCGAACGGGCTCGGGACAGCCTCAGACGCAAGGGACCGGAGGAGTGTTACCGCGCGATCGCCACCTTCCAGCAGCGGGCGGCGGGCGACCTGCTCACCCGGCTCCATGCGCTCTCCAGCGTGGCCAATCCCGAGCCTCCCGCGCTTGACGACCTGCCGCCGAGCCTCGTCGAGCGGTTCGTCGGCTCGAGTGGCCGCCATCTCCTCAAGATCTACGGCCGCGGCGACATCTGGAAGTTCGAATCGCTCGAGAAGTTTGTTCAGGAGGTGCGGAGCGTCGACCCCCGAACCACGGGCAACCCGTTGCAGGCCTACGAGGCGTCGCTGGAGATGAAGCGGAGTTATGAACAGGCAGGCCTCTCTGCGCTGGCGGTGATCCTCTTCGTGCTGTGGCTTGACTTCCGTTCGGTCAAGCATGCGCTGCTGGCAGCATTGCCGCTGGCTATAGGACTCTTACAGACGCTCGGCCTCATGGGGCTCGGGGGCATCGACCTCAACCCCGCCAACCTGATCGGCATTCCGCTGATCCTCGGGATTGCTGTCGACTACGGCGTGCACATCGTGCACGACGCCCTGGAACGACCGGGGCCCTATCGGATCAGCGCCTCGACCGCTAACTCCGTGCTCGTCGACGCCCTCACGACGATTCTCGGCTTCGGGGCCCTGATGGTGGCGAGCCATCGTGGGCTGGAGAGTCTGGGCCGAGTGCTCACGCTGGGCGTGACCACCTGCACGGTGACGTCACTCGTGTTCCTGCCGGCGCTTTTGGCACTCCTGCAACCGGGCGGCCGTGCGGACGGGGAAGACGCGGTGGATGCGCCGGACGAGGATGGCGTCCTGGCTGTGTGAGCTGCCGAATCGGCCAAATCGCGGTTGTGCCGCCTGGGGGCTGCGCGGTACTCACCCTGCGGTGTGTTCACTCACGAGGGTGTGTCATGACGATCTCCATCCGCCGACTGATTCTGCAGGTCCTGCTGGCCGCCTTCGCGGCGCCATCTCTCGCCAGCAACGCGGATCGCGTGGTCAACATCGCGATGGAGGACCAGTTTAAAAACCGGCACGAGACGCTGCGGATGCAGGGCGACGTCGTCGTTCTCGTCTACTCGGAACGCAAAGGGGCCGAGGCGGCGCTCGAACTGGGGCGGAAGCTCCACGTGCAGTTTCATCCGACGGCTGGCCAGGCGGTGGCGACCGAATGGTCGCGGCAGCCCGTGGTCGGCCTCGCGGGTTGGCCGGCCGGCCTTGCGCCGCCCGACGTGCACGTGATTCCCGTGGCCTGCCTGCCCGAGGTGCCCAAGGCTCTCGAGACGGTCGCCCGATCGAGATTCCGCAAGGATTCGCAGTTTGTGTCGGTGTGGCTCGACTTCGAAGACACGATGCGGCAGCGGTTTGGCATCGTTCCAAATGAACCCAACATCGCTCTTCTCGACACCCGCGGCTGCCCTCAGGGCGTGCTCTCCGGCCACGTTGACGAGAAGATGTTCACCGAGGTTGTCGGTTTGATCGACCAGCTGCGGCTGAAGTCAATCCAGGACCGCACCGCTGCCGTGCCCGCCGCCACCACGATCCGCTAAAGACGAGAACGCAAGTACATTGGTGCATCGCCGGCTCGGGGGCGGCAAAAGTCTCGTCGCTATGGGCCGTGGCGGCCCGACGCTCCTCGAGCGTTCGCCGACCCCCGTGCCTCGTTCCCCGTCAGGAAGCCCCGAGCGCGAGCGCGGGGAATACGGCCGCACACCCAGCCCAGGAAAAGTTCGCCACTGATAGCTCTCTTTACGACCAGCGGTGCCGTCAGGCCCGTGACACGCAGGGCCGCGCAGCGGCGACTTTTGCCGCCCCCTTTGCCGGCGCACCACCAAAGTCGAATGTGCTTTAGGAACGGTTGCGGTCCTTGAGTCGGCGGCTCGCGCGGGTGAGCGTGTCGCGTTCGGTCGCCGTCAGGCTTCCCTCGCCGGAGCGGCTGATCTTCTCGAGGATCCGGTCGACCTCCTCGTCGAGGCGGGAGTCCTCGCCCGACCGCGCCGCCGGCCGGCTGGTGTCCGAGGTCTCGTCGTCGGGACGGACGATGCGCATCTTTGGTCTGCGCCGCAGCAACTTGGCGGGCAGGTCGGTGAGGTCCTCGAGGCTCCAGCCCCGCCATGCGTAGAGCAGCCCGAAGAGGGCACCGCCGAGGTGGGCCACGTGGGCAACATTGCCGCTTCCCCCTGCCGCGCCGCGGACGTCGGAGACGAGATATAAAAGTCCCAACGCCCAGACGGGCACCGGCAGCACGCCGTAAATGAGCACCGTCTGCCGCGGAAAATGCCAGACGAACACCGCGAGCACGGCCATCACGCCCCCTGAGGCACCGACAAGCCGGCCCCCCTGGCCGCCGAAGCCTTCGCCCACCACCCAGGCCACGCCGGCGACAATGACCGCAGCACAGTAGAACCGCAGAAACTCGGCCCGCCCCATCAGGTCCTCGAGTTCACGGCCGAAGAACCAGAGCGTGAGCATGTTGAAGAGCAGGTGCATCGGCGAGTATTGGTTGTTTGGCTGCTCGAGACTCGGCCCGTCGTGGAGGAAGCCGTAGGTGAGCAGCGACCAAAACTGCCAGGGGTGTTCCGGCAGATCCGACCGCAGGCAGAGCAGATCGTTGAGCGATAGCCGCAGCGAGAACAGCTCGCGAAACAGATCGCCCGTGAGAATAAAGTTGGCCAGCCAGATCGCCACGTTGAGCGCGATGATGGCATAAACCGCGGTCCACTCCGACGCGAACGTGGAGCGGCGGTCACCGTAGTAGCCGCGATCCTGAAAGCCCATCGACAGGTGCCGCCGCGCGGCGGTTCCATGAGACGGGGCGGAACATCGCCCCTCGAAAGGCATCCTATGCCCCGGCGGACGCCGCCCGCAACCGGCCACCCGCTGCCGGCGCGGCTGCGCGTGTGCTACGCTTCGACCCCGTAGCCGCCCAATCGCGGTGCCGGCCCGAGCCGGCGGTAGGGCGACAAAACCACGTGAGGGGTTGGCGATGGCGACCAATGACGCGCTCGGCAGGAAGTTACGGATGGGAATCGTGGGGGGGGGCCAGGGCTCCTTCATTGGCCGCGTGCATGTCACGGCTGCCGTGCTCGACAACCGTGCGGCGCTCGTGGCCGGCGCACTCTCGAGCGATCCTGCGCGGGCCAAGGCGAGCGCCGCCGACTATGACATCGACCCTGCGCGGGCCTACGGCTCCTACCAGGAGATGCTCGACAGGGAGCGGGCCCTGCCGGCGGAGCAGCGGATCGACTTCGTGACGGTGGTCACGCCCAACCATATGCACTTTCCGGTCGCGAAGGCAGCACTCGAGGCGGGCTTCCACGTCGTCTGCGACAAGCCGCTCACGCTCACGCTCGCGGAGGCCGAGGAGCTCGCCAAAATCGTGGCGGCTTCGAAGGCGGTGTTTGTGGTCACGCACAACTACACCGGCTACCCGCTGGTGCGGCAGGCGCGGGAGATGATCCTCGCGGGCGAGCTTGGCGAGATCCAGGCGATCCGCGTCGAATACATTCAGGGTTGGCTACGGACCAGGCTCGAGACCGAGGGGCAGAAGCAGGCCGCGTGGCGGACCGACCCCACGAAGAGCGGTGCCGCCGGCTGCTTCGGCGACATCGGCACTCATGCCTACAACCTCGGTCGCTTCATGACCGGACTCCTACCGGAGAAGATCAGCGCGAACCTGAAGACCTTCGTGCCCGACCGGCCCCTCGACGACTATGGCCACGCCGTGATCCGCTTCGAAAACGGGGCGCTGGGCACCGTGACGGCCTCGCAGATTAGCCATGGCCGTGAGAACGACGTGCGGATCCAGATCGACGGCACCCTGGGGAGCCTCGAGTGGCACCAGGAGGAGCCCAACAAATTGCTCGTTCGCCACAATGGCAAGCCGCACATGATCTACACGCGGGATCCCAACGCGCCCTTCATGAACCAGGCGGGCAAGGCCGCCTGCCGGCTGCCGGCGGGCCATCCCGAGGCCTTTTTCGAGGCGTTCGCCAATGTCTACCGCGCCGGTTTCGACGCCATGGCCGCGGCGGCGACGGGTGCCGTCGTCGAGAAGAAAGACACCGTCTACCCCAACATCCACGACGGTGTGGAGGGGATGTATTTCATCGAACAGTCGGTGGCCTCGAGCAAGGCCGACGGGGCCTGGCTGCCGCTCAAGCACCCGCTGGCGAGGCGCTGACCCGTGGCACTCGCCGACACGAAATACTTCGTTTTCGACATCGAGAGCGTCGCCGATGGTGCGCTTGTGTCGCGGCTCCGTTATCCCGGCCAGGATCTCCCTCCGGCGGAGGCGATCGCGAAGTACCGCGCTGAGCTCATGGCGGAGAACGGTAAGGACTTTGTTCCCTACACATTCCAGTTGCCGATTTCACTCGTGATCGCCAAGGTGGCGAAGGACCTGTCGCTGCAAGACCTGATTGCCCTCGACGAGAAAGAGTCGAGGCCCCACGAGATAGCGCGGCTCTTCTGGGAGGGGTGGCGGCGGTACAACCGGCCCCGGCTCGTCTCCTTCAACGGCCGCGGCTTCGACATGCCGCTCCTCGAACTCTGCGCCTTCCGCTACGGGATCGCGATCCCCGACTGGTTCGCCGAGGATGCTCGGAACTTCGACCAGCCACGGTATCGCTACAACTCGGCGGCCCACTTCGACCTCTACGAATGGGTCACCAACAGCGGCGCGTCGCGGTTTACCGGCGGGCTATCGCTGGCGGCCAACCTGGTCGGCAAGCCCGGCAAGACCGAGGTGGCCGGCCACATGGTGCAGGACCTTTGGGATGCGGGGAAGGCCACCGAGATCCACGACTACTGCCGTGGTGACGTGCTCGATACCTACTTCGTGTTCCTGCGGTCGCGGGTGCTTGCGGGCGACATCGATCTCAAGCGAGAGCACACGCTGATCGAGCACGCCAGAAAATGGATCGAGGCCAAGGCTGTCGACAGCCCTGGCCTGGCCAAGTACCTCGCCGCCTGGGGTGACTGGAAGAGCCCCTACTGACACGGCGGCAGTGTGCTTCCTG
>JBBDNW010000143.1:3888-18334 GCA_040877375.1 Pirellulales bacterium | reverse complement strand
CCCCCCCCCCCCCCCCCCCGGGCGCGGCCGGCCGCCGGCCGGGTGAGGGGGCCTGAATCATTGTGAGCGGCGGCCACTGCGCAGCAGCGAACGCCGCGGCGTCGTCAAACGCGTGGAGCGATGACACGGGCTGCGGAAGTGCCTTGATATGCCGCTCCAGTTCTTCGGGGCTCGCCCATCCCGAGAGGAAGAAGCAGACCATCTCGAAGGTCCGCTTCGTGGGCTTGCGGCCCGTGTAAAGCATGATCAACAGGCAGGCGATGATGCCAAAAGAGACCTGAATCTCCACGCCATTGGGCTTGGTAGATAGGAGGTGGCGGCAGCCGAGCAGTTGCTTGAACATCCGGAAGAAGTTCTCGATCAGCCACCGCAGTCGATACATTTCACTGATGAGTTCAGCGGGAAGATCCAGGCGATGGGTAGCGATCCTCAAAAAACCGTCGCAGTTTGGCCCAGTGCTGCCACTGCCGCTCTTGCCACGACTCGTGTGCGGGGTGGCCGTCACGGTCACAATCCGCACCGGGTGGTCGGGGATCGCCTGAGCCCTGGACCTTCTGCCGAACACGACCACCTCGTCGCTGACCACTCCGGCCGCACGTTTGACCGCCGTAAGTTCCCTGGATTGATCGATGTGTTAGGACCCGTTGTCCCTGGCACGGCAGCAGTAGCTGCTACTCTTGCGACAATCGCATTCCACAAGGCGAAGGCGGCGTAGCCGCGATCCATGATGTACATGCGGTCCGACTCAACCGTCCGGGCCAGGACCGCCCGCTCATCGTCCTCGCCCTTGGGTTTGGCGGGGGTCACGTCGATCCGGGATGGCACACCACGCAACACCCTCTACGTGCGGCGGATCCACTTTGTCTTCACTCCCAAGCATGGGAGCTGGCTGAACGTGGCAGAGTGTGAATTAAGTTGCATGACCAGCCTATGTTTGAAGGACCGCCGGATCGGCGAGCTCGAAACGCTGCACACCGAAATTGCTGCGTGGTCAAAAAGCGTCAACGACAGGCAACGAGCCGTCGATTGGCAACTCACCATCGAAAAGGCAAGCATAAAGCTGAAGCGGCTCTATCCAAAAATTGAGCCTGGACGAGGCACTAGCAGCGGTGTGGAGCGGGGCGGGGTGCTACCCGCATTCCCCGCGCTCGCGCTTGGGGCTTCCTGACGGGAGCAAGGGGGTCGGCGAACGCTCTTAGGCGCCTTAACACGTATCCTCGCCCCGGCGACGAGACTTTTGCCGCCCCCGAGCCGGCGATCCGCCTCGACCCACGCCTCAGCGATCTTTGGGTTTTTCCTCGTCGATCAACGATTCGGGATTCGGTGCAGGCGTGTCTGCGGGGGGCACTGACGTGTTCTTCGGGGGCTCCTTCACCGTCGGCTTTTCCTCGGCCATTCTCTTGATCGCGGCAGCGAGTCGCTCGTCGATGCGCGACTGGAGGGCCGCCACCTCCATCGCGATCTTTTGCTCGGTTGATTCGAGCACCTTGCCAACCTCCGCGGCCGATTCGCGTTCGACCCGCTTGATCTCGGCGTCAAGCTTCTCCTGGAGCTTGGCCCGTAACTCCTGCGACTTCGCATCCGATTTGTCGGCGAGCTTCTTTGACTCTGCCTCGGCGAGCGTCGTCACCGCCTTGCCCGCTTCAGTTACCTCCGCATCGATGACCTTCTTCAACTCGAGGAGATGGGCATCGACCCGTTCGCGAAGGGCCTTCGACTCGGCCGCGATCGCCTGCTTGAGGGCGGCGGCCTGGCCGTCGAACTTCGCGTCGAGTTCCTGTGAGTCGGCCGTGACCCGCTCCTCGAGCAGTTTCGTCTCTTCCGCGAACTGGGCGTCGAGCGACTCCTCGAGCTCCTGGCGGGCGGCGCTCACTCGCGAATTCACGCGTGCGGAAACGTCCCGCGAGAGCTGCGAATAGAGCTCGGCCCGACGCTTCTCCCAGACCCGGCCAAAGGGCCGGGAGGCCCGCGCCTCCGCCACCGTCAAGATGCAGAAAACAGCCGCGAGCCCATACGCGATCGTGCGCATCGTCGCCTCCTTGCGATTCGACGTCGATCCTTCGACATATCAAGGTTGTTCGGCGTTTCCCCCGGGCACCCGGAACCCTCCGGCCGGCTCGCGGAGTAGATTCCCCGACACGCGGAGTCGAACCGTCGCGACCCCTACCACCGGCCCGGCCCGCCATCGCAGGTTTACTCGGTCGCGAGATCGAAGTCGCCGGTGCGGTCGCGCCACACGCAGTGGATATGGTTGGCTGGATTACCCTCGGCGTCAGGCTGCACGTTCACGAACTCGATCGCGAAGGTCGGCCCCTCGACGCGGTAGGCGTGGCCGATCCCCGGCTCGACGCTGCCCGACCAGGCGAAATGGATGTCGTCCCACCCATGATGCACGGACTCGCCGTTGGCCGCACCCGGTGGGCTACGAGCCTCGATCAGCCGCAACCGCTCGGCGGCGACCTCGTCGGGCATCGACCCGCAGTAGGTCTCGACGAGCCGCCGCAGGACCGATTGCTGCGCCGGTTCAAGCTCCACAAACGCGATGCCGGCGGATGGATCTTTCGGCGGCTGCTGCTCCCCGGCCGCACGGATCTCCTTCGAAGCCTCGGCCGCGATCACCGCCTTCCCGCGGCGGGCGTCGTCGAGCGAGCGGATGAGTTCGAAGGCCAGCGACTCCTCGTCGCGGAGCACCCGCTCACCGGCCGGCGGCAGGCCCTCGAACGTCGTCTTCACCTCCGCGGGATTTGCCCCCATGAACTGTGGTGTGGAATCGACCAGCTTCCCGTCGCGGACCGTGAAGTTCAGGGACAGGTGATGCCCCTCGACCGAAAGGCCCCACGACCCTTCGTCAGAGGGCGTGCCGAAAATGGTGAAGGAGTACCGTTTGGGATCCCGGACGTTCTTCGCACGGTCCCCCTCGAGCCGCCGCAGGATCTCGTCGAGCTGCATGATGGCGAGCGACTTGTCGTAGCCGGCACGGGAAAGCGCTGACCGTAGAACCGCGAGCGCCGCCTTCTCCTGCGGGCCGGTCATGTCGCGCAGCTGTACCCCCTTGCGGTCGTTCTTGGGGATGAAGTGCCAGCCGGTCCGTGACGCGTCGGTGAAAGCCCGCACCGCCCGGCTCCGCGCGTCGGCATCGAGCGTTGCGAGCCAGTCGATCGCTGAACGGGCCATCGACTCGGCCACCTCAGGCCGGCGGAACGCGGCCTGAAGTTGGTGCGACGTCATCGCCGCTGCCGCCACGGCAGTCGTGACCGCGAGGGCGACGACGAAACGGGTGCAGCGCGTCATGGCTCGGATCCTCGGAGGGACGGGGTCGCGGTGTCGTGAGCCCGGTTCGGGTCGCGGTCGTGGTGGGCTTGATCGACGTGGATGTGAACATCGGGCCGGCTCTCACAATACCCTCCCCACGCCTCGTCCGACACCGCGGCACCGTCGAGGTAGAGATTCGTGAGCCTGGGCATTTCGGCCAGGATCGCGAGGCCTGCGTCGCCGATCTGCACGTCGATGAGGTGGAGAGACTCAAGCGCTGGCAGCGTCGCGATCGCCGCGCACGCCGCTGCTCCGGCCAGATTCGCCCCACCAAGCCGGAGCGAGCGTAGCTCTGGCAGTTCGCGCAGTGCCCGCACCCCCTCGGCCGTGCAGGACGCCTTGGGCACGTTCAGATTCCGAAGCGTGCCGCAGCGGGCGATCGCTCGAAACCCGGCATCGGAAAGCGGCGACTCCCTGAGCACCAATCGCTCGAGCGCCGGTAGTGTTGCGAGGATCTCCGCCTTGGCGTCGTCGGCCACGCCGCTATGAAGCACGAGCTCCCGCAGGCCGGCAAGGCTGCGGAGTGCTTCCCACTCTTCCTCCGTGAGCGGCGACTCGGCGACGATTCTCCTGGACGTGCCATCGCGGACCTCCGTGAGTTGCAATGCGAACGAACGCAGCGCGATGGAGCGGTCGGCGGTTTCCGGCGTCGGACGCACACGGCCGCAGCCCGCCATGACCGCCATGACCGCCATGACCGGCACGCAGGCGATCAAGGCCAACAGGGTGCCGCCGAGACTCTGTGAAGGAGTGGGAAGTCGCATCGCCGGTAATCGTACACTGTCGGCTTCGCGACACGACCATCGCCCGCCGGTGCCCGTGCGGCAGTGGGTGATCTCCATTCCGAAACGCCTGCGCCCCGACCGCTCATCGACCGGCAAACGTCGTCACGTGGTGGCGGAGTGATGCCTTGACCGTTTCCCACTCGGCCGGTTCGAGCATCGTCGGCATCGGGTCAGACTCGGCGTCGTCGAAGTAACACAGGCCGGCGAGCACGCGAGTCACGTCGGTCACGCTGAACTTGCGGCGATAGCCGTCGAGCATCTCTGCCAACGAGAAACACTTCGCCAGCGAGTTGACGTCGATGAAGTCTTTTTTCGTGCCCCGTTGCGACACGGCCAACAGCTTCATGGCGGCCAAGTCGTCGATCGAAGCCAGCCGGCACCCGAACTCGGGCCACGAAACCAACGGTTTCAGCATTGGAGCCCGAAACTCGAGAAAGCTCACCCTGACGCCGGCGGATTTCCCATGCACGGTGCGGCGAGCAAGCGACGTGGCCCGAAAATCGACGCTCCGCTCGTGCAGCACGCCCGCCAGTTCCGCAGCCTCGAACGGAAACTCGGCGGTAAACCAATCGAAGTCGATCGATTGCCGGTGGCCCAAGTAAATGGCCACCGCAGTGCCCCCTGCCAGATGGAACCCGAGCGAATCCGCAACCGGTCCCAGCGCAGCCAGGCAGGCCTGCTGAACCGGCGGCAGCACGTCTTTGTGCATCAGGAGACCCCTGCCTGCTCCCAGATCCGTCGCTCTGGCGACGCGAGCCATTCGACCACCGCATCGTCAGGCAACCCCACCAGCACCTGCCAGAGACGGAGCTGCTCTGAGCTCAGCGACCGGCCGCAATGTCGAATGATATGGTCGCGAATCGCGGCGTCGCCCCACTCCCGCCGTAGCCATTGGATCGCGTCCCACGTGCCGGATGCAAGGACACGGCCGATAACGAAGTCGCCATCGCGTTGCTGGTCGAGGGCATTGAGATCGCAGTCCCAGAAAAGCGGCCGCAGAAACTCGGGGAGCATGCGTCAGGCCTGCGTGGTGGCGGGGACGGGTTGTTCCGCACCACCTATTTTACATCGAAAGCCCGAGACCGTGGTGTGGTGGCGGCGGATCCGGAGGCCCTCAGCCTCCTGACAACAGCCGCACGAGCGGATTTTTCGGGAGATCGCCCGTGAGGCTCGCGAGCCGCCGGCCCAGCGAAGCGGCGACTGCGTCGGCAGCCACGCGGCCGCTACGGATAGCGCCCTCCATGGTGGAAGGCCACCCGGTGTCGGTCCAGTCACCCGCGAGGAAAAGATTCGACACGGCGGTCGTCGGCCCGGGCCGCAACATCTCGACACCCGGCCGAACCGAGAGCACCGCGGTGGGATCGGTGACAACCTTGGAATCGATGAGCGCGGCATCCCGCGCGGCTGGAAAAACCTCGCGAAGCTCGGCAACAACGGCCTTCACCACCGCCTCGCGATCGCCCCCCATGAGTCCGCGAGACGCGCTGATCACGACCTGGCAGTAGCCCGGGGTCGAAGGGCCATCGCCAGCGTGTTCGTCGCCACGAAACACCCACTGCGACACGCGGCCCACCAAGACTGCGTGCGGCAGGTCGACGATGGCGCGGTCGAACCAGAGATGGACCGCCGTGATCGGTGAACCGGCGAAGCGGTCGTCGTCCGCGGCGACCAGATCGGGCACGAGCCGTCCGGCGGCCTTCCACGGCACCGCCAGCACGACCGCATCGCACGGCACCCGCTCATCACCGCAGCGGACCGCCACGACACAACCGGCGGCGTCTCGCTCAATCGCCGAAGCGGCCGCGGCCATCCGGATCGTCGCCCCACGCGACGCCAGCCAGGCCACGAGCCCCTCGCCGAAGAGGATGCCGAGCGGCTCCATTGGCACGACGAGATCGGCCGCATCCCGGTGGGCCAGAAACCCGTCAACCGCCACCTTGCGCGCGGCGGCCACGCTGACGAGGTTGATCGATTCACCAAGCGCGCTTTCAATCACCGGCTGCCAGAACAACTCGATCACCCGCCGGGGCTGTCCTGCGGCCTCGAGCCATGCGAGGGCCGTCTGGGCGTCGGCGGTCTGTCGCGGCCGCAACCGCGCCAGCCGGAGCATGCCAAAGGCGAGCGCCGCTTTTTCGCGCACCGAGAAGTGCCGCATGCCGAAGAGCAGGGGTGCGAGGTGAAGTGGGGCCGGCAGCCACCGCGATGGCGTACAGCGGCTACGGTCGCCGTCGGGGCCGATGAACCAAAGCGTGCGGTCACGACGCAGGGCATGCTCGAGTCCTGCACGGCGGCAGAGATCGAGGAAGTTGGTGCAGCAGCCCATGGCGACGTGCTGACAGGCGTCGACAAGCCTACCCGAGACAGGATCGTCGAACGACGCGGCCCGGCCGCCGGCACGCCGCCGGCCCTCCAGGATTGTCACCGCGAGCCCCGCATCGAGGAGCCCGGCGGCTGCGGCCAAGCCAGCGAGCCCACCCCCCACGACAACGACTCGCGGTTCCTGCGCGACCGGCAGAGTTGTGACTCGGTTCATCGCAGCCCCCGGGTGCCGCAGAACAGCGTCACGGCAGCTGCCGCCAGCAGTCGCGGCCGCGAAGGCCGCACGCGGTTTGTGAAGATGGCCGGACCGGCTCGCCGGACGGCGGCCAGCATCGACCGGTAGAGGCCGAACATCGCGCGAAACACGCCCCGGCCGTCCGTGGAGAGCATGCCGTCGATCGCGGCCGCCCGCGCGTAGAAACTTGCGGCCCGCTCGACCTCGAGCGTTGCGAGCCTGGCGAATCCAGGCCCAAATTGTCCCGCGGCGAGTTCATCCTCCGTGCAGCCGCAGGCCTGGAAGTCTTCATGCGGCAGGTAGATCCGGTCGCGACCGAGGTCCTCGGGAATGTCGCGGAGGATGTTGGTCAACTGAAAGGCGAGGCCGCAGTCGTGCGACAGGGTAACTGCCGCCGGATCGGTATAGCCCCAGACGTGGATCGCGGCCACGCCCACGGCACTTGCCACGCGGCTGCAGTATCGCTCGAGATCACTGAACGTCGCGTAGCGCCGCTGCGTGAGATCCATCCGCACGCCGGCGAGGATGTCGCGAAGACACGTTTCCGGAATGGCGAACCGTCGCACCGTGTCGGCGACCGCACGAAGCACCGGATCATCGACGGCGTGTCCTGCAAGCGCCGCCTCCGTCGCCGCGGAGAAGGCCTCGAGCCCCGCCGACGCCGACGCCTGGTCGGCGGCGTCGTCGACGAGGTCGTCGGCGATACGGCAGAACGCATAGATCGCTGTCGTGCCGCGGCGCTTCGCCTCGGGCAGAAGGCGGATCGGCAGCGCGAAGCTCGACCCTGACTTTTTCAGGGTCTCAGCGCAGACCGCATGATCCGCTGCAAGCATGCTCATGCGTTACTGCCTCCGCCCGATCTCGTCGCGGCCCACCAGCCGCAGGCCGCGAGCCTAAGCTTTGTCCACCGGCCCACGGTCGGCCGGCGGATGAGCGTGTCGAACCCGCCCCGCTCGATGGCGTCGGCCACCGCCCGACCGCCGCCGAGAAACATCGTGATCGCTGGCCGGAGGACCAGCGGAGCCTGCTCGGCAAGCGGCGCACCAGCCGCAAAGCATCCGCGAGCCCACGCCACCTCCTCGGCGAGCAGTCGCCGCAGGGCAGGGGACGCAGCCGGTTCGTCGAGCGCGGCTTCATCCACGCCGTAACGCTGCATGTCGTCGCGGGGCAGATAGACGCGGCCGGCGAGCCGGTCGCGCTGCAGGTCCTGCCAGAAGTTGACCAGTTGCAGCCCCGTGCAGATCGAGTCGGACATCGCGACGAGTTGCGGGTCGTCGCACCCCTCCAGACCCAGCACGATCCGCCCCACGGGATCGGCCGACCGGCGGCAGTAGTCAACGAGTTCCTCGCGGGTCTCGTACCGCGTCTTCCGCTGGTCCTGCTCGAAGGCATCGAGCAGGTCGGTGAAGGGCTTGATCGCGAGGCCGCTCTGCCGCACGGTATGCGAAAGCGCGACCATGACGGGATGTCTCGGCTGGCCAGCGAAACATTCCTCCAGCTCATGCCGCCACTCCGCCAGGCTCGCGATCGCCTCCGCTGGATCGGCCGCTTCATCGGCAAGGTCGTCGCTCCAGCGGGCGAAAGCATAGACGGTGGCGAGATGCTGCCGGAGTCGTGGTGGGACGAGCCGCGTGGCCACGGTGAAGTTCTCGTAATGCCGCCGGGCGACCTCACGACAAAACGCCTCCGCGGCAGCGAGATCGCCGGTGGCCGGCAGGTCGGCCAGTCGCCATGCCGTTGGATCGCGGCGGGCGGCCTGCCCGCTGCTGGTCGCATGCATCGTGGCATTCGCACCTGGCTTCATCGCGCTCGCTCCTCGGCCACCGCGTTGCCGGGAGATGACCGTCGCCGCCCGGGTTCTCTGGCCGGGTGCCGCCGCCTCCACTAGGATGCGGAAGCACCTGAGAAACCATGTATCTTACGATGCCGGTGCCCACCCGGTCGACGCCGTCCTCGCCCCGAGTCATTGCCATGAAAATCCTGCTCGCCAGCCCTCGCGGTTTCTGCGCCGGCGTCAATATGGCTATCGAAACCCTCGAAACGGCGATCCGACTCCACGGCACGCCGATCTACGTCTTCCACGAAATCGTTCACAACAAGCACGTGGTCGACCGGTTCGTCCGCGAAGGGGCGGTGTTCGTCAACGAGGTCGAAGAGGTGCCGGAGGGTGCCGTGCTCCTTTTTTCAGCGCACGGCGTGGCTCCCGAGGTCCGCCGCGTCGCCACCGAGCGGCGACTGCGGGCCATCGACGCCACCTGCCCGCTGGTCACGAAAGTTCATCTTGAGGCGATCAAGTACGCGAAACAAGGCTATCGAATCATGCTCATCGGCCACGAGGGGCACGACGAGGTGATTGGCACGATCGGCCAGGCACCCGATGCATTCACGCTCGTAGAGACGCCCGAAGACGTCGACACGCTCTCGTTTAACGCCGACGACAAACTCGCCTACCTGACCCAGACCACACTCTCCGTCGACGACGCCTCGCGGATTATCACCCGCCTCAAGGAGCGATTTCCGCAGATCGTCGGCCCGCCCAAGGATGACATCTGCTACGCCACACAGAATCGCCAGGAGGCCGTGCGACTGCTCTCTGAGGGGGCCGAGATCGTGATCGTGCTCGGAAGCCAAAACAGTTCTAACAGCCAGCGGCTTGCAGAACTCGCCCGTGAGCGGGGCATTGCGGCCTATCTCATCGACGGCGCCAACGAAATCGACCCGGCATGGTTCCGGGGCGACGAGACGGTAGTGATCACGGCCGGTGCAAGCGCTCCGGAAAGCGTGGTGCAGGACTGCATCGCGTGGCTGCGCGAGCGATTCACAGCCGACGTCGAGGAGCGAACGATCCGCCAGGAAGACGTCTATTTTCCCCTCCCGAAGGAGTTGCGGGCCGCCGCGACGGCCGCGCAACTCCCGATGGCGTGAAGGGTCGCGCCGGGCGGAACGAGGTAGCGGGCGTATTCCCCGCGCTCGCGCTTGGGGCTTCCTGGCGGGAGGCACCCCGCACGGATGATCGCACCGATTCCCGATCGTGAGGAGCCGGCGGTGGCACGCGCAGACGCCGGGGAATCTTTGCGACTCACGAGCAACGCCCCGTCGGCCAAACGGGCATCCTGTAGCAAAATCCCCCGGCGGCGAGCATGCCACCGCCGGCGAACCAATCCGTCACCGTCTCAATGCCACCCGCATTCCCCGCGCTGGCGGTTGGGGCTTCTTGGCGGCATGGCGTGGTGTCAGAGTCCGCGTTCGCGGACCATGCGGGCGGCATCGATCGCTGCGCCACGGGCACCGGCTGAATCGCCGCTGGGCATCACGTGGATCGGCAGGCCGGCCTGTTCCTCCCGCTGCGTCGGCATGCCGGCGCGGATCTCGGCGATGAACCACGCACGGAACTCATCAGAGGTTTCGACAGCGCCACCGCCCACGACCAACGCGTCGGGGTCAAAGACGTTGATCATCTCGTCGAAAAATAGCGCGAGGGCCCGGGCCTGCACGCGGAAGATGTCGCGACAAAGCGGGTCGCCCTGCTCCGCCAAGCCACGAACCCGTTTGGCGGCCTCACCGGGGTCGCCGACCGCGGCGAGCGGGTGGTCCGGGTGTCGCGCCAGGAAATGCGGCAGCAGCGTCCGCCGGATCGCGGTCAATGAGCAGAGCGACTCGAGGTCGCCCGTCCGGCCACAGTTGCAGACGGGCACGAGGCCCTCGATGTCGGGGATCGACTGGTAGGGGATCAGCACATGGCCCAGTTCACCGCCGAAACCATGACGGCCCGTGACGACGCGGCCCCCGGTGATCACGCCCCCGCCAAGGCCCGTGCCAATGATCGCCGACACACTCGTAGCATCGTTCTCAGAGCCGAAGATCGAGACGTGGCCCCACAGAGCCGCCGCATTGCCGTCGTTGAGGTAGGTGGCGGGCAGGCCGAGCCGGTTCTCGAGGCCCGCGCGGATGTCATAGCCCGCCCAGTCGGGATGGACGAAATTCGTCGAGCCGCGACGGCTCAGCACACCCCTGCCGCTGGCGGGGCCTGGCGTGTCGAGGCCCACGGCGACAAGCTTGTTCCTCGCGACATCGGCCCGCTCGGCCGCCAGCACCAGTCCCTCGGCGATCTGCCCGATGCACACCTCGGGGCCTTCGACACTCCGGGCGGGATGCTCGCAGAGGCCTTGGATGAGGAACTGGCCGCGTTCATCGAGAAACGTGTAGTTGATGGCGGTGCCGCCGAGGTCGATCCCAGCGACGACTTTCTCTACTGGCGACATGATGTCGATAAATCCTTTTCGTCTCTTCCTAATCGTTCTGAATAATTCAGCGAGCCGCGGACGCATGATTGGCGAACCCGCGTTTCACCCGGGCCACGATCGCCCGGAGTCCACGGGTCCGGAGGATGCCAAGCACGTCTGCCAGGCCCATCCGCTCGAGCATGTCATCGGAGATCGCGGCCACGTCGGCCACCGGTCGGCCGTTGATGGCATCAGCGAGGATCGCCACGAAGCCCTTCACGGTCGGGGCCTCGGCCGCCACTTCTGCCACCAGCCGCGCTGCATCGGCAGTGCCCTCGGTCCAGAGAAAGACGGCCGTCTGACACTCGTGCACCCGCCGGTCCTCCACGGCCTTCCGGGCCTCGTACTCCGCCGAGAGCGGCGGAAGTCCGTGGGCGAAGTCAACGAGCAACTCGAGTTTTTCGCGGGCGTCAAGATCGGCGAACTCCCCGATCAGTTCGTCGAGCCGCTGCTGAATACTTTCCATGCGCTAGGCGTGCACGGCTGGGCTCGAGGAGCCGGCGGCGGCGGCGGGGCCGCCAGGTTCGGCACCCTTGGCGATCGGCACACGGACGCAGTTGCCCCACTCTAGCCACGAACCGTCGTAGTTCTTGACGTTGCCGAAGCCCAGCAGGTATCTGAGCACGAACCACGTCAGGCTCGACCGCTCGCCGATCCGGCAATAGGCGATCGTGGGCGATCGCCGCTTCATCTTGAGGTCCTTAATGTAGAGCTTCTCGAGCTCCTTGGCCGACTTGAACGTGCCGTCGTCGTTGCAGTTCATGGGCCACGGCACGTTGACCGCACCGGGAATGTGGCCGCCGCGGATAGCGCCCTCGTTGGGATAGTCAGGCATGTGCATTCGTTCGCCCCGGTATTCCTCGGGCGACCGCACGTCGAGGAGTTGCTTGCCGGCCTTCTGATGCTTGAGCACCTCGTCGCGGAGAGCCCGGATCGAGCCATCCTGTTCCTGAGCCGTGTAGTGGCTGTGAGGGTACGACACCCGCTCGGTCGACCACTGCCGGCCGTCGAGTTCCCAGCGCTTGCGGCCGCCGTTCATCACCCGGCAGTTGGTGTGGCCGTAGAGCTTGAAGACCCAGAAGGCGTAACAGGCCCACCAGTTGTTCTTGTCGCCGTAGAACACGACGGTGGTGTCGTTGGAGATGCCCCGCTCTGAGCAGAGCTTCTCGAAGGCCGCCCGGTCGATGTAGTCGCGCTCCGTCTGGTTTTGGAGATCGACGGCCCAGTCGATTTCGACGGCGCTAGGGATGTGACCCTGCGTGTAGAGCGCCCGGTCCTCGTCCGACTCGACGATCCGCACCGTGGGATCGGAGAGGTGCTCGGCCACCCATTCGGTGGAAACCAGCAGTTCGGGATGGACGTAGTCAGGCATGGGAGAACCTCCGCGGCGGACCGTGAATTTCTGCGTCGAAATCGACGCACGGAATGGTAGTGCATGCCCCGGAACGCTGCAACGAGCCCTCATGATGCGTCGCCGTATTTGCTAAGATCGGGCAAGAGACACATCCCCTTTTTGTGGAGCGAAGTTTCATCCGATGGGCCCCGCCTTCATTTTTCAGGTTTCCGACCTCACCAAGAAGTTCGGTCAGCGTGAGCTGCTCAAGAACGTCAACCTCGCGTTCTATCCCGGCGCAAAAATCGGCCTGCTCGGCCGCAACGGCGCGGGCAAGAGCACGCTCATGAAAATCATGGCGGGCATCGACAAGGAGTTCGATGGTGAGACCAGGCTCGCCGAGGGCTACACCGTGGGCTATCTCGACCAAGAGCCAAAGCTCGACCTGACGAAGACCGTATTTGAGAACGTGATGGACGCGGTCGATCACTCCCGAGCTGTGCTCCGGCGGTTCGAGGAAATCAACACGCGGCTGGGCGAACCCCTCGGCGACAACGAGATGGAAAAGCTGCTTGCCGAGCAGGCCACCGTGCAGGATGAAATCGACGCCAAGAATCTCTGGGATCTCGACCGGCAGGTCGAGATCGCGATGGACGCGATGAATCTGCCGCCGGCAGATTCGGCGGTCACCAATCTCTCCGGCGGCGAACGGCGACGTGTGGCCCTCTGCAAGCTCCTGCTCGAGAAGCCCGACCTCCTGCTCCTCGACGAGCCGACGAACCATCTCGATGCCGAGAGTGTCAACTGGCTGGAACGGCATCTCGACGAATACCTGGGCACGGTGGTGGCCGTCACCCACGATCGCTACTTCCTCGACAACGTGGCCAAGTGGATCCTCGAGGTCGACCACGGCCGTGGTATTCCCTTCGAAGGCAACTACTCATCGTGGCTCGAGCAGAAGAGGGCCCGCCTCCAGCTCGAGGAGAAGCAGGCCAGCGCCCGCCAGAAGACCCTCGACAAGGAGCTCGAGTGGGTGCGGATGTCGCCCAAGGCCCGACAGGCCAAGAGCAAGGCCCGCATGGCATCGTATGAGAAGCTCGCCGCCGAGCAGGCAGCCGTTCGCGATCAGGACATCGAGATCTTCATCCCGGCCAGCCGGCCGCTCGGTGATCAGGTGATCGACGTCGAAAACATCTCGAAGGGCTATGGCGACAAGCTTCTCTTTGAAAATCTCTCCTTCCGGCTGCCGCCCGGTGGCATCGTAGGCATTATCGGCCCGAACGGTGCCGGGAAGACCACGCTCTTCCGCATGCTCGTGGGCAACGAACAGCCCGACTCCGGCACAGTGAAGGTCGGTGCAACGGTCGACATCGGCTACGTCGACCAAAACCGCGACGCGCTCGATCCCAACAAAACGGTCTTCGAGGAGATCTCGGAGGGCCACGACACGATCGAACTCGGCAAGCGGACGGTCAACGCCCGCAGTTACGTCGCCAAGTTCAACTTCATGGGGCCCGACCAGCAAAAGAAGGTGGGCACGCTCTCCGGCGGCGAGCGCAACCGCGTGCACCTCGCGAAGCTCCTCCGTGGGGGTTCTAACCTCCTCCTGCTCGACGAACCGACCAACGATCTCGACGTCGACACGCTGCGTTCGCTCGAGGAAGGGATCATGAGTTTTGCAGGCTCAGTCGTCGTGATCACCCACGACCGCTGGTTTCTGGACCGACTGGCAACGCACATCATCGCCTTCGAAGGGGATGGCTACGTGCACGTCTGCGAGGGCAACTTCGAGGTCTACGAGCGGAGCCGCCGCGAACGGCTCGGCATCAGCGCCGACGAACCTCATCGATTTCGGTACAAGAAGCTCACCCATTAAGTCGCCCGCAGGGAGCCACGCCTCCCGTTAGGAAGCGCAACGGCGTGAGCCGTACGGCTGCTATCGCGTGGGACGTTCTATCCCGTCGGGAAGCCCCAAGCGCGAGCGCGGGGAATACGCCCGCCACCTCGGCTCGCTCCCCACACCGTCATGGTCGCCACCCGTTTTCCCATCGCTTGCGCTCCGGGCTTCTTGGGGGCACGCCTCCCGTCAGGAAGCCCCAAGCGCGAGCGCGGGGAATACGCTCACCACCTCGGCTCGCTCCCCACACCGTCATGGTCGCCACCCGTTTTCCCATCGCTT
>JBBDNW010000143.1:0-3788 GCA_040877375.1 Pirellulales bacterium | reverse complement strand
CGTCAGGAAGCCCCAAGCGCGAGCGCGGGGAATACGCTCACCACCTCGGCTCGCTTCAGGCCACGCGGTCGATGACCGGCAGCGACGGAAGCCCATTGGGCTGGAGGCGAAGAGCCGGGGCCGGTGCAGCCGGGCCTTCGGCGGCTCGCTTTGATTTCGGTGGGCCAAAAAGCATCAGCCGGGCCGTCGCGACCATGCCGCCGAGTGAGCCAAACGTGGCTTCAACGGCTGCCGGTTCGTAACCGCAGTGGACCATGCAGTCTTGGCACTTGGCGTTGCCGCTGGCCCGGCCGTAGGCATCCCAGTCGGTCTCCTCCATCAGTTCGCGAAACGTCTTCACATAGCCTTCGTCGAGGAGGTAGCACGGCCGCTGCCAGCCGAAGAGGTTGTAAGTGGGTGTGCCCCACGGTCGGCACTCGAGGTCCCAGTCACCCTTGAGAAACTCGAGGAACACCGGCGACTGATTGAACTTCCAGCGGGACGGGGCGCTGTCGAGGATCCTGCGAAAGAGCGTCTGGCTGCGCTCACGCGGTAGGAAGTGGTCCTGATCGGGAGCCTTCGAGTAAGAATAGCCGGGTGAGATCATCATGCCTTCCACACCGAGGTCCATCGCGTCGTCAAAGAACTTCCGGTAGCGGACCGGGTCGGCGTCAGCAAACAGCGTCGAGTTGGTCGTCACGCGAAAGCCGGCCCGACGGGCAGCCCGAATCGCCGACACGGCCATGTCGTACACACCCTCGCGACAGACCGCGTGGTCGTGCTCCTCGCGGGGCCCGTCGAGATGCACGGAAAAAGCAAGGAATGGCGAGGGCTTGAACCGCGGCAGCATCTCCTCGAGTTTGATCGCGTTAGTGCAGAGGTAGAGATATTTCTTCCGCGCCACGATCCCCGCCACGATCTCCACTATCTGCGGGTGGAGCAGGGGCTCACCGCCCGGAATCGAGACCATCGGGGCGCCGCATTCGTCCACTGCGTTGAGGCACTGCTCAGGCGTGAGGTGCGACCGCAGCACGTCGGGGGGATGTTGGATCTTGCCACACCCTCCGCAGGCGAGATTACAGCGAAAGAGCGGCTCGAGCATGAGCACGAGCGGATAGCGGGCATTGCCCCGGAGCCGCTGGATCGCGACGTGGCGGAGCACGGAGATCATCTGTCCAACAGGAACGCTCATGCCACTCGCTCCCTGCGGCGCGCCGCCGCGGCCCGCCGGGCGCGAGCCAGCGCCATGAGCGGAAAGTAGATGGGATACCAGTGATACCGCAGGTAGAAGACCTGCGGGAAGCCCGTGCCGGTGAACTCGCGCTGCTCCCAGGTGCCGTCCGCCTCCTGCCGACAGGTAAGCCAGTCGACTCCGCGGGTCACTGAGCTTCCGGCCGCCCTGCCGGCGGCCACGAGGCCCGCCACGGCCCATGCGGTCTGGGAAGCCGTGGGCACACCCGTGCCGGCGAGGGACCGATCGGCATAACTCGCCGGCGTCTCGCCCCAGCCGCCATCACCCTGCTGGTGTATCTCGAGCCAATCAGCGCCACTGGCGACGGCGAGATCGTCGCAGGGAATCCCAATTGCACGCAGGCCCTCGAGCACCTGCCAGGTGCCGTAGATGTAGTTCACGCCCCAGCGGCCATACCACGCCCCGTCGGCCTCCTGGCTCTGGCGGACGTAGGCCACGGCGCGGTCAACCGCCGGATGCCCGACCCGCAGGCCCACTTTACCGAACGCCTCCAGCACACGGCCGGCGAGGTCGGGCGAACTGGGATCGATCATCGCGTTGTGGTCGGCAAACGGCACCTTACAGAGGAAATCGCAGTTGTTGTCGCGGTCGAAGGCGCCCCAGCCGCCGTCGGTATTTTGCATCGCCTCAAGCCAGCGCACCGCACGGCCGATGGCGGCGTGGACAGACGCGATGCGAGCCTCATCCCGACCTCTTCCCCCGCTGCCGGCGGCCACCGATCGCCAGGTCGCCAGCGCGATCACCACCATGGCGGTGTCGTCGACGTCGGGATAAAAGCGGTTCGCGTACTCGAAGCACCAGCCCGACGGCTCGGCACGCGTGCGCTCCGACCAGTCGCCCGCGGTGCGAATCTCGTTTTGGAGGAGCCAGTCGACCGCACGGTCGGGCGCTTCGCTTGCCGCGGGGTGATGACGACCGTGGACCTCCGCCCCGCGCGATTCAATGAGGGCGATCAGAGTAATGGCCGTGTCCCAGACGGGGGAACGGCAGGGCTCAAGCCGGATCGTGCCGTCGCCCTCATGCTCCACCAACCGTTCGAGCTGGCTCCAGGTCTCACGCACTTCCGGGGCATCGTCGTCGCAACCCATCGACTTCAACGCGATAAAACTCCAGACGATGGGCGGAAAGATAGCGCCAAGCCCGTCACTGTCGTCGAAGCGTTCGAGCATCCATCGACGGCATGCCTGAATCGCCCGAGCCCGCAGGGGCATGAACCCGACGGCCTCGCAGGCCTTCATGATCCGGTCGACACCCCGGAAGAATCGCGCCCACGGACTCATGTCTGCCGGTGGCGGAGGCCCGCGACGATCCCGCTCGGTGAAGAGCTCAGCGATGCCGCGGCCAGCCGGCACGCGACGCAGCGGCTTGAAGGCCCACATCAGCGATAGCGGCACGATCATCGTCCGCGACCAGGCGGACACGCGGTGCAGATTCACCGGAAACCAGTCGGGCAGGAGGACCACCTCGGGAGGCACCGCGGGGCACGCTGAGTAGGGCATCTGCCCGAGCAGGGCGAGGTAGAACCTCGTGAAACTATTGACTGCCCACGGCCCGCCCGCGTCTTCGATCGCCCGCCGGGCACGGACGAGGGCCGACGAGTCGGGCTCGTGCCCGAGCAGTTTGAGGGCCAAATAAGCCTTCACGCTCGCGCTCACGTCGACTGGCCCGCCCGGATAGATCGCCCAGCCACCGCCCGTCAGTTGCTGCTGAAGAATCCGCCGCCCCGCACCGGCGGCCTCCGTCACGTCGAGCCTACCGGCCCACGCGAGCAGGAGCAGGTATTCACTCTCCAGGATGGTGTCGCCCTCCAGCGGAGCCCGCCAATGGCCGTCCGCTGCCTGACGGCCACGGAGCCAGGCCGATGTCCGCTGCTCCGCATCCGCGCTTCCCACGGGCATCCCCGCGTCGCGGCCGAGCCTAGACCGCGAACCGCGGCCGAGGGATTCGAGTGTCGTGACGGTCGCGGCAAATTCCGCCGCGTTCCCACCGTCGCGCGGGTGTTGCCCGCCGGCGTTCGGTCCGGTGAAACTCATGCGTTCATCCCTGATGAAGTGCCTACCGGGCGATCCATCGCCCACTGCCCGAACTGGGCCGGAGGATAGAGAACTCCGGTCACATCGACAAGAGCGGCCAAACAGGGGGACGGGGCCGCCGGCGGTCCGTTGCATGCCCTACGCAGACTGGCGAAGTGACCAGGGGAGATGGGCTGACTTTGCGGCCTCGATCGCATCCGAGTCTCGAGCGCATCTGCGTTTGGTGGAGCGGCGAGATGGCACCTCGGAGGACGGGAGGCAAGGGGGTCGGCGAACGCTTTTAGGAGCCTCGGGCGTATCCTCGCCCTGGCGACGAGACTTTTGCCGCCCCCGAGCCGGCGATGCACGTGAGCTGAACGCCCTCTCGCAGCGGTGTGGAGCGAGGCGGGGTGCCACCCGTATTCCCCGCGCTCGCGCTTGGGGCTTCCTGACGGGAGGCAAGGTCTCCCGATCGTGAGGAGCCGGGGGAGGCACGCGCAGACGCCGGGGAATGTTTGCGACTCACGAGCGACGCAGAGTCGGCC
>JBBDNW010000142.1:3478-18375 GCA_040877375.1 Pirellulales bacterium | reverse complement strand
CGATCGATGGACGCTCCAAAAATCAGAAAAATGACTCCGAAGTGCGTAACTTGGGTTAGGAGCGCCTGAGCCGCCGCGGCGATAGAGCGACGAGACTTTTGCCGCCCCAGAGCCTGCGTTCCACGTAAGTTGGATGCGCTCTCGTCTTCAAAGAATTGCTCTGCCACCACATTCAGGCATGCGAAGTTAAGATGGTGCTGCATCGGCGGCGTTGCCGTCAACCACTGGGCCGACCAGCCGTGACGGTGCAGCTTTCGACCGAAGACTTCTTCCGGGAGTTTCCCGACCGCGCGGTGCCGGCCGACGTCCACGGCATCCTCACGCGGGTAGCATCGCTGGAAGACACGCTGGCTGGCAAGATGAGGGTATGAGCCGAGCCGACCAGACGGCAGAGCAAGCAGGCAAAAGACTTTACCGACATCGTTCGGCTCGTGGAGGCCCACCCCGAGTTGTGGGAGAAGCTCACGCCCCCGCTGCGGCAACTCGTCAAACAGCTAGCCTAGGCTCTGTCTGAAAACCGACATCCGGCTCAGAGCAGACGGCCACCTCTGTTCCAATGATAGGTGAGAGCCCTGCCAGACGCACGGCACCAACGAGCCGCCAGGCGCCCGGCCTCGGAGGGACTCCGCGCCGCCGCCAGACAAACGCCACTTCAGGGGGGAGCTTGGCGTTCCGGGAACTGTTTTTTGGGGCCGGGAGACGGGAGCACGTGGCTCCCGAGCCGCTCATCAGCCGGGCAATGCTGGCGGACGTGCCATTGACCGGGCTATCCGTTACCGATTCGCAGGAAATCCCAAGATCCGCTGATCGTCAAACTCCACGAAGACCACACGACCCTTAGTCCACGCTCGTGTCGCCACCGCTTCGGTTTCTTGGCGGATGGTGCTCATGGTATTTCTCCAGCAAGAGGTCGACACGCTCGTAGACCAGACGCTCCATCCCACTGGTCGGCCAGACGCTGGTGGCACAATATTCGCGGAGCACACACTACAGCCCCGGGTGATGGGCTACTGAGAGCCGACGACTTCAGTAGGTCTCCACGTGCCAGCGGTTGGCCTTCTTAAGCTGCGAACACAACTCGGCCCAGTTGTAGCCCTTCGCCGCCGCCGCCGTGGTCATCGCCTCGTCGATGCCGGGCTTCATCCCCCGCAGGCCGCACATGTAGATGTGGGTTTTGGGGTCTTCGATCCAAGCAAAGATTTCCGCGCCGTTCTCAGCCACTCGGTCTTGGATATACATCCGGCCGCCGCTGGGGTTTTGCTGTTCGCGGCTGATCGCTTTTGTATACCGGAAGTTATCGGGAAAGGCCGCGAGATAACTCTGCCACTCGTGTTCGTAGAGCAGGTTTGGGGTGGTGGGGACCCCCATGATCAGCCAGGCCTTACCCCGGAACTGATAGGCGGGGTGCTTCGACCGCTCGCCCGGATCAAACATCCTACGGAGGTAGGCCCGCATCGGGGCGATACCGGTACCGGTGGCCAGCATAATCACGTTGGCCTCTTCATCCGCAGGCAAAAGCATCTTCTTGCCCACCGGGCCAGTGATCTTCACCTGGACGCCTGGCTTGATGTCGCACAAGAAGGTGGAGCAGACACCATTGATGGTCTCGCCGTTGTGCTCATACTGCAGCTGACGCACACACAGGGAAAGGGTCTTGTGTGCGAGGTCGTCGCCGTGGCAGGTACTTGCGATTGAGTACAGCCGGAGCTTGTGTGGCCTGCCCTCCACATCTTGCCCATCGGGAATAATCCCAATGCTCTGGCCTTCCCTGAAGTGGAGGTTGCCTGCGGAGATATCAAACGTGATGTGATTGACCCTGCCAATGGCGCCTGCCGACAGCAAAGAGAAGTTCTCCAGCACCGTGCCCACGAACGGGCTCTTGGGCTTGTAGAGGTTGATGGGGATGACTTCGTGGGCGGCGGTATTACTCACGGGCGCGGCTTACAAGGGGTGCGAGGCGGTGGCCGGGAAAAACGTGACGGTAGGGGCCGGTCGACTTGACGAACAGCTCCGTAGCATAACCTCGAATGACGAAGTGCGATGCGGACACTCACGTCTGCCGAAAACCCGCTCTTCTTTCAGGCGGGTATGTCGGCGGCGGCTTGCAAATCGAGAAATCGCTACGTGACTTATGGTTCAATCTTCCTGCGTTCATCGCTTGCGAACCCGCATGCGGGCAGACCAAGAGCTAGGCAGCACCATGTGCCGGGCTCAGCCAGCCCGCAGCACGTCCTCGACGCGGCGAATAGCCTCTTCGACGTCCCAGGCGGCGTCGGCCAGGACGATCTGCGATCGCTTCGCCACCCATTCCCCCACCGCCTTCTGCGCGGCGATCACTGTCGAGTGGCTGCGACGGCCGAAGAAGCTGCCGATCTCGACGAGCGCGGCATGGGTGTGCTTCCGGGCAAGGAACATCGCGAGCATCCGCGGATGGCTCGTCGTCCGAGCCCGCCGCGCCGACTGCAAACTGCCGCTGTCGATCCCAAACGCCTTGCAGACAGCCCGCTCGATGTCGGCCAACCGCACGCTTCGGGCACTCGATCGCACGAGGTCGGCGAGTGCTTCCACCGCCATGTCCAGCGCGATCGGTAGGCCGAGCATCTGGCTCGTCGCCTCCAGACGGTTGACCGCCCCGAAGAGTTCACGGGCATGCCGCGTCATGTTGGTGGCGACATACTGGATGACGTCATCGGGCGCCGTCAGGCCACGCTTCGCACAAATCGCAGCCACGATGCCCCGACGCACGTCGTAGTCGGGAGGGAGAATCCGTGCGGTCATCCCGCCGCGGAGCCGCGTCAGCAGATCGGGACCGAGGTCGGGCAACGCATCGAGTTCGCGGTCGCAACCGAGGATGACCTGTCGCCCCTGCCGCTGCAGGAAGTCGAGCGTGTGCTGCAACTCGAGGATCGTGGCCTTCTTGCCCACGAAGAAGTGCAGGTCGTCGATGACGAGAAGGTCGGCGCTGCGGCACGTGCGGCGGAAGCCAGGGAGGCCACCGCCGCCGTGGAGAGCATGCAGGAAGGCAGTGGTGAACTGTTCAGCCGAGAGACACACCGCATTGACGCTCGGATGGATTTCACGGGCCCGTTCGCACGCGCCTTCGAGGAGGTGAGTCTTGCCCACGCCGCTGGGGCCGTGGATCACGAGCGGTGAGATTTCACCGGGCCGTGCGACCGCCATTTCAACGCCACCGTAGGCCATACGGTTGCTCGGACCGACGACGAAGTCCGCCAGCCGGAGACCGGGCCGACGGCTCGGCAACACTACGCCCTTCGGCTGCTGGGCGACGACACTGAGCTCACGAGATGATGGTTGTGGCGATCGGACACCGCCCGACGTGGTCCCGGCCGTGGGACGATCCGCCTGCCGCCTGCCCCCAGGCCGGCGTCGCGTTTGAGTCGCGGCCTCGGCGGGCGGGCTCGGCGGCAATGCCACAGCATCTGGAGCGGCTGGCTCCCAGGCCACCTCCGCAGATGGTCCGCAGGCATCACAGGCTGCAGCGGCCATTTCCGCGCGGAACGTGCGGCACAACCAGTCGTACGTGAAGCCACTGCCCACGGTGACGATCACCCGCTGGACGCGACCGCTGCTGCTGTCTGCCTCGACCGAGAGGCGAACCGCGTTTCCGAACCAGACCGCAAACCTGTCGTCTCCGATGCGTGAACGAAAGGCCTTCAGGACACGTTCCGCGATCCTCTCGCCGTCGGACGATTCGGCGGCTTCGACCACGTCGCGTGCGTTCCCCATGGGTCCTTCCCGTTCCAAAAACCTCGCGGTTCCTGGACTATTCCATCCGTGATTTCACATCTCCGATTCGCACTGAACCAAAGAGGCGGCGCGAGTATAGGAGTGCATGCAGTGCTGTCAAACCATGACAGCACTGCGCGGGAAAGAACGACCGCCCGCCTTGATATCGAAACGCGAAACGTCGGCGATGCTGTCGCTGCGTCGACACAAACGAGTCATTCCACCGACGCGTTCGCGTCGTGCACAAGTTGTGCATGGCCGCATGAAGTCGGCGAGGACGTGCCAGAGGCCGCCGAAACCCCCGCCCTACCGCCGAAACGGGGTGATTTTCCCCGTCCAGACGCGGATGCCAGGCATGGCCCCCGATGCGACCTGCATCCCTTATACTGCAGCAGTCATTCAAGACGCCTGCCGGTCCACGGACGGATTCACGAACCATGCTCGACGCGTGCGAACTCTCGAGCAGCTTTGCGCCGAATCGCGGTGATGTCGGGGCTGCAGGGCGGCTCGTGCGCAGGTTCGTTGTGTGCGTGGGATGTGCGTTGACGGCGGCGTGTCTTCGACCATCGTCGGCACGCTCCGCGGAAGAGCCACCGCGGCCACCGGCGAACTTCGAACCCAACGACATCTCGATCGGCGAGCCGATCGCCCTGCCCTTTGCGAAGCCCGCGCCCCCACTCAAAGGTACTGCGGCGACGCCGGCCCCGGCTTCCGTTCCCGCCACACCGCTCGCAGCGAATGCCACCGCCGCCCCGAACGGATGGCTGGGGATGTCGGTCGCCGAGTCGACCGTTGCAGGCCGCTGGTCCATCGTGGAAGTGGTCCCGAACGGACCCGCCGCAGCCGCCGGGGTCCGCACGGGAGACGAACTCCGCGCCATCAACGGCGTCGCGCCGACGAACGCTGACGAAGTGGCACAGGCGATGACGGCGATCGCAGCTGGCCAGAATGTCCGGCTCTCCGTCGCGCGGGCCGATCAGGTCGGTGACATGGCTCTCGTGGCCGTGCCCCGTCCGGCCGTGGCGGCAGCCCGTGAATGGCAGGCAACGCCGCAGCAGCAGCTTTCGCCGGTCGAGATTCGTCAGCCCTTGGTCACGGTCCAGCCGACGGTCATTGGCTTGCCCACGGCGTCGGTGCTCGTGGAACCTCGAGCGGCCGTTGCCACATCCACTCCCGCCGCGGTGGTCCTGCCGGCGGGGCCCGCAGCGATGACGACGCCTGCGTTTGTGCCTCCCCAACCAGCGGCGGTCATGGTCGCACCAAACATGACCACTCACACGCCGATCGCGACTGCGGTGCCCACGTCACGGGGCCGCACCGCTCTCGGCGTGCGCACCTTGCCCATCGATTCCGACATTCAGGCACGGTTCCGCCTGCCAGAGGCCGCGGGCGCCTACGTCGTCGGCGTGGTGGGCGATCTGCCGGCCTCGAAGGCCGGCGTTCCGCCCGGCAGCGTGATCGTGAAACTGGGGGACCGCCCCGTACGATCGCCCCAAGAGCTCACGCAACTCGTTGCCTCCGGACCGATCGACCGCCCTATGGCGCTCGAGTACGTGCTGCCCGGAGGCACAGAAAAACGTGCCGATGTGATGCTGCAGTCGCTAGAGCAGCCGCTCGAGCAGGCACTCGTCGGCGATGCCTCGATGCAGCCGACGGTGGCCCCTGCACTCGAGCCCGGACCGGCCCCGCGCACGAGCCGTCGCCCCGAGACACTGGCCGAGGCAGAAGCCGGCGAACTGCGGCGTGAAGTCGGCCTCGTCAGGGCCTGGCTCGACGTGCTCGAACGGCGACTCGAGCGGCTGTCCCGCGGCAGTCGCTAGATCTGCAGAGAGCAGGGCACGATGCCACGTCGGTGGTGATTTTCGCCCCGCCCCGCCGCGCGACACGAGCTTATCGGCCCCGACGCTCTCTCGGAAGGGGTTGCCCGTGCCCTCGAGCGGGCTGTGGAAGCAATCGCAGCAAGGATTGCGAAGCGCCGCTTCCACCGCAGTGAGCGGCGGCCTGGAGGGCCGACGCGAATGTCCGACGAGAGGGCACGGGCAACCCCGACCCACAAAACGGCTGCGAATCCAATGCGAGCCGTATTAGGCCGCTGGACAGACCGCCTGCGGATCGGGCGAGGCCCCGGCCTGGGCGGCAGGCAGGCCAACGCGTTCCAACTCGGCATCGAGGCTCACGCCAGCCGGCCCCGGGCACGCCGCCATCCGGGCTGCCACCCGCGACGGCTCCTTGCGCACCCGCCGCTGGCCTTCCCGGCGGGTGCCGGCCATGGCCCATGCCTCGGCCTCGTTCGAAAGATGCGACAAGAGCTGCTCGATGCCGGCCCGATGACGTTCGATGCCGTCGCGATCAAGACCGGGTGGCACGCTGATCGCGCGGCTGACGATGCCCCGCGCCCTCGACCACGGCCGGGGGATCGCAAAGCGGTCCCATGTGCCCACCCGCCAGGGACGGTCGTACCCCATGCCCATGGCCACGATTGGGATCCCGAGCGTGCTCGCGAGAAACACGCACCCGGGCGCCAGACGCCGCCGTGGTCCGCGGGGACCGTCGGGGGTGATCGTGAGGTTCTCTTCCGCCGCCCGTTCCGCCAGCTCGCGTAGGGCCGCCGAACCGCCGTGAAACGTGCTGCCCCGCACGACGCCGAATCCCATCATCCGAGCGACCCGATCGAGAATGTTGGCGTCCCAGTGCCGTGACAACAGCATCGAGATGTTGCTGTGGCCGCGGAGATACAGCGGCAACAGGATGTTTTCGTGCCAGAAGACATAAATCTTCGAGCCCCGGTAGCCGGGATTCACCGGATCGGCCTCGGGGTCTTCGAAATCAACCTGGTAGTCGAGCGTGCCCATCCACTGCCGAATCGCAGCGGTCGATGCGAGCGACCAGGCACCGATCGCGAATGGAGATTTCAACTTCACTGATCACTGTCCTTCTTTTGGTTCAACTGGCCGACGGTCAGCCACCCCACCAGGTGCCGTCGAACACCTCCTCGGCCGGCCCCGTCATAAAGACGTGGCCCCCAGGAGCCCACTCGAGCTCCAGCCTCCCGCCCGGCAGATCGGCCGCGATTGCACGGTCGGTCCGACCGGTGAGCACGCCGACGACGCAGACCGCCGACGCGCCAGTGCCGCAGGCCATCGTGATCCCACTGCCCCGCTCCCAGGTGCGCATCCTGACATGGTCCCGGGAGACGACCTCGACGAGGTGCAGGTTCACCCGGCGGGGGAACGTCGCGTGTTTCTCGATCCGCGGTCCGATCGATTCCAGCGGCACGCGATCGACGTCTCGGCAATAGAGCACGGCGTGGGGATTACCCATCGACACGCAGGTCATCCGCGGGTCGAGGCCGCACTCCTGCCACCACGGTTGCTCATCGCCGAGCGCCTCGCAGGCCGTATCGACCACGTGGCCTGCGGCCACTCCCGTCACGGGAATGTCGGCGGCATCGAGCAGCGGCTCACCCATATCGACCCGCACTCGCGACGTTCGTGGACCCGTGCGGGTGACATCGAGCGTGAGCACGCCCCGGCCCGTTTCGATCGTCACCGGCCCCTCCGGCGCCCGACCACGCGAGACCACCAGATGTGCCACACAACGCACGCCGTTGCCGCACATCTCCGATTCGCTGCCGTCGGCGTTGAACATCCGCATCCGGGCAGTCGCCTTGTCGGAGGGCAGCACCAGCACAAGTCCGTCGCCGCCCACGCCCCGATGTCGATCGGCGATCAATGCCGCCAACGCGGCCGGGTCAGCAGGTGGTGACTCGACGAAGCAGTCGACGTAGACGTAATCGTTAGCGGCACCGTGCATCTTCACGAACTTCATCGGTCGCTTCCTCGGTTCATGCCCGGCCGCCCTTCGGCGACGACGCACGTCCTGCCCAGTCTACCAATCCGGCCTGTCCTGCCCCGCCTCCACGACTCACCGCGGCGGTTGATCATCTCGTCGTGCGGCAAGAGCCCCCTGGCCCCGACGCTGCGACTGGAGCCGCTGAACCGCGGCCGCCAGCGTCGGAAACGCCTCCGTCGACGTGATCGGATCGGCAATCGTGCCATCGACCCTGACAATCACGAACTGTCCGCTGGCGCCCCCGAGCATCCGCTTGATCGCGGGCAACTGCGTCTGTGCCTCTCCCATGATCGGCTGGAGCATGAGTTTGATGTTGGAGTCGAAGTCGAGCTCGCCGTTCCCCACCAGACTGATGGCGTCGCCAGAAAGTTCGATGGTGTCGAGGTAGGCGTGCGGCCCCTCGATACGGAAATCGACCAGGCTGCTCGTGAAGGCCTTCCGGTCGGGCGCCTTGACCCGCAGGATTTTCAAGAGCGACATCATCACCGGCAGTTCGTAGATGTCGGCATCACTCAGCCGGACCTGCCCGTGACCCGCGAGCGAGTGCGTGCCGGCCCGCGAACCGCGGATCTCGATGCCCCCATGGACGCGGCCCTTATAGTGATGGGCCCCACCGCTCATGTCCCCCGCCAGCCGCTCGAGGTCGGCGGCGGCAAGCGCGGCGGTGACCGTGAAGCCCCCGGCATCTCCCGCAGTGACGCTGCCGTCGACGGTGAGCGTGCCATCGGCCACTCGCGCCGTCAACTGTCGCGTGGCCACCTGTGGATCGCCCCCCGCCGCCGACCCAAACACGGCCCCCGCCGGATCCATTACCAGCGGCCCGCGGACGGCCGTCATCTGCACGCCGTTCCACATAGCGCTGTCGATGGCGATGTCGCCGGCCGTTCGCCAGGTCCGGCCGTCGCTCTGGCCTCGCAAGCGGATGCCACCGTGCACGTGCACGAGCGGCACACCGACATCGAGCGAGGCCTGCTCCATGTCGAGCTGCATGTCCCACGCGGCTGCAGCCGGCCCGGGAACGGACTCGCTGCGGCCCCCTGGCCCGGCGACGACCGTCGCTGCGGTCGAGTAGATCTCGAGCGCTCCGTCGACCGAGAGCATGCCGCGGAGCCGTACGCCGGAGACGGCCTGTTCGAGTCCGGCAGGCAGCGCCTGGAGGACGTCGTGGTCGGCCCGGAAGCGGTCGGCGGCCAGCCGTTCGAACGACACGTGCCAGCCGCCATCGGGCGTGAATCGACAAACACCCTCGGCGGAGACCGTCGTGCGGGCGTGGGCACCCCGCACGTCCTCGAAACGGAGTCGGCCGTCCTTCCACAGGAGACGGCCCCGCAGCCGCTCGAGCCGGTAGGGAAACCAGGTCGGCTCGATCGAGACGGTGTCGCCCTGCGGCGCGGCCTCGAGTTCGACCTCGGTACGTCGCGGCTTCACGCGATGCCGCACCTGCGCGGTGAACTCGGCATTGCCCCGCGGGTCGACGTCATCCCAGATGCGCCGCATGCCCGAGGGAAGCGCGTCGCGGAGTTCTCCTTCGAGCACCACATTCGTGCCCACGAGGTTGAGCGTCAGTTCGCCGTCGTCGTCGCCGATCCGCTTGAGCGTGCCGGTGCACCGGACCACTCCGGTGTCGTTCGATCCGGTGATTTCTCCGATCGTCCAGTTGCCCCGGTTCATCGAGATGCTGCCCGACACGTTACCGAGTGGATACGGAAAGCCGGCGTAGGTCATGCTGCATTGCATGAGCCGGATCCCCAAGGAGTTGGCAAACCCGCCCGTGAACTCAGGTGAACGGTCATGCCGAAACACGAAGTCGAATGCCCCGCTCCCCCGCAGCGACCGCACGATGTCGGCGCTCTTGGCCGGCATGGCGGCGAGCAGCGCATCATCGATCCGCATGCCGTCACCGCGGACCTCGACGAAGCCACGGCCTCCGGCGACCGTGCCGACCGCAGCCTCGACGTGCACGGGATGCCCGCCGGCCTCGCCGGTGAGATGCATGGAGAGCAGATCGTTCTTGAGCGTCACGGTGCCGACGGTGCGGTCGACCCGATAGGGAAAACGGTAGTAGGTGAGCGACACGTTGCGGCAGCGGAGGGACACATCGGGCGTAATGGCCCCGCGGCGGCGCACGAGGTGGGCGCGCAGGTCGACCTCGCCCGCCGGCAAGAGCTTGCTCCAGTGCGTTGCGATCGCCTGCGGCAGAAAGCCCTCCCAGTGGCGGCCTACAAGCATCCGGTCCGCCTCAAAGAGGAAGTCGAAGTCGGCGTCTTGGCTCCAGCCAGAGAACCGGCCGGAGCCGCGCACCAGCGTCGACCCGGAGTGGGCCTCCAGCCGCTCGCACGACAGCCCGCTGCGGTCGGCGGTGAACGCCGCCGATACGTCGCTGATCGCGAACGGCAACGCGGCATGCTCAAAGCGGCCCGATTCGAGTTGGCCGGCAACCGCGACGGACGCCGCGTCGAGCGCGTCGAGTGCGCCCGACGTCCGCCATTCGAGGTTGAGTCGGCCCCGCAGACCGGTGAGCCACTCGGGTGCGGTGCCCGCGGCAGGAAGCAGCGCCTGCAGCCGGGGGGAGACGTCGAGCGATTCGAGATGTCCGGTGAGTTCGAAGCCGCCACCCGCCGACAACTTCCCTTCGAAGCCGGCGCGATCGAAAAGATCAGCCGCCACCGTTCCGCGGATCACCGTGCCGGTGCCGCCAGAGCCGTCAGCGAGGGGCCGAAGATCGACGCCGATATTCCGAAGGGTGAGCCGCGTGCTCAAGCCGGCGTTATCGATGAGCAACGTCGCATCGTCGACCGTCACCGGCACCGGCAGCCCGCCCTGACCGCTCCGCGTCAGTTTCGACAAACTCCAGCGACCATCAGCGCCGCGGCATGCGTGCACGATGGGCCTGGAGACCCGGACGGCGGTGACCCGCGGCTCGCCCGCGACGAGATCCTTGAGCGTCGTTCCGCAGGCAACACGGACCTCATCGACCACGAGGAGCCGCCGGTATTCCGCCGGGAGCGCCGGATCGACGAATGACACGCCTCGGATCACGATCCCCTCGCCATCGACAAGGCTGGCCGCACCGACCCGCACCGTGAGGTCTGGGAAACGTTCCTGGAGTCGCGACTCGATCCGCCGCCGCACCTCCTCGCTGATCCGGTTTGACCCGAGTGCGATTGCCACCACGACCGCCGCCACGGAGAGCGGCAGGGTCCAGCGGACCATCATCCAGAGAAAGTCGGTGAGCGATTTCATGAAGGCGATGGTCGGCCGTGAACGCGACGCGCAGGCCGCCGGACTCTTCGAACGGCGGGGCGGGAGAGTAGGCGTCTACCCGAGTAGTGGTCAAGGCACGGCGCAGGCCGCCGCACTCCGCGAAAACCCGCCATTCCGCCAGTCTGCGCCGGTTGCTATAGTGCCCCCTCTTTCCGGGCTTCCGGGGGGAGTCCATTCCCACGACCGAGGCTTCACCGCATGGCTGCGACCCGTTCCCGTTCCCCTAGCGACGACCGTGCCAGCGTTGCCCCCAACTCGCAGCGGCTCTTGTGGGCCGGCTTCATGGCGATCCTCGCCGCCGGCGTTGGCTTTTCGATCCGCGCTGGCATCCTCGGCCAGTGGGCCGAGCAGTACGGCTTCACGCAGACCGAACTGGGCACGATCACGGGTGGCGGCCTGACCGGCTTCGGGATCATTATTCTGCTGTCGAGCCTGATCGCCGATCGCATCGGATTCGGCCCGCTGATGTTCTCCGCGTTTGTGATGCACGTTATTTCTGCCGGCCTCACGCTCGCCACTGGCGCCGCTTTCGCGGCCGGCGGCAAGCCGCTCGCCTTCCAGTGCCTGTTCTGGGGCATGTTCCTATTCGCGATTGGCAACGGGATGGCCGAGGCTGTCGTCAATCCGCTCGTCGCCACGCTGTTTCCAAAAAACAAGACGCACTACCTCAACATCCTGCACGCCGGCTGGCCGGGCGGCCTGATCGCCGGCGGCCTGGCGAGCTACTTCATGGCCGGTAACGAGGCCACGAGGCCCGTCGCATGGCAGATCCAGATCTCGCTGTTCATGATTCCGGTCGTGCTCTACGGCCTGATGATGCTCGGCCAGCGATTCCCGAGGAGCGAGGCGAGCAGTTTGGGAGTCTCCTATCGCGACATGCTCGGTGAACTCGGGCTCCTCGGCGCCGCGGTCATCTGTGGCCTGCTCGCCCTGTTCTTCAAAAACGACCTCGGGCTGTCGCCGATCGTCTCTGGCGGGATCGCCGCCGGCCTGCTCGTCGCATTCGGGGCCGTCACCGGCTTCCGGTTTGGCCACTTCCTGCTCGCGTTCCTCTTGCTCGTCCACGCGATGGTGGGCTACGTCGAGCTCGGCACCGACTCGTGGATCTCGAAGATCACGGGCACCATCATGGCCAGCAAGGCGAATGGTCTTTTGCTCTTCGTGTACACCTCGGCACTAATGTTCATCCTGCGATTCTTCGCGGGGCCGATCGTTGAACGAATCTCACCGCTGGGACTACTGGCCGCCTCGGCCGCGTTCGGTGCCGCCGGCCTGACACTGCTGGGCAGCGCTGAAGGCGCGCTGATGTGCATCGTCGCGGCAACCGTCTACGGCATCGGCAAGACGTTCCTCTGGCCAACGATGCTGGCAGTCGTGAGCGAGCAGTTCCCGAAGGGCGGGGCAATCACGATCGGCGCCGCCGGTGGAGTGGGAATGCTCGCCGCCGGCCTGCTCGGCGGCCCCGGAATTGGCTTCCTTCAGGATCAAAACGCTTCCGCCAACCTCCGCGAGGCCGATCAGGCGGTGTACGAGCGCTACAAGGCGCCGAAGGAAAATGAGTTTCTCTGGCTCAAGACCGTCGGGCTCGACGGTTCAAAGGTGGGCGTGCTCGAGGACGGCGGTAAGGAGGCACAGCGGGCCCTTGAACTGCTGCAGAAGGAGAACGCCAAACCCGAGACAATCGAAGCGCAGAAGTCACTGGTGACCTGGTGGAACGACACGGCGGCCGCCACGGCCGCAGCCGACAAGCCCCTCGTCGAGCAGGCCGGCCTGTTCGGCGGCCGTCAGGCCCTGAAACTCACGGCCTTCGTGCCCGCCGCGATGTTTGTCTGCTACGCGTTGCTTCTCGCGTGGTTCCGCGCCCGCGGCGGTTATCAGGCCAAGGGTATGCATCACTGAAGCGGCACGCCTCCGGATCATGTGAGAGCCGTCTGAGGCAGTACGCCCCACGGCTGCCGATCTCAGGCGTTGCGGATCACGGAGACGTGATCGTCCGAGAGGCGACGCACCGCCACCCGCCCCGGAACATCGAAGGCGATTGTGGCCGCCTTTTCCGCCGTGACCACCGCGGCCAAGGCCGCGTAGTGCTTGGCCGTCATGTCGCGTTGCGGCCAACCCTCCCGCTGCCAAAGAGCCACGAAGACCTCGGCGACAAGGTGGGCGTTGAGGCCGGCCAGTTCGTTGATCCGCAGGACGATGCTCCCGTCGGCGTGCCGACAGGAACACGACTCGAGCAGGTGCTCGGCCGCACTGCGGATCGCCGCCGCCACGACAGCCGCCTGGTGGCCCAATCGCACGAGCGCCTCTGTGGCGGTCGGAAATGGACCGGTTTCGCAACGAGTGATGACCTCGTGACGGAGGAAGTTTCGTGCATACCGCGTATCGGCGTTGGTCGGATCCTCTCGCCACTCCTGCCCGATCATCGACAGAAACGCCCTCGCATCGTCGCGGGACAACCCCAGCATCGGTCGTAGAAGCGACACGCCGGGGCTCAGGGCCCGCGCTGCCGTCATGCCGCCGAGGCCCGCGAGCCCCGTACCCCTGAGCATGCGGTGCAGGATGGTTTCCGCCTGGTCTTCGGCCGTGTGAGCCAACACCACGTGCCTCGCGCCGAGTTCGGCGGCAACCTCCGCCAAAAAGCCATAGCGGAGCCGACGGGCACGGCCCTCTATCCCCTCGCCGAGATCGTCGGAGTTGCGAACGCACAGCTGCCGCCAGATCATCGCCAGTCCGAGCCGGTCCGCGAGCCGCGCTACGAAGTCTCGGTCCGCGGCCGCCGTCGACCGCAGATCGTGTTCGGCATGCACCACGATCAGCCGCCGCTCGGCGTCGGATGGCACGATCTGCCGCAGCGCCACGAGAAGCGCCACACTGTCGGCTCCTCCCGACACGGCGGCGACGACGGGCATCGTCCACAAGCCTTCGACCGGGAGCGCCGCCCGCAACGAGGCGACGAAGCCCGGGCGGCCGGCGACCGCCGAGCCCGTCTGCCTGTTCGCGCGTTCTTTGGATCCCATGGCTCGCTCCTTGCCCATTCTGACAGATGGCGGTGGGGGAAGCGGCATTGAGTGGTCCAGAGGACGGGGCTACCTTCCTCGCCCCGGCCAACGCCCGGCCTCGACCACTCAGGAATCGAACATGTTTGCCACCGTTTCCCGCGGTATCCGCCTCACGTCCCTGGCGCTGACGCTGCCGGCCTTCTGCGGCTGCTCGACGCTGCTGACAGCCGCCTATCTGTTTCAGCCGGCCGACGTGCCTGCGGAGTTCAAAGGCCTGCGGGGCAAGCACGTGGCCGTGGTCTGCCGGCCGATCGTTGAACTCGAGTTCAGCGACGCCGGTTCGGCCCGAGAACTCGCCGGCATGGTCGGCACACAACTCGACAGCAAGGTCCGCCGCGCGCGGCTCATCAGCCAACAAGAGGTGGCCCGTTGGATCGATGAGAACTCATGGGTCGATTACCCGACGCTCGGCAAATCGCTCGATGCAGACCTCGTCGTCGGCATCGACCTCGAGCAGTTTCGCATGCACGAAGGCTCGACGCTCTATCGTGGTCGAGCGACGGCGCACGTCCGTGTCTTCGAGGTCTCCACGAAGAAGGTCCTCTACGAGAAACGAATCGACGACTTCACCTTCCCGTCCAACACTGCTATCCCGGCAGCCGACCAGTCGGAGGCGGAGTTTCGCGGCATGTTTCTCCAGATCCTCTCGCAGAAGATCTCGCGTTGCTTTCATGCCTACGAGAGCCGCGAAGTCTTCGCCGAGGACAGTCTGACTTTTTGACGTCGCGGGCCATATGACGTGGCGTCTGCCCCCACCCGCTCACGCGGTCGGGCTTCTTGCCGCCAGGAAGCCCCAAGCGCAAGCGCGGGGAATACGCCTGCCACCCCGTCATGCTCCACGACACGCCCTCGGTCGCCACCCGTATTCCCATCGCTCGCGCTCCGGGCTTGTTGGGGCACGCAACCCGCGGCGCCACCTCCCGCCAGGAAGCCCCAAGCGCAAGCGCGGGGAATACGCCTGCCACCCCGTCATGC
>JBBDNW010000142.1:0-3378 GCA_040877375.1 Pirellulales bacterium | reverse complement strand
TCCGCACCATGGATGGCCCACCGGGCGTGTATTCAGAGATTTTTAATCGGCCGCTTCTTCTTCGGTGGGGCAAGCATCCGCCGCTTGTCGTCGGCTGGATTGTTGCCGCCGCCGCCCGCATCCATCTTCGGGGCATTCACGCCGGTGAAGTCCTCGTCCCAGCGATAGCCCAGCGGCTGCCGCAGTTCCTCAGCCGCCATCTGGGCCCAAGGCGTGCCTGGGTGTTCATCGACGACCCGTTTCAGAAACGTGAGCGCCTGGCCGGCGAGTTTCTCGGTCTGCGATCCAACCACTGAGATGTCTTGGTCGGGCTTCAGTTTCCACGTGTCGCTCTTCGGATTCTTAAACTTCATGCCCGTCTTGGCCTGTGCCAGCATGATGTTGTAGGCATCGGTCCTCACCTTCAACGCGATCACTCGGCCCATGGCCAGGTCATATCCGGCCTGCCAGCGCTTTTCCATTGCCTTGTCGCGGTCGGGCAAGCCGGCGGCGAGGATGCCGTAGATCGCATCGATTTTCGGTTGCAGCACAGCCGCCTTCTTCTGGGCATCGCCGAGCAGGAGCGCCAAGGCGCCGTCATCCTGCCGCGGGAACGTCAGTATCGGCGATTCCATCGGGGCAACCTGCGAACTCCGAGCGGCATCGACCAGCGACTTCATGGCACCATTCGACGCGAGTATCTTCTCGATCTTGGCGGCCGGCTGGTAGTCGGGCCGATAGCTCCGCATCACAGCGGGATCGAAGAAATACCTGAGCCGCGAGGCCATATCAGCGACCTCACCGTCGCTCACGCGGCCGCTGGCGTTTCGGTTGGCGTGCACGCAAAAGTAGAGGCCGCCCGTCTCTGCACAGAGCTTCGAGAGGCTGAAGGGGCCGAACCCGGAGTCGATCGGCTCGTCGGCCTCGCGGCCGGAACGGACCTGAACCACCTCGGGGTACAGCGTCTCGGGCCCCTGCTCGACGACCGCCCACTGCACGTCGTTGTCATACTGTGGGTCGAACTCCGCGAACTTCATCTTCACCTCGCGCATCCCGAAGGGCGCGGGCACGCCGACCACGTAGACCCGCATCGCCTGGGCACGACAAAAGGCGGCGACTTGATCGGCATACTGCTGGTCGTTGCCCACCTCGTCGGTGAAGACGATGATCATCACGTTGCGTTTTGTGGGTGAGATCCGCACCTGCTTCGCCTTTTTGGCCGCCTCGGCGATCGCCGTGAACGTCATTTCGACGCCCGATTCGTCGATGGGAATCGACGTAATCGCCTTGACGACCTCACCAGTCTCCCGAGTGGGCTCCTTGACGAGCGGCGCGACTTTCTGGCCATAGGCGAACACGAGGTTGAGGAGTTCGTGGTCTTTGGTCTCGGCTCCGGAGAGCCCGAGTTCATCGAAGACGCGATCCAGCCGTCCGGCGATCTCCTTCCGCTGCCCGGCAAGACTCACCGATTGGTCGAACACCCAGCAGACCACGGTCGCCCGTTGCTGGAGCGACGCCGCAATCTCCATCGTCAGTCGGTCGACGGCCCCGCCCGTGCCGGCCGTTCCCACGCCCGTGTCGCCGGTTCCGGCCCGACCAACCTGCAGATAATCTCCGAGTTCGGCGCCGGAGGGAGGAAGATCGATCGGAGAGATCGCCAGTTCGGCATTGAGCGCTTCAGCGACGTCAACGATCACCACCGGGTCATCCGACACCACCGACGCGACGGCGGTGGAGATCTCGAGGTTCTCGGCATCCGACGAGGATGCCGATTCCTGCTCCTCGGCCGCCACGGTCATCTCCGGTGCCAAGAGCACGTCTTCTTCGACGACCTGTGTCGGGGCGAGGATCGTGATGGAACTCTGCTTCGGCGCGATCGCCGGCAGGCCGATGAGCGCCAGGGAGAGAAGCACGACGACGTGCAGGACCAGGCTCATGGCCCAGGCTGGCGTATCACCATCAAGCGGAGTTTCTTCCTCGCCCGTGAACTCCTGCCACCACCGGCGCGCGGGCTCAAGCCAAGACATATTGATCCCTCGTTGTGGGGCTTTGCGGCCTTTTTGCAGCCTTTGCGCCGCCAAGAATGCCCATTTCACCCGCCATTTTGGCCTCGGGTCGCCATGGCAGAGTTCGTGAAAACATCGGTATTCTATTCCAAACGGGTATTTTTCGCCCTGCACCCCCGGGACAAGCGAGTTTCGCCTGCTATTGCCATGAAACGCTGTTTCTTCCACAGGTCCGCCACGGCCGCCTGCCTGGCTGCCGCCGTCACAACGGGCTGGCCCGCAACTGGCCAGCCCGTGGCCGCCCCGTCTGCCGACGGTCAGGCCCGGAGAGCCACTGACACGACGGAGGAGTTGCAGCTCGAGACCAGCGACGGCGCACTGCTCGTCGCTTGGTTCTACCCCGTGCAGGAAGAGACGGCGCCCCTTGGCACAGTCATCCTGATCCACGACCTCGGCGGCTCGCACCTCACGGTCGAACCGCTGGCCAAAACACTCCAAGCAGCGGGCTACGCCGTCGTGGCTCCCGACCTGCGTGGCCATGGAAAGTCCCTCCTCAAGAACCTACCCGGATTATCAGAAGACCAGCCCAAGCTTCTGAAAAAGGCCGACTTCGACATGGTTGCCGCCACCCGCGGCGGCCAAAAACGAGATCAATCGGGTGTACGCGGCGACATCGAATGCGTGCACAACTGGATCAAGCAGCAGGCTGAAGAGGATAAAGTCCCTTCGCAGCCGCTGTTCGTGGTGGGCTCCGGCTTGGGTGCTTCACTAGCTGCGTCCTGGACAGCTGCCGACTTTCTCTGGCCGGACCTCGCCACCGGTTCCCAGGGCCGTACGGTGACGGCGCTGATCATGGTGAGCCCGACCTTCACCAGCAAGGGCTATTCGATTGCCCCCGCGTTGACGAGCGAGGCCGTGAGGCGTGCGGTGCCCCTGCTGGTGATCGCGGGCGCGGAAGATCGGGATGCCGTGAAGGTGTTCGACCAACTCAAGCGGCAGCGGCCCAAGGCCTGGTTCGACAGCCGCCATCCTTTTGGGGATGAAAAAGACGCCTCCCCAGTGCAAGCGGCCAACGCATCGCTTCTCCTTCTCGTCAACCCGGCGAGCCGCAGTGGCGATGCCCTGGCCGCTCAACGTTCCCCCGATCCTCGAGCCCGCGGCGGTGACCCAGCGGCTCTGATCATCGGTTTCATGAAAATCACCGCCGCCCTGCAGCGTTAGATCGCATCGACATCTTGGTAAAGCGCCGCGATGGCACCTTTAAGCGGGTAGGCGCCCTCAAGCGGGTAGGCGCGGGGGTCGGCGAACGCTCTTAGCCCAAGTTACGCACTTCAGAGTCATTTTTCTGATTTTTGGAGCATCCATCGGTCGTAAGTGCTGATGCGGCAACGCG
>JBBDNW010000141.1:0-18730 GCA_040877375.1 Pirellulales bacterium | reverse complement strand
GCCTTGGGCATCTTGTTGAGGACGTTGGCCGTCTTGTGAACCCAGCACCGCTGCTCCTTGGTCGTCGGGAAGACCTCCCGCAGTGCGGCCCAGAAGCCCAGAGCCCCATCACCGACGGCCAGCTTCGGCGGCGTCGAGAGCCCACGTTGCTTGAGATCGAGGAGCAGTTCCTGCCAGCTCTGCCTGCTCTCACGGACGCCGTCGATGACGGCGAATAGTTCCTTGCGGCCTTCGGCCGTGGCTCCCATGAGGACAAGCAGGCATTGCTTCTGGTTGCCCTCGTCTTCCAGCCGCACGTTCACGTGGATACCGTCTGTCCAGATAGAGACGTACTCCGCTCGTCGGTTCGGGGAGACTTGTCCCGCGCTCGCGGTTGCTCGATCTCGAGTGGACCGGCTCCCGTCAAAATCGTCCGGGCTGGCAGATAGCCGTTCCGCACGACCAGCTTCCTTCCGTGCTTATCTACCCGATCGGCGTGCTCCGCCGGGAAGGTCTCGACTTCGTGCTCAACCGATACTGCTGACGGTTTTACTGGTAGCACAATTCTTAATCAGACACTCAGAGTGACAGGGTTCCAAAGCGACCGCAGGTCACCGAGGGTGCCTGCAGGTGTTCATCTTGTGCGAGGTTCCATGCCGCGTGTGAAGCACCGAGAGCTCTTCGACCGAGAGCCAGCGTCAATCGCAACGCGACGTCGATCGCATCCCTCGCAACGCGGCCTATCACGCGGTCAATCGCCGTTTCGCTTTTGGTCGCCAGGTTGTCGGTCATGACGACCGAGTCGGACAGCAAGCCCGAGTCGCATCCATCGGCAGAGTTCTTCAGGACGGCGACGCGGCTTGGATGGCCGGCCCGGAACATGCGGCTGGTGATCATTGCCACCACGACCTGCGGCAGCCCCGTTCCCAGATGATCAGCCTGCACGATGACGGCTGGACGGGTCTTCGTGCATGCGCAGGTCCGCATGCGGAAACAGCACCAAGACGACGTCACCGCGGCTCCATGGACGCCCGGGAGGTGTCGTAGTCGTCATATAGGGTCATCTCCGGGCTGTCCCACTCCGCCGCGAAGCGATCGAGCCGGGCACGCAGTTCGGCCAGGTCGCCTTCCGAAATGATGCTGCCGCGGGAGTCGATCACGAGCCCGTCGAGCTCCGCAAGACGTCGAGCGATCTGCCGCCGCTCGTCCGGCGTCATGCGTCCTAATACGGCAAGAATCTCGGTGGTGCTCATGATTTTTCAGAATACGGCCGGGAATGAGATGCGGGCAAGTGAGCGAAAAAGGTGCCAGCCACGAAATCCGGTCGATCAACCTGCTGGGGATGGCCCGCTGCTGCCGGTGGACGATCCCGAGCGGCGGGGATGAGCCAGGGCTTGATCCCTGATTCTCATGAAGTTTACCCCCAATTTTTTATTCTTCGCCCACTTGGCCCGGTCCGCTATCGTCCCGCCCCTGTCCGGCCGCCGCTGCGGCCCGCCCGAACGACCGAGGAGAGTGCTTGCCCATGAACCGCCATGAACCGCCATGAACCGCCATGAACCGCCAGGAACTGTCGGCCGTCGTGCTCGAACTGCTCGAGAAGGAGACCGGCGAGACCTATCCCGGCCTCGCCGAAAAGACGTCGTTACGGGACGGACTCACCCTCGACTCGCTCGACATGGCCGGGCTCGTGCTCCACGTCGAGAGCCGGTTCGGGATCCAAATCGAGACCGAACTCCTGGAGCGGATCGCGACCATCGGCGACATGCTCGACGTGCTCGAGGAAAAGCTTGCCGCCAAGTCGAGCCGCCAGGCGGCCTGAAGGCTCAGGCCGTGGCCGGTGCAGGGGAGCCACTCATGATTCAGCAGTCGTCGATCCAGCTCGCCGCGGGCTGCCTGATCGAGGGCCATGCGCTCGTCGAGTGCCGGCTCTCCGAGTTGGGAGAACTCCGCGGCCGCCCAGCGCCCGGCGGGCGCTCCGCAACTGCCGCCCCGATTTCTCCGGCATGCCAATGAGCACACGGTCGTCGGCCTGCAGGCGGTGCTCCAGACGCTCGCCGCCGGCCTGTCCCAGCCGGAACTGTCGCGGCACGCGGTCGTGGCCGCTGCCTGCCAGCCCGGGCGGCTCGCCGCCGCTCGCACCCTCGCCCTGCTGTCCTCGGGCGGCGCGGTCACGGTGTCGCCGCATGTCGTGCCCCAGTGCTCGCTCCACTCGGTGGCCGGCGCAGTGAGCGTGTCCCAAGAATAGGACCGGTCAACGGCACTTCCGCAAGGTTCTCCCGGCGTGTGAACGGCTCACGCGCCCCGGTGCGGGCCCGCCTGCCCAGAAATCGTTGCCCGTCCGGGGGCTTCCGGGGCCGCGGCCCCGCTCGTGAGAGCCTGTTTTTCGCATCAGGCGCAGACCGGCTCGGCTCTGGCGATTGCCCTTCTGGGCGTTTGAGACAGCGTGGATGTCGATCACCGGAAACTCGTCGGGCGCGGCCTGCATGACGTCACGATCGTCATGGGCCTGGATGAGCTTGGCCCGCGCGATGCGGGAGGTGCCGTGGGATCGCTTTTGCGGCTGGGTGTGGGCCCCGCCCGTTGGCTGCCTTTCACGAAGTGCTCCAGGCTTTTGGTAAAGCTCGGTACGTCGCGCTCGTCGAGGGCGATCCGCACACTCGCGTCGATCCAAAACCCGCTGTGCTCCCACGCGAGCATGTCGGCGGCAGCTTGCGAATCGAGGAAACCCTGACGCTTGAACCACCACGTCACGCGGCGACGCACCCGCCCGGTAACCGCGGCCAGGTCGGGCTCGGTGATCGGCCGGGCCGGCAGAAACGCCGGCGGCCATTGCATGACGGGCAGACGCCGCGCCCCTTGCACGAGAATGCCAGGACAAAACCCGTGCGGCACTCTGTGCAGACCGCGCGGGCGAATCCGAAGCAGAGGAGCCCGCAGGCGACCGCGGTTGTTCTCGACCCTCCTCGGGGAGCTTGTTCGATCGGCTGCAGTCAGCGCAACTCAACCGTGAGCCGCCGATTCAACGCGGCCGCCGCCTTCTCGAGCGCGGCGCGGCGGTCTCAGGCGGGCCGCCATGGGCAGTTTCGTGAGCCGTCGCCGCTTCATTTCCTTGGCGATCCTGACGGGCGGCATCCGGGTTCGCGGCGGTCTTCGCCTGCTTCAAGCCTTTGGCCACTGTTTTCCAGGCTCAATCTCTCGAGAGCAGACCACGTGGGTGGCGGACAATCAGTCGCGACTTGGTGGCAACTGAAAGCGTCCCGCCACCGCGCCCTCGACGGTGATGTCTTTATCGAGAGATTCCCAGCGCAGCGCCGTACCACTGACCTCCAGTCGCACCTCGGCTAACTCTGACTCACTCGCTTCTTTGAGCCGCCGGAACCGATTCGCAGGAAATCCCACGATCCGCTGATCGGTCAACTCCACGTAGACCATCCGGCCCTCAGTCCACGCTCGTGTCGCCACGGCTGCGGTTTGTTGGTGAATGGTACTCATTATATTTCTGTGAGAAGAGGTTCCCTGTCACGTCTTCACGGGTGGCACGCCGAACGTGAATTGATTGTGCGGCGACTCGTTCCGCTGCCCGCGGGTGGGCGAGTAGTCGTATGTCTGGGCTGAGCCATCGGGCCGCATCTCAATCAGCCGCAGCCAGCCGTCACCCCCGTTGGGACGCATCTGGAAGTTGACGAGTTGCTGGGAGATCCCCCGGCCATGGGATTCGGTGACGAGGCGGCCGAGCCCATCGCCAAGCACGTGGCCGTTCATGGTGAGGATAAAATTTTTGTGACGGGACACGAGTGCCTGCCACAACTCCTCGCCATCATGCACGTCGTCGCCGCAGTTCTCTGCCACCCCGTAGCTGTGCGGGTTCCACTTCTGCTTGGACCGAAACTGCTTCCAGTCATACCGTGTGTCGTCGTTGTAGACAAAGACGTGGGTCAGTAACACGACTTCGTGCTGGGGGTGATCACCGGCAACCTCGTTCGCCCAGCGGACGACATCGGCACGCGGCCCGAACTCAAGACCGATGATGAGAAACTTCCGTCCCGCCGCCTCCATGAACTGGAACGTGTTGTCGATCCGGTCGGGCTCCTTGTCATAGACACCACCCCAGCCCGGCCGTGCCGCCTGCGTGGCAAAGGAAAAGTGCTCGTTGAGCAGGGTCGTGCGGTCGGCTGATTTTCCCTGTTCGCCGTAGTCGTGGTTGCCTGGCACCATGCAGTAGGGCATTTTCGCGTCGTCGAGCACCTGCATCGAGCGGCGGGCATTTGCCCACTCCGCGGGCACGTTGTTGTTGGTGATATCGCCGAGGTGGAAAACTCCGGCGATCCGCCGGGCCTGCCGCCGGGCGACGATCCACTCCGTCTGCGCGGCAAACAGCCTGGGGTTGTACTGCGAATAGTTCTGCGTGTCGGGCAAGACCGCAAACGTAAAAGCTCCCTCGCGCGGCAAGGGCGGCTCACCATCGACGAGCACCGCGTCTCCATACGGATCGGGCTTTTTGACGGCAGTCGGCGCGGGGGCGACAGCGGTCGCAGTCTCACCGGCCAGGCAGGCTGCCGAGGCATGCGCGGCGAGGTAGGCACTGGCCGAAGCCAGAAGCTGGCGGCGTGGCAATCGCGTCATGGCTACCTCTCTCAAAGAAACGCGGAAAGAACCCGTGAGGCTACCTCATCAGAAAGGCCTCGAGCGTCCTGAAACATACAACAGCTGGGTCGGAGACCACAGTGCAGGGCCCGGCCAGGAAGCGATGCGTGAGAAGTGAGAAATTGATGAACGCTCCCCTGTCTTCCTCTCCCCAGATGAAATAATAAAAAGCTTTGCGAACTTCGAGGGCTGACCATGAACGTCAGGGAATTCCAGGCACTGCTTGCTGCCAATCCGGGTGTGAAGATGCACTTCATGCTGCCCGACAAGTCTTTCGTTCCCGCTCACTACCACATCACCGAGGTCGGACGGGTGCAGAAAGACTTCATCGACTGCGGCGGCACCGTAAAGAATAGGACGGCCAATGGCACTTCCGCAAGCGTCTTCCGGTCGGTGAACGGCCGATGAGCGACAGAGCCTGCTGGTACTTCGCTTCAAGCTCACCGTCGAGGGCGATGTGTTGGTAGATCGCCAGGGTCTCCCGCTTTGAGTGGCCCGTGAGCAGTTGAAGTTCCGCATCTGCCATCCCAGAGTGACGGGTCAGCCAAGTGATCGCCTGATGGCGGAAGGTGTGGGGCGTTGCTTTGACCCCCCGCCTTCTCCGCGTACGCGGCCACGATCTGCTGGACTCTCCGCGTCGAATAGCGGGTGTCTGTCTCGTCTGAAAGAGCCAGCGGTTGTCGGAGTGGCCCGCGATGTGCGTGCGAAGGATGATCGCAAAAGATTTGCCGAACAGCACGGTCCGATCCTTTCCCCCCTTGCTCTGGTTCACCCTGATCCGACACGCCTCGAGGTCGACATCGCTGACCTGCGTGTTGCAGAGTTCGCTCACCCGCATGCCCGTGAAGAAGAGAAGCCGGATCATGAGGCTGTGCTGGATGTCATCGCTCCGATCCAGCACCTCGAAGAACCGAGGGAAGTCGTCGCCCGTCAGCACATTGGGCAGTCGCCGTCCCTTCTTCGCAGGCTTGAGACTGCACACCTTCCTCACTTGCTTGCTCACATACCGCCAGCCCTCGTAGTCCAGGCCGCAGCGCCTGACGATCCCGAGATGCGAGCCAAAGCCGACCGCATGTACCGTCGCATCTGCGACGGCCTCCCACCGAAAGTTGCAGAGGCATTCGGCCATCGGCGTTCCGGCCCGCCGACTGCCCGGTCGCCCCGCCCTTCGGCAGGTACTGAGGTGAGGATTTTTGAGGATTTCGGACCGGGCCGACGAAACCAAAATCCAAAAAGCCTTGTTTTCTAGCCTTGTTTTCTAGGGTGGCTGACGGGACTCGAACCCGCGACCCTCGGTACCACAAACCGATGCTCTAACCAACTGAGCTACAACCACCGTGCGGGCGAAAGTGTACCACACGGCGATCAAGTTTCAGGCCCCCCGGCACCGCGGCCACAGGTGGCGATTGCCGCGTGTTTCGCAGCAATCACCCGGCCTGCCGGCACCGGCCGGCACCGTCACTCCCGCCGCCGCGAGTCGATCACGATCGTCACCGGGCCGTCGTTGACCAGCGCCACCTGCATGTCCGCGGCAAACACGCCCCGCTCCGGCCGTCGACCCACGAGCCGCTCGAGCTCGGATAGAAACTGCTCGTAGAGCGGCACCGCCTCCTCCGGCCGCGCCGCGCGAAGAAAACTCGGCCGGTTGCCCTTGGCCGTAGCTGCGACGAGCGTGAACTGGCTGACCACGAGCACGCCACCGTCGGCTTCGACGACGCTCTTATTCATCTTGCCGGTGGCATCGGCAAAGATTCGCAGTTGCGCGATCTTTCCGGCCAGCCATTGGACGTCGTCGGCGGAGTCGCCAGTCTCCACGCCCACCAGCACGAGCAGGCCGGCGTGGATCCGTGCCACCACCTCACCGGCGATCGCCACGCTCGCTTCCGACACCCTCTGGATCACGGCTCGCATGCCGCGAGTGTAGCCGGCTCGGCCGCTCAAGACCTGGCGCCCGCGGAACTCAGCAGCGAATCTGGCATTCCAACCGGCAAGGACAGTTGCTTCAATCCTGCGCCCCAGGCAGCCCCTCCATGAGTCGCCCTTCACCGCCGCCGATCACCGTCACCACGGCGCCGCTCGCCGTCGGCCGCGGCTGCGTCAACGATATTGCGGAGCTCGCGAAGACCATCCCGCTGTTCCCCGTCGATCGAGAAATGCAGCTTGCCGACGTGGCGGCGGCGCGGTCGGCAGCGGCAGAGCGGATCGGCTGGGCCGCGATCTTCCTCAAGGGCTATGGGATCGTCGCGCGGGAGATGCCCATCCTCCGCAGTTGGCTCGCCGGCCGGATCGTGCGGCGAATCGCAACAAGTTCCCACAGCGTGGCCGTGCTCGCCATGAACCGCGTCGACGACAGCGCTGACCAATTGTTCTTCGCCCGGCTCGCCCGCCCCGACGACACGCCTCTGCCGCTTCTCCAGGCGGCGATCGACCGCTTCGCGACCGAGCCGACCGAACGGATGTTCAAACGGCAACTGCAGCTCGCGTCGTTGCCCGGCGGGCTTCGCCGTGTGATCCTCCGCTGGAACATGCGATCGGCCTCACCCAAGCGGGCTACGCGGATCGGCACCTTCAGTCTCTCCACGCTCGCCGGCTTCGCCGCGACCAACCGCTTTCATCCCACGCTCTGCACCACGAGTCTCTCCTACGGACCGCTCGCCGCCGACGGCCGCTGCCTCGTCACTGCGATCGCCGACCATCGCGTGCTCGACGGGGCCGCAGTGGCCCGGGCTCTCGCTCGCCTCGAGGAAGTGCTCACCACCGAGATCGTCACCGAGCTCAGGGGTGTTGCGGCTGCTCCTGCCGGAGTCGCCGCCTGATCTCGGCCAACCGCTCGGCAAGATCCCGTTCCATCCCGCGGTCGGTCGGCTCGTAGTAGGTCTTCTCGACGCCGAGGTAATCCTGCGACGCGATCCCGTCGACCGCGTCGTGGGAATACTCGTAGCCCTGGCCATGGCCGAGCCGCTCTGCACCCGCGTAGTGCTTGTCTTGCAGATGCCGGGGCACCGGGATCACCGCCTGCTCGCGGACGTCGCGACGGGCCGCACCGATCGCGATCGTGCAGGCGTTGCTCTTGGGGGCGAGCGCAAGGTAGATCACGGCCTGCGCGAGCGTGAGCTGACATTCGGGCAGCCCCACAAACTCGGTCGCCTGCATCGCGGCAACCGCGATCATCAGGGCCCGGGGATCGGCGTTGCCGACGTCTTCACTGGCGAGAATCACGAGCCGGCGGGATAGAAACCGCACGTCCTCGCCCCCCTCGAGCATCCGCGCGAGCCAGTAGAGCCCCGCATCGGCGTCGCTGCCCCTGATGCTCTTGATCAAGGCGCTCGCGCAGTCGTAGTGGGTGTCGCCCGAGTCATAGGCGATGGCCTTCCGCTGCACGCTCTCGCGGGCGAGCGCGAGCGTGAACTCAAGCGGCCGCGACGAGCTCGACAGCACGCCGACCTCGAGCGCCCCGAGTGCCCGCCGGGCATCGCCGTCGGACGTCTCCACGAGAAACGCCCGGGCCTCGGGTGTGAGCGTCACCCGCTCGCCCCCGAGGCCGTGGTCGCGGTCGGCGACGGCCCGGTCGAGGATCGCGCCGACGTCGTCGCCAGAGAGGCTCTCGAGCTCGAAAATCCGGCTGCGGCTGACCAGGGCGCTGGTGAGGGCGAAGAAGGGATTCTGCGTGGTCGCACCGATCAGCGCGATCACGCCGTTCTCGACGTCGGGCAGGAGCACGTCCTGCTGGGCCTTGTTGAAGCGGTGGATCTCGTCGATGAACAGGCACGTCCGCTGGCCGTCGTCCTCGAGCCGCCGCCGTGCCACCTCCAGCACGTCACGCACATCCTTCACGCCCGAGGCGGTCGCAGAGAGTTCGACGAATCGCCGCTTCGTCTCGTGGGCAATGATCTCCGCAAGCGTCGTCTTCCCCACACCGGGCGGCCCGTAGAGGATCACCGATCCCAGCCGGTCGGCCTCGATGAGCCGCCGCAGGAGCGTGCCCTGCCCCACGATCTTCCCCTGCCCCACGTAGTCGGCGAGCCGACGGGGTCGCATGCGGGCCGCGAGTGGCAGAGCGCGGGCCACGTTGGCGGCCCGGGATGCGGCGAAAAGGTCGGGCATGCGTGCCTCCGGATCGATGCCGCTCAGCCGGCCCAGACAAACTCGATCGCGGCGTCGATGTCGGGATGGAGGCTCTTGTGCACCGGACAGGTGTGGGCCGCCTGCTCGAGCATGGCCCGCTGCGGATGGTCGGCGGGCAGCGGGATCGTGAGCCGCGTGCGGAGCGACGCGATTCGCCGCGGCGGCTCCTTCGTCATCTCCTTGATTGTCTCGGCCTTCATGCCGACGAGGTTCAGCCCATGCCGCTCAGCCACGATCCCGATGATCGTCATCATGCAGGCCCCCAGCGCCGTGGCCACGAGGTCGGTCGGTGAGAAGCTCTCCCCCTTGCCGTGGTTGTCGACCGGTGCGTCGGTGAGGAGCGTGGCCCCCGACGGGCCGTGGGTGGCGCGGCAGCGCAGACCGCCTTCGTAAGTGCTGGTGAGCATGACCATCGATGCACTGGCTCCGGGCGAAAAACTCGGGTCTGATCCTGATCATCCTACACGGCGACGAGGCTACGATGATGAGACCTCTTCCCGGACCACCGAGACGATCACGCCGCCCATGGGATTTCGCTCGCTCAAAGCCTGTGTCGAAACCCTTCATGCCACAGGGCAGGCGGTCTTCATCGACCATCCCGTCGACCCGTACCTCGAGATCGCGGAGATCCAGCGACGGCTGTTTCGCGCGGGGGGCCCGGCGGTGCTGTTCACGAAACCACGCGGCTCCGATTTCCCGATCCTCGCAAACCTCTACGGCACGCAAGCCCGGATCGAACGGATCTTCTCCGACACGCTCGACCGCGTGAAGCGGCTCGTCGAACTCAAAATCGACCCCACCGCCGCGCTGCAGAAGCCGTGGCGGTATTGGCGGTCGCCGGTCGACGCGCTGGCGATGCTGCCGAAGCGGGTGCGAAGCGGTCCCGTGCTGGCCCGCAGCATCCCGCTCTCGCGACTGCCGCCGGTGGTCTCATGGCCGGGCGACGGCGGGCCGTTCATCACGCTGCCGGCGGTCTACACCGAACACCCCGACAAGCCCGGCACCAAGCAGTCGAACCTCGGCATGTACCGTGTGCAGTTGGCCGGCAACGCCTACGACCGCGACCATGAGACGGGGCTGCACTACCAACTCCACCGCGGCATCGGCATCCATCATGCGGCGGCGCTTCGTCGCGGCGAACCGCTGAAAGTGGCGATCTTCGTCGGCGGCTCGCCGGCGCTCGCCGTGTCGGCGGTGATGCCGCTGCCCGAGGGCCTCTCCGAGCTGACGTTCGCGGGCGTGCTGGCCGGCCACCGGATCCCGATGATCCCGCGCGGCAGCGGCCCGGCCATCTATGCCGACGCCGACTTCGTGATCGAGGGTAGCGTTCTGCCTGGGGCCATGAAGCCCGAGGGCCCGTTCGGCGACCATCTCGGCTACTATGCCCGGCAGCACGATTTCCCCGTGCTGCGGGTCGACCACGTCTGGCATCGCGAGGGGGCGATCTGGCCGATCACCGTCGTGGGCCGGCCACCGCAGGAAGACACGCTCTTCGGCTGGCTCGTCCACGAACTCACCGGGCCGGTGATCCCGACGGTGCTGCCCGGCGTGACAAGCGTGCATGCAGTCGATGCGTCGGGCGTGCATCCGCTGCTGCTCGCCGTGGGCAGCGAGCGCTATCTTCCCTGGAAGCCGTCGAACCGTCCCGCCGAACTCCTCACGCAGGCCGCCGCAATCCTCGGCCAGGGACAGCTCTCGCTCGCGAAGTATCTCTTAATCGTAGCGGCCGGCGACGCGCCAGGCCTCGACGCCCACGACGTGGCCCCCTTCTTCTCACACCTGCTCGCGCGGGTCGACTGGAGCCGCGACTGCCACTTCCACACCGAGACCACGATCGACACACTCGACTACTCGGGCAGTGGCTTCAATGCGGGATCGAAGCTCGTGGTCGCCGCCCGCGGCCCGGCGATCCGCACACTCAAGACATCGCTCCCCGCCGCTGTGCCGCTACCCGACGGGTTCCGCAATCCGCGGGTCTGCCTGCCGGGAATCGTGGCGGTCGAAGGACCCCGCATTGAGCCGCGGCCGCGACTCGACGCGGCGACCGACGCAGCAATCTGGGAGACGGCACGGTCGGCGCCGTGGTCGGCCGACATCGAGCGGTTTTGTCAGGGTGTTGGCGCGGACCATGCGCTGCGTGACTGGCCGATAGTCGTGATCGTGGACGACGCCGGCTTCGCGGCCGCGTCGCTCGCCAACTTCCTGTGGCTGACATTCACTCGGTCAAACCCGGCCGCCGACGTGCATGGCGTCGACGCATTCACGCACCAGAAACACTGGGGCTGCCGCGGGCCACTGGTCATCGACGCGCGGCTGAAGCCGCATCACGCGCCGCCTGTCGAGGAGGATCCAGCCATCAGCGCCACAGTCGACGCGCTCTGTGCCCGCGGTGGGCCGCTCGGCAGCCTCGGACTGTGAGTCAGGCCGAGATCGACGCGATCCGGATCTTGGTCGAGATCGACCGATGGCCGGTGCGGCGGCGGTAGTTCTTGCGGCGGGCGAACTTCTGCACGTAGATCTTCTCGCCCTGCACAAGCCCGAGCACCTCGGCCTTCACCGTAGCGCCCTTCACCTTCGGCTTGCCGATCGTGAGTTGCCCGGCCTTGCTGACGGCGAGCACGTCGTCGAAAACCACCTCGCTGCCCGCGGGCAGGTGGCGGAAGTCGATCTCGAGCTCCTGGCCCTCCATGACGCGGTATTGGCGGCCGCCGTCGACCACGACGGCGTAGTTGTGGGCGGCGCCCGTCATGCTGGCGGCGGAGGATTCGGGGGCGGGGGTGGTGGCCTTGGCCATGGCTCTGATCCGATTGCTGGCTGCGGAAAAAACTGGGAAACCGAGCCTTGTACGATATCGAGGCCCGGGTCGCGGGTCGAGTGGGGCCGTTTGGCCCCGGAAAAGAACGGTTTCCGCGGGCTGTCCGGGCCGGCAGGGCCCGTCGCAATCAGTCTCATGCCAGACATTCCAGCCCCCTTCCGTCGTGACGTCATGCTCGCCCGGCTCCAGTCGGGCGCGGCGTTCGACGTGGTAGTCGTGGGCGGCGGGGCCACGGGTCTCGGCGTGGCCGTCGACGCCGCGGCCCGCGGCTTCTCCACGCTGCTTGTGGAGGCCGAAGACTTCGCCAAGGGCACTTCCAGCCGGGCCACAAAACTCGTCCACGGTGGTGTGCGGTATCTCGCGCAGGGCAATGTCTCGCTCGTTCGCGAGGCGCTCCGCGAGCGGAGACTCTTCCTCGACAACGCCCCGCACCTCGCCCAGCCGCTTCCCTTCGTGGTGCCAGCCTACGGCCTGCGTGGCCGACTCTGTGACCTGCCCTTCTACGCGGCGGGCTTGGCGATCTACGAGATGCTCTCCGGCTCGAGCCGTCTCGGAGGCGTCAGCCTGCTCGGTCGCCGCGCGGCTCTCGACGCCGCGCCCGGCCTCGAGCCCGCGGGCCTCGTGGGTGGCATCCGCTACTGGGACGGCCAGTTCGACGACGCCCGATTCGCCGTAGCACTCGCCCGCACGGCGCATCGCGAGGCCGCGGTCGCCCTCAACTACTGCCGCACCGTCGGGTTTTTATTCGGGGGCGAACGGATCGCGGGCGTCAGCCTCGAGGACGTGGAAACCGGCCTTCGCTACGACGTGCCCTGCCGCTGCGTGATCAACGCCACGGGCGTCTGGGTGGATCGACTCCGCCAGCTCGACGAGCCGGCGGCCACCGATCTCGTGGCACCGAGCCAGGGCGTGCACCTGGTCGTCGACCGCGAGTGCTTCCCGTCAACGACCGCGATGCTCGTGCCCAAGACAGCCGACGGCCGCGTGCTGTTTGCCGTGCCATGGCTGGGGAAGGTGATTCTCGGCACGACCGACACGCCGCGGGCCGACCTGCCGCTCGAGCCGCGGCCCTACGACGCCGAGGTCGAGTTCATTCTCGCCGAGGCCGGCCGACGGCTGGCCGCGCCCTTGTCGCGGGCAAGCGTCCGCTCGGCATGGGCCGGCCTGCGGCCGCTGGTAAAGCCGGCGACTGGCGGGAGCGACACGAAGCGATTGTCGCGAGAGCATGTCATCGAGGTGTCGCCCCACGGGCTGGTCAGCGTGACCGGCGGGAAGTGGACCACCTACCGGGCGATGGCGGAGAGCGTGCTCACGGCCTGCTTCGCCCACGGCCTCCTGCCTGAGCGTTCCGCCGGCATCACGCGGCACCTGCGGCTCGTCGGCGCCCCGCCGGCGGGGTCGTCGCTGACGCTGCTTTCGGCCCCGCCGGGCCCGCACCTCTACGGCACCGAAGCCCCCGTGCTCGCCACGCTCCCCGGCGCCCAACGGATGATCCTGCCCGGCTTCTCCGAGGCGATGGTTCGGTTTGCCGCGCGGCACGAGGCCGCGCGAACCGTCGAAGACGTCCTTGCACGCCGGTCGCGCTGGCTGCTACTCGACGCCCGCCTCGCGGCAGGCGCGGCCAGCGCCGTCGCCGCGATCATGCAAGACGAACTGGGCGATCGCTTCGACGCCACCGCATCCGCTGCGGCGTTTGTCACACTCGCGGAGTCGTACCTCCTGCCGGGGTAGACCTTCGCAACCCAATGACGAACGTGGATCGCCTCGAGAACATCGAAGCGATTGCGACAGGGGCATCGCTGATCGCTCACCGGGAACGCCGCAAGAGCGCGGGCGTAGAGTTTGCTCCGCGACGCATGGAGCCGCGAGGCCGATCGCGAACTCGCGGCGAGGGCGAGACGTCCCTGCCGCACAACGGCTGCAATCAGCAGCTCGCGACCTTACGCGAACCATACCGACCGACTTTATCGCGAGTCCGCTGCATCGCGTTATTATCCTTGGTGGCGTTCCTACGGCTCAGACAGCAAAACGACAACAGCTACTCCGGAAAACGCAACTACACATAGAATACCGGCAGGAGGATCACTCATGACAAAAGTCGCCGTTGCCGAAGACCTTGCAGCTCAAATCCGCGCCAGTGACGGGCCAATTGAACTGGTGGATGCAAGCGGCCAAACGATTGGACTCGTGCGGCGACCACCGACTGAAGCGGAGATTGCGAGGGCTCGCAGTCGGGCCAGTTCCGAAGGAAAGCGCCTTTCTTGGGCCCAGGTAGTCACGAAGGTTCGGGACGGAGCACCCGAGTGACCTACAACGTCGAGTCTTCGCTGGAGGCCGCGGCGGAGCTCTTGCGGATAGCCGGCGTGGTTGGCTCGGCGGCGGCTATCCGCGCTGCAGACTCTATTCGCCGGCGGCTCGAGGGCGATCCAGTGGGACAAGGGAACTTCCTGTCGGAAGGCCTGTACTAGATCGACGAGGAACCTGTCCGGGCATTTTTTCTCATCGACGAGGAATCGCCGTCTGTCGAGATAACCGACTTCCGCATCCTTTGACTGGATAACGACCGCCTTCAGCAGATCGCAGCCAATGGAGTTTCAATCATGAAAGACGATGACGCGATTCTGCTGCAAGGCTTTGTTCGGCATTCCGGGTGCCCACGCTGCGCGAATCCTGCTACGCGAACTCCGGCACCTGCTCGCTTGGCATGCGCATCGGCTCGACTTCGACCCTCGTTACTAGCCGGACGCCAAGTGCATCGAGCACTCTCATCGCTCGGTCAACCGTGATGCCGTGATACTCATTTCGCTCGTCCCGGGACACCATCGTCTCGTCTACATTCATTCGGCGTGCCAGTTCGCGTTGAGTCATGCCGCGAGCGATGCGAACGCCAATCAATACTTGCCCGAGCCCATGAAGGTTCTCGAATTCGCTAAAATGGCCGCGAGTGAGGCGCTCGTAACTCTCAACCTCCTCAACAAGCTGCCGATGAAACGATTCGAGGGGCTCCAAAAGCCTGGCGACTTCATCGGCGGCGTAGCCCTGCTTCCTCCACGCGTCAGCATGCCCAGCGAGACGCATTTTTTCAGCATCCACGCGTGCGGTCGCTTCTCGGTACTCTTTGTCGTTTCGGATCATTTTTGCCTCTCCCTCTTCACAACCTAAGTTTGATGATGCCCTTCGACTGCCCATCTGTTCTGCGCTGGCGAAAATAGGCCGGGAACTCTAGCGGATTGCCATGCTTGTCACTTCCTGCGATCAATCCCCTGAAATGCGGATAAAGTTCCACGCGGTACGAATGCCACATGGGGAGCTGAAGTTTCGGATAGCCGCGATAGGGTCTCCGTGACGCTGGGTCCCATGTCCAGCACTTGCGTGGGTCTATTCGGTTCAATTCGTTTTGCAGTTGCCCCGACGCGAACCTGCGAGGGTCGCAATCGAAATATCCGTCTATGTCGTTTGGGTGATCCTTGTCTTCCGTAAACGAACCATCGACAAACACCTCGGTCACGCCGACATGCGCGAGATGCCCGGCCATCAACCGAAAGTTCTTGACGAGTTGCAGCCGCCAGGCTGCGTCCCAAACCGGGTACGCGCTGGGGTCTCCCGGGCCAAGAACGAGGATTGACGCCTCAAGACCATCCAGGGTGATCTCGTGATCGCCCGGAGGAAGCACTCCATCGGTAGTGAAGCCAGTCAGCATCTCGCCTCGTCAAATGTCTCTACATGGACTATATCGTCTAACTGTACGTATTTGTCAAGCATTTTGTTCTGGGGTGTCAATTGCAGTTTTGGGGCCACAAAACCACGAAATTCTCGGGAACCTACGCTAGCCGTGCCACGCGATTCGCACAATCCTCTGGCGCCGGGGCGGACCGCCTGGCTCGGGTCTTCCTGTTGCCGAACGACCAAGTTGAGCAGCTCGCAGCCGACAGACTCACCATACAGCAGGACGCTGTCGCGAGTCTGCTCCAACGCCTGGTTCTGCCCGCTACGCCGTCCGCCGAGCATGGAGCAACTCGCCCGCTGCGATTGGGCGTACATCATCCGCGTTGACAGTAATTAGGGCCACAGTGTGCCCGCTGCCATCCACAAACTCGACTTCGTAGGCCCGACCGCCTTCGTAGATATGCACGATCGTTCCAACATCACCACGATTGAGCATTTCGTGGGGCGGTTCACAATCGAGCACGACAAGCGAATGTTCAGCAATCATGACTCTTCATCCGGGTACGCGGTTACGAGTCGAGGAGGTCGATCAGCCTCGACTATCCACACAGCCAATACGCCTGCAGAGCGATGGGATTTACGGCCGATTTGACCCTTCACGACGTATTTTACGCCGAATGGCGTCCGGACGGTAGCGAATTGCTCGCATGTGGCGGCAAGGGCCAAGAGATCGCTTGCCAGTTCCTGCCAACGATCACGGGCGTAGCCGAGCGACTGGAACCATGCCGCCTTTGAGCCACCGTCGGGATGCTCAGGATTGAGCAAGTAGTCACGAACCTTTTCGGTTGCGACGGTCGCCTCGGTTGCACTTGGAATTGGCATCGGGCTTATGCCAGCAGAACGGTGGCGATCAGCGGCTCGCGGAAAAGGCTTTCCAAAAACGACCGGCTTGTTCGCGAGTCCGCTGCATCGCTTTGTTAGCCCTTTCTTCGGAGCAGCAGATCATATTCTGCGTGGCTCCCAATCCACACCCAAACGATTACCGCGTCCCGCTCTGTCGCGAGCGCACGATGATGCAGCCCTACGCGGGCTGACCAAAGCCTGCCGATGCGCTTGAAATGCAACGACGGATGCCGCGAATCCTGGAGCAGCATCTGATAGCCGCGATCGGCAAGTTCCTGAATCTCGTCGGGCAAAGCCCGGTAATGACGCCAGAAACGCGGGCTCGCGCGATGCTTCATCGATCGGTGCAGCGGCCCGAGTCCAAGTCATCGAGGGCTTCATTGATCAACCAATCGAGCCGCCCCGCAGCTTCGTCTTCGGCGATCTGACGATCCCATGCGGCGGCATCAAACTCCGTGTACCAGGCGCGAAATGCCGCCATCTGATCGGGCGGGAGCCGTTGGATCGCAGCTTCGATTTCTTCGACAGTAGTCATCGACATTAGTATACCTCCCTGGGCCATCACCGCCAACAGTGCTTTTCCGGGCTAACGTCCGCGATCAGCGGCTCGCGGCCACTGGATGCACCATCACTCAGGACGCTGCCCGCGAGTCCATTGCATCGCTTGGTTCCGTGTGTTTCTTCACAGAACCGGACACGATCCGCCGCCCTGACGCGCTCTGCCTCTCACGCAAGCGCTGGCGGAACTTTGCGACATCGCCGCCGCTGGCCTCCAGCAGGCGACGGCGTACCTCGTGGATTTCAGCTACCACGGGATCGGCGTAAAGGGATTCAACCGGCATCGGAAAACTCCTCAGGCGTGACGATTAGGGGCGGCGGGAAGCCTTCAGCCCTGAGTGTCTCGTACAGTGCGGGAAGCAAATCCGCATTTGCGATGTGCTTACAGTTCCAGGTCAACAGGTAGTCTACGCCAGCCGTGGCGGCCAAGGCGACGTGCTGAGCATCCGCCGCGGCTTTTGTCGGCAGGAGGTGCCTCGCGAGCAGCAGGTCGGCAAGCCGATCAGCCTCCGCAGACTCTCCAAGGAGCGGCAACCCTTCGAGCAGACGTAGGCGATCCGCCGCTGCCGTCGGATCGCCCGCCCCGGCCTCATCCAACACAAGTTGGCTGATGTAGAGGTCGAAGCCGTCGCGACGCTGCTGCCACCAGCGACGTGTCAGCTCTTGACGGGCTTGAAAAATCACGTCAGACGTCGATCGCGCGGTCAGGTAGCCGACGATCGAGGTCTCGACGTAGATCGCACTCATGACGGTTGCAGATGTTTCACGGAACGTTTGCGATCAGCGGCTCGCGACCAAGGGATTATCCACTTCGCCCGACTTTATCGCGAGTCCGCTGCATCGCTTGGTTCGCAATTCATTCTCTGACGACGCTTTTTAGATGGGGTCCCTGGCCCAACTCACGGCGAGCTTTTGGGTGAGATTTCCCTGAGGAGCTGCGCACTCCAAGAGCAAGGTGTCTTTGTCTCTTTCGACCCGAATTGCTGTGCCCAGGGCTTTCGCTTCCTTCAGAGAGGCCCAATCGGTTTTCTCGTCTACATCTGCCAGCTTCGCTAAATCGAACGTTTGCTCATTTGCCCCGCTCTTCAGTTTCACCTGAAGGCCATCAACCGTGTAGACATCCTCTTCCTTTTTACCGGGCGACGGCACACGCCAACCGCCGTCGGCGTGCTTTGTCGCTTGGATGACAGCAGCGTCATTGAATTGCAAGCGGATCGACGTTACGTCGGCGGGCACAAGGCGCAACGCAAGAATCAGCAGAATGAGATTCACAGGCATCCTCCTGGGGTGTGTGGGCAATCGTGCGAACGGCTGCCTTCAGCAGATCGCAGCCAATCGATTCTCAATACCGCAGGACGTCATCGCGATTCTGCTGCAAGGCTTTGTTCGGCATTTCTTGATTCTTGCTGGAGCCACTCGGGCAATTGTTGCTTTCTCGGGAGACGCCCTTTCTGAATCACGCACCGGCTCGCCTCACCATGCCGTCGCTCTCGCGCGGATCGGCCACAGGGCTATACCCAATCGCAGTTTTCTATGATCGTTCCATCGGGTCGTCGATGAGGGGCCTTCGACTCACACCCCGAACTGTCGTAGTACATGCTTTTCGCGTCAATTCGGTTGCCCGCGTCGTCGAATAGCCTGAATGAGATGAAGCGGATACCGCGAGCCGCTCGCACGGCGGATACGTTTAGCAACAGCGATCCCGATTTAGCAAAGGTCTCCGACGGAACGAGGTCCTCGGCGACAAGGCTTCCAGCGGCATTGTAGGCTTTGACGACAGCGACGGCCCTAAATGATCGTCCCATCCCGGATTGTTCCTGATGAACAGTTACGGCGAATTAGTTGCGACGGTTGCGGGGCCTCAGCTTACCGTTTGAGAGTTAAGTCACGCGAGGAACCCTGGAGGATTCAGCTCCCCCCAATCGGGAACACGCCAACGCGGCTCGGGGCTTCACAGCTCTGGCTCTGGGCTTCCGGTTGCCGAACGGTGGCGATCAGCGGCTCGCTACCAAGGGATTATCCACACCGCCGGATTTT
>JBBDNW010000140.1:9221-18843 GCA_040877375.1 Pirellulales bacterium | reverse complement strand
ATGCCTTGACCCGCCGGCGCGGCCGCTCCTATAAACCCGCTGTTTTTCCGGCTCCAAGAGCGTTTCAGGCCCCGAGCGAAGAGCCCGAGTGCAGCACCGCGCGACCATGTCGACACTCCGTCATCACGCCCCGCGCCTGCGCGCGGGTCCGCGGTGCGGTTTCGCGCGCGAGCCGCGGCCGTCAATGCTCGTCGTGATTGCCGCGCTGGCGATGGTCGCCGTGCCGATCGGTGCGGCCACGCGGCTCCTAGCCGCCGACACGATCGTTACGCCCGAAGCCAGCGCCGGCGCGCTGGCCTCGCTGCCGGCTCGCGGCCTCGCTGCTGCGATTGCGGAGGCTGGCCGCATCGAGGTGCCGGCCGCCGATCCTGCCGAACCGCTGGCTGTGCGGGCCACCCAGGCGGCCCGCTGGACCGAAGGCGCCTACGACGTCTGGCACCTCACGGGAGGCGTGACGATCGTGCAGGGCTCGACCGAGGCCGCGGCGCACGAGGCGGTCGTGTGGATCGAACAGCCCCGGCCTGCTGACGACGGTGCCGCCGACGGAGAGGCCGAGCCGCGGGTGCGCAGTGTGCTCGTCCGGATGGCGGGCGATGTGAACGTGACGTCACGATCAAGCGTTGTCGGTGAGCCGGCGACGGTGCGTGGACCGCGCTGGGCCGGCCGCTTCTGGACGCTTCGCGATCCGCGTCTCGACTTCGCCAGCGTGGTGTCGACGGCCGGCACGCCGCCGATCTATGACGAGCCAGCCGAGCCGACGGCTAGCGGCTCGGATGGCCGCGGATCGGCCGTCCGAAAGGCCAGTCTCGAGGAGTCACCGATCGAGCAGGCGCAGTTCAGCGAGTTCGGCGCGCCGACCGCGCCACAGGTGTCGTCGACGGCGACCGCCCGCCGGCTTCGCGCCTTCCCGAGGTCGAGCGTGCCGCTGGCGATCAAGTGGCTGCCAAGTCCGTCGGGCAACGAGTGGATTGCGGTGATCAACTCCGGCGTCAATCTCGTCATCGATGGTGTCGATCCCGCTGGCCCGCTCGACATCTCTGCTGACCGCCTCGTGATCTGGACCCGCGGCTCGGCACAGCCCGACCTCGACGGCTCGGCCGCTCAGGCCGCCGACGTGCCGCTCGAACTCTACATGGAGGGCAACGTCGTTTTCCGCCAGGGACAGCGGGTGGTCGAGGCGGAGAACATGTTCTACGACGTGCCGCGGTCGAGCGGCGTGATTACCGGCGCGACCGTGCTGACGCCGGTCGACAACTACTCGGGCGCCGTGCGGCTCCGCGCCGACGTGCTCCGGCAGGTCGATCGTAGCCGGTTCGTCGCGCAGCAGACGGGGCTGACGTCGAGCCGGCTGGGCGTGCCGACCTGGGAGTTTCGCTCGCGAGAACTCGAGTTTACCGATGAGCAGGTGCCACTCGCGAGCCCATTCGGCCAGCCGGCGATCGACCCTGCCACCGGCGAGCCGTCCGTCGAGCACCAGCAGTTCATCACCAGCCGTGGGAATAGCGTGACGGTGGGCGGCGTGCCTCTTTTCTGGTGGCCGGTCTTCGCCACCAACGCGAAGAAGCCGACCTTCTACTTGAACGATCTGCAGTTCAAGAACGACCGGATCTTCGGCACGCAGTTGCTCACGGGCTGGGATGCGTTTCAGGTGTTCGGGTGGCAGCGGCCGCCCGACGGCGTCGACTGGGACTTCGACGTCGACTACCTGAGCTACCGCGGCCCCGGCGGCGGCACCTCACTGCTCTACAACCGCCCCTCGTTCCTCGGGCTCGGCACGCCGGCCAGCGGCGATCTCGACGCCTGGTTCATCGGCGACGTCGGCCGTGACAACGTCGGTCTGTACCGCCGCGGCCTCGACTATCCGGGCTTCCCTGATCGGACGTTCCGCGGCCGGAGCTTCTGGCGGCACCGCCAGGATCTCGGCGGCACCACCGACAGCCTGCTCGGCGGCTGGCAGGCCCGCGGCACAGCCGGCTGGATCAGCGACACGAACTTCCTCGAGGAGTATTACGAGGCGGAGTGGGAGGAAGGCTACGAGCAGCGGACATGGCTCGACCTCCGGCGGCCGGTGGAAAACCGTGAACTTCGCCTGCTGTCGAGCATCCGGGTCAACCCGTTCTTCACGCAGACCGAGTGGTGGCCGAGGCTCGACCACTATTTTCTGGGGCAGCCGCTGCTTCGCGACGCGGTCACCTGGTACGAGCACTCCAACATCGCCTATGCCCGGCAGAGCCTGCCGCAGACGCCGACGGTCGGCCAAGGGGGCAACGTCTGGACGCTGCTCCCCTACGAGAGCAACGTGCTGGGAGAGCGGGTGGCGACCCGGCAGGAACTCGACCTCCCGTTTCAGGCAGGGGCCGTGAAGGTGATCCCCTACGCCCTCGGCGAACTCGCGCACTGGGGCGAGGACCTGAGCGGCTCACCGATCGACCGTGCCTACGGTCAGGTCGGTATCCGCTCGAGCCTGCCGATGTGGTCGGCCGACAACACGGTCGAGAGCTCGCTCTGGAACCTGCACGGCCTGGCCCACAAGGTGGTCTTCGAAGCGGAGTTCTCCTACGCCGACTCCACCCAGAGCATCGATCAGTTTCCGCTCTACGACCAGCTCGACGACGACGCCATCAACCAGTATCGCCGCAACATTCCCTACTGGGATTATGGAGCACCCCGGGGAGCGGGCCTCGTGGCTCCGCTGACTGCGCCGTTCATCTTCGGACCCGACAACAAATACGACCCCCGGAGCTATGCGGTGCGGCGCGGCATGGGGAGCTGGGTGACCGGCCCGACGGAGATCGTCGACGATCTGACCGCCCTCCGTCTCGCCGCCCGTCAGCGGTGGCAGACGAAGCGCGGGCCGATCGGCAATCGGCGGATCATCGACTGGATCACACTGGACATCGACGGCGAACTCTTTCCGGTCGACAGCCAGAACTTCGGCCAGGCGATCGGCCTCTGGCAGTACGATTTCCGCTGGCACGTGGGCGACCGCACGACGGTGCTCTCGACCGCCGACGTCGACTTCTTCAACAACGGGCAGCAGCTCTACACGTTCGGCACACTGTTGAACCGCACGCCCCGGGGCAGTTTCTACATCGGCTTCAATCAGTTCGGCGGCCCGATCAGCGCGGCGGTGCTCACGGGCTCCTACACCTACCGCATGAGCCCCAAGTGGGCGAGTTCGTTTGGGTCGGCGATCGACCTCACCGGCCGCAACATCGGCCAGAACTTCCAGCTCGTGCGGATCGGCGAATCGTTCCTGATGACGTTCGGCTTCAACGTCGACTACAGCCGCAACAACGTCGGCATGACGTTTAACCTCGAGCCGCGGTTCCTGTCACGCACGCAGTTTGCCAGCCGCCGCGGCATGGACATCCCTGTCGCAGGCGCCTACGGGCTCGAGTAGCCCTCACGGCTCACGCCGCCGGGTCTTCATGCCGCGGCGTGCCGAGCCACACGCTCCAGCCGGCAAACAGCGCCGCAAGCAGGGCGTAGGCAGCCGCCAGATCGAGTGGCCCGCGGCCCGCCGCCTCGGGCGGCAGCCCGCCGATGGCCCAGGGCAGGAAGAGCCGGCCGTCGCTGAACGGGGAGTGGACCACGCCGCAGGCCGCGAGTGCTGCCGCGGCCAGGCACCAGCCGGCCGCGCGCAACAGTCGCCGGTCGAGGAGTGCCGTGAGCATGCCCGCCCAGAGCAGACTCGTGACGATAAAGCCCGCGGAGAGGATGTGCAGCGAGAAGAGCTCCCGCGCGAGCCCCGCATCGGGCTTCGCGCCGGCAGCCAGCAGTTTATCGGTTTCGATCTTCGCGAGGGCCGCGAGTGCCGGCACACAGGCGAGCGCCACGGCCGGGTAGTGTTTCTGCGGAGTCGCATGAAAACTCTGGGCAGTGATTTCGAGGCCGACGAAGACGAGGATGGGCACGAGGGCCGGCTGGGGGATCGCCTCGTAGAGATAGGCGAAGGTCCCCGTGAGTCCGGCGAAGCCGATGAATGTGGCTGTGGCCAGTGTGTAGGCGGCGCGGCCTCCCATGGCCTTGTAGGCCGGGTGGCCAATGTACGGGGTGGTCTGGATCACGCCGCCGCAGGCGCCGGCGATCACCGTCGCGATCGCCTCGACGCCGATCACGCGGCCCGTGTCGTATTCATCACCCGCCGCGGCGGCACTCTCCGTGCAGTCAATGCCGCCCACGACCGTGCCGAGCGCGAAGGGGATCACGATCGGCAGATATTTCACTGTGTCGCCCCACGCCTCGAGCCATTCGCCCTTCAGCGCCGCGAGCCACTCGACGGGCCACAGAGCGGCCGAGGCATCGATTGCCAGATGGGCCGTGTCCGCGGGGATCCAGCCCATCCGGCTGCCCACGAGATGAATCGTTCCGCCGACGATGACGGCCGCGAGCGCTCCGGGCACCTTGAACGGGAAGGGGATGTGCGACGTCAGGCTCGCGAGGATGATGCCCAGCGCCACGAGCCCCGCCATCGGCGAGGTAAAGATTTCGAGCATCGGCAAGAACGTGATCAGCGCCAGGGCGATCGCCGTCAGGCTGCCGAGCAGCGCCGCACGGGGCATCAGGCGGCGGACCGGGCCGGCCACGAGGGCACAGGCCAACTTGAAGATGCCGCTGGCCACGATCGCGCACATGCCGACGTGCCAGGCATGACGGGCGGCGGCCTCCTGCTCCATGCCGACGGCCATGGCTTCCGCGAACGCCGGGCCGATCACGAAAAACACCATCCCGAATGTGCTGGGCGTGTCGAGTCCCAGCGGCATCGCCGTGACGTCGGTCCTGCCGGTCCGAGCCGCAAGCCGGAAGGCCATCCAGGTAAAGATCAGGTCGCCCACCACCACCCCCGCCGCCGTTCCTGGGACGAAATGCGAGAGGGCGAACTGGGCCGGATACCCGAAGACGTTCGAAAGGAGCGAGACCGATAAAACGAGGACGGCGAGGTTGTCGATCGACAGCCCGAAAAAGGCGTTGAGATCGCCCGGGGCAATCCAGCGGTAGGGGGCAGGTCGGTCCATGACTTCTGGGAAATGTCGGTCCAAGACGAAGACAAGTCAAATCGTGCACAGCCCGGCCGCTGGTACCCAAACGGCCCCCCGACGGCGGCCGCGGCTATACTCTGCTCCCGGGCCGGGCAGCCAATCCCGGCGGAATCAGGCTGCGGACGTCCATCGTGGTCGTGGTCGAGTCGACGGTCAGAATCCCTGCCGGGAACACCGAACCTTCTTGCTCCCGCCGACGTAGTACTGATGGATCTGCACGATTCACGCACCGGTGGCCGCCACGAGGGCTCTTCCCACGTTCAAGGGGGTGGGGCCTTGGGCGGCGGGTTTTCCGATGAGGAACTCCTCCGCCGCTGTCGGGTGAACGGCGACTCGGCCGCGTTCGAGTCGCTGGTGCGTCGGTATGAACAGGAGTTGTTTAGTTATCTCCGTCGCTATCTCGGCAGTGCCGAGATGGCGGAGGACGTGTTTCAGGCAACTTTTCTTCAGGTACACCTCAAGAGGGAGCAGTTCGAGGAAGGCCGGAGGTTTCGGCCCTGGCTCTACACAATCGCCACCAATCAGGCCATCGACGCCCAGCGGCGCAACCGCAGGCATCGCATGGTGAGCCTCGACCACCGAACGGGTGGCGAGGACGACATGGGGACGCTTGTGGAGATGCTGGCGGGCAATGGGCAGACGGCCGACGAACAGATGCAGGTCGAGGAGGCCCGGGACTGGGTCCGCTCGGCTGTTGACGACCTCCCCGAATCGCTCAAGAGTGCGCTGATGCTGGTCTATCACCAAGGCATGAAATATCGCGAGGCGGCCGATGTGCTCGGCATCCCAGTGGGCACGGTGAAGAGCCGGCTCCACTCGGCCCTCTTGAAACTCAACGACTCATGGCGCCGCAGCGGGCGCTCCATGCCCGATGCCGTCAGTGGTGGTGAGGGCGACTCAGTGATGAAGGAGACACCATGATCGCTTCCACGAGGCTCTACCATGCGTGAAGAAGAACTCGTTGGCTTTCTGATCGGGGGCCTTGAGGACGGCGAATCCCGCCAGGTAGAGGCCGTGCTGGCCGACCCGGTCAAAGGTCCGGCGCTCCGCCGCGATCTCGACAGTATCAGGCGGGCATTACGGCCGCTGGAGTTTGATCGCGCTGCGGCCGCTGCGCCCCCCGGTCTTGCGAGTCGGACGCTCGCGTTTGTGGCCGCGCAGACGTCCCCCGAATCGCGGCCAACGGCCCGGCTGGCGGAAGGCCGACGGACGGACGATGCGGTTTGGCAGGGGTCGTCGGCACGTCAGTGGCTCGATCGTGCCATTATCGCCGCCTCGGCGCTGGCGGCATGTGTGCTGGTGGCACCGCTCCTCCTCGAATCGATCGCTGATTCCCGGGCCCGCCGGGTGCAGCGCAACCTCCAGCAGATCGCGGGCTCGCTGCAGGGCTACGCCGAATCACATGGGGTTTATCCCACGCCACCGGGCGAGGGTCCGCTCTCCCGGGCCGGCCTCTACGCTCCTACGCTCGTCTCCGAGCACCGGCTCGTGGCCGACGACGGCACGGTGCTCGCACCCGATTCGGCACTCTCGAAACAGGAGAGTTTCCGCGTGCCGTCGCTGGAGGAGCTCCGGGCGGCGGTGGGCACGCCGCAGTTCGACGAGATGGTGCGGTCGATGGGGGGCGACTACGGCTACACGCTCGGTCATCGCGACGCGTCCGGCGTGCTCCAGCCCAACCGCAACCAGCGCCGGGCCCACCATCCCCTCCTCGCCGACGCTCCCAACGAGAGCGGCGAGAAGAGCGACAACCATCCCGAGGGTATCCACCATATTCTCTTCGAGGATGGCCACGTCGGGCAGCGCGAGCACGATGCACTGCACCGCGAAGACCATCTCTACCGCAATCACGACGGCGAGATCCGTGCCGGCAAGGATCCCGAAGACGCCGTCATCGGCGACTCGCACGACCAGCCGTGATCCTTGCACCACCTCCGGTGGCATGTCGGCTGTGCCATGGGGCACCGAGTGAGAGCGCAGCCAACGTACGTGTGTCGCCGGCTCGGGGGCGGCAAAAGTCTCGTCGCAGCGCGGTCCTGCGGATTGTCGCTCCTGGCGAGGATACGCCCGAGGCTCCTTGAGCGTTCGCCGACCCCCTCGCTCCCGTCAGGAAGCCCAAGCGCGAGCGCGGGGAATGCGGGCTGCATCGATGTGATGCCGGATTGGTTCACCGGCGGTGACATGCTCGCCGCCGGGGGATTTTGCTACAGGATGCCCGCCTGGCCGACTGGGCATCGCTTGTGAGTCGCAAAGATTCCCCGGCGTCTGCGCGTGCCTCCGACCGGCTCCTCACGATCGGGAATCGGTTCAATCATCCGTGCGGCCCTCAGCGACGAGACTTTTGCCGCCCCCGAGCCGGCGGGCGATACGCTTAAGTCGAATGAGATTGAGCGTCACGTGGCCGCGAGTGACCGTTTTGCGGCGGCGACGATGCCAGCGGCGGTGATTCCGAAGTGCTCGTAGAGTTTCGGGGCGGGCCCCGACGCGCCAAAGCCCTTCATTCCCACGAACAGCCCGCGGCTGCCGAGCCAGCGCTCCCAGCCGAAGCCGCAGGCAGCCTCACAGGCCACTCGGGCTGTGACGGCCGCCGGGAGCACGCTTTCGCGGTAGGCGGCGTCCTGCTCCTCAAAGAGGTCCCAACTCGGCATGCTCACGACGCGGGCGTGGACGCCGTCGCCGGTGAGTTTTGCGGCGGCGTCGAGGCAGAGTTGCACCTCGCTGCCGGTGCCAATGAGGATGCAGTCGGGCTTACCATTGGAGGCCTCCTTGAGAACGTAGGCCCCCTTGGCAGTGCCCGCCGCCGAGCCGAAGCCGGCCTCGCGGTCGAGCGTGGGAAGGTTCTGCCGCGAGAGCACGATCACGGCCGGCCGGTCCGCCCGCGCTATTACGGCGAGATACGTCTCGACCACCTCGTTGGCGTCGCCCGGGCGGAAGACCGACAGGCCCGGCACCGCGCGGGCACTGGCAAGCTGCTCGATCGGTTGATGCGTCGGGCCATCTTCGCCGAGGCCGATCGAGTCGTGCGTGAGCACGTAGATCACGCCCAAGTTGCCAAGCGCGGAGAGCCGCAGGGCAGGCTTCAGGTAATCGAAAAACACGAAGAACGTGGCACAGTAAGGACGCAGGCCTGAAAGCGCCATGCCGTTGCAGGCGGCTGCCATGCCATGCTCACGGATGCCGAAGTGGAAGTTGCGGCCGCCGTAGGAACCGTGGCCGTAGTCACCAGCGCCAGGCACGAGCGTCATCGTCGATGGTGCGAGGTCGGCGGAGCCGCCGAGAAACCATGGCACGCCAGCGCTGATCCCCTGGATCACCTTGCCGCTCGAGACACGGCTTGCGAGCCCCTTGGCATCGGCCGGAAAGCAGGGAATCTGCTTGTTCCATCCGGCGGGAAGCTTACTGGCGAGGAAGTCACTGAGTTCGGCTGCTAGGGCCGCATCGGCCTTCGCGAGTTCCGCCACGATCTTCTTCCAAGCGTGGTTGCCTTGCGCGCCGCGGACACCGAGCGAACGTGCAAAATGGGCCGGCACCTCGGCTGGCACGCGGAACGACTCGTCGACGGGCCAGCCATACGCCTGCTTGGCTCCCTTGATCTCCTCGGCACCGAGGGGCGCGCCGTGCGCCTCGTGCGAGCCCGCCTTCTTGGGCGCCCCGTAGCCGATCACGCTCTTCACGATCACGAGCGTGGGCTTCCCCTGCTCGCTCTTGAAGGCTTCGAGTGCTGTCCGTAGCGCGGCCGTGTCGTTGGCATCGGCGACCCGCTCGATCCGCCACCCGAGACCCTCGAATCGCCGACCCACGTCCTCGGTAAACGCGAGATGTGTCTCGCCCTCGATCGTGATCGAGTTGTCGTCGTAGATCCAGCAGAGATTTGCCAGGCCGAGATGCCCGGCGATCGACGCTGCCTCCGACGCCACCCCCTCCATGAGATCACCGTCGCTGCAGAGCACGTAGGTGTCGTAGTCGAAGATAACGTGGCCGGGCGTGTTGTAGCGGGCGGCGAGCCACTTCGAGGCCATCGCCATGCCGACGGAGTTGCCACAGCCCTGGCCCAGCGGGCCGGTGGTCGTCTCGATGCCGGCGGTCATGTGGTGCTCGGGGTGGCCTGCACAGACGCTGTCGAGTTGGCGAAACTTCTTGATCTCGTCGAGCGACACGGCGGGCTTGCCGTCTGCGCGACGGATGCCCGCGAGGTGGATCAGTGAATAGAGGAGCATCGACGCGTGGCCGCAGGAGAGCACGAAGCGATCGCGATTGGGCCACTGGGGATCAGCCGGGTCGTAGCGAAGGAAGTCCTTCCACACGGTGAACGCCACAGGTGCCAGCGCCATCGGTGTGCCTGGGTGGCCGCTCTTCGCCGCCTCGACGGCGTCCATGGAAAGCGTGCGGATCGTGTCGATTGCGAGGCGGTTGAGGTCGGTGGCGTGAGGGTCGCGGGCCGCGGCGGTGGACATAAGGATTCCTTCGGGGCGTTGGAAAGACGTCGGGAGTGTAGAAGTGGCGAGAAACAGCAGTCAAACGCGGCCCGCCGCTGCCCCCAAGAAGCCCCAAGCGCAAGCGCGGGGAATACGGGTGGCATT
>JBBDNW010000140.1:0-9121 GCA_040877375.1 Pirellulales bacterium | reverse complement strand
CCGCCGCTGCCCCCAAGAAGCCCCAAGCGCAAGCGCGGGGAATACGGGTGGCATTGAAGCGGTGCCGGAATGGTTCACCGGCGGTGGCATGCTCGCCGCCGGGGGATTTTGCTACAGGATGCTCGCGTGGCCGACGGGGCGTTGCTCGTGAGTCGCAAAGATTCCCCGGCGGCTGCGCGTGCCACCCCCCGGCTCCTCACGATCGGGAATCGTTTCGATCATCCGTGCGGTGTGCCGCTCTTCAGGAAGCCCCAAGCGCAAGCGCGGGGAATACGGGTGGCCTCGATACGGCGTTGCGTTTTCTGCGGGCGCCGCCTCCCACTTGAACGGAAAGCCCATTCACCGCGAGAGGTGGCGGCGATACTCGACGTCGAGGTCCGCGTAGCTTTGCTTGCAGAGGCGGGAAAGAGTGTCTGGGTCGGCGGTGCCCGAGTAGACGCGTGCGAGATACTCCACGAACGACTCGCGGTAACGGCCACCGCTGCCGTTCATGAAGAAGTCGGCCAGACCAGCGAACTGGCTGTAGAGTTGCGGCAGCCGCTCGTCCGCCTGCAACGCTTGGCGGCCGAGGCCAGAGATTTCGGTGAGCGGCACGAAAAAGCCTTCGTCGAGCCGCTCCTTCGCGGCGGGCACGCGGCCGACGTCGCGGCCGCCCACCGTCCAGCCACACGGCGTCGATCGGATCGTCTCGAGGTAGCAACCGGCCGCCTCGATCGCCCAGAAACCGCACCGTTCGCCCGGGGATTGTCGCACCTTCGCGGTGTTGTGCCGCGATTCGGCGAAGAGTTGGTGCGTGGCCTCGTGGTGGATCGTGATCGGATCGGGTTCCGCCGCGTCGCCGGCCTTGTCGACGAAGAACCAGATCGTCTTGGTCGGCGTCCAGTAGATGCCGTTGGTCCTGCCGATGAGCGGCTCGAGCGGCCCAAGCTCCTGCAGGTATTGCCCGCGGTCGGCACAAAGGATCGCGGAGTGAGGCGTGTGCGGAGCGGTTCGGCCGCGGCCTGCGAGCCGCTTCTCCAGATCCTTCGGCTCGAAGGCGAAGGCACCGAAGACCTGTCGCCAGACGTCGGCCGTTTCCTCCAGACGCAGGGCGAGCGACGCCGTGTCATCGACGGCCGCGGCGGAGACGATCTCCCAATGATCGGAGAGAAACTCGCGGCCGTGCTTCACGTCCCGGGTTGTCTTCGCGTCTTCGGCAGCCGTGATCCAGCGGCTACGATCCAGTCGCTCGCCAGCGCGGTGGCGTTCCAGCTTTGCCTTGGGCAGCCAGCCGAAGGCCGGGTCGTAGGCCTCGCCCTTGTCGAGCCGCCGCGCGGCTTCGGGCCAGAGCCAGTCGTCGCCACGTTTCACCCAGCCGCCGGCCATCCGGGCCCGTTCGTGGCTTGGATCGTCCCGCAGGCAGAGAAACAGCAGCCGAATCGCCTCGCACGACCGCTGGGGCAGGGGCGGAGCGTGTGGGTCGACAGGCCTGGCGAGCTCTTCACGGGTCGGCACGTGGTCATACGCGCGGGACGCGGCGACGGCGTGCTCGAACAAGCCGATGGCCCGCGTGCGACGGGCCGCGCAGAAATCACTCCAAATGGTCTCCTCGTCGGGAGTGTCGACCGACGAGGGCTTCTCCAGCCGAGCCGCTATCGAGACGACGATCTGCCGCTCACCCGCCGCGGGAAGATTCCATTGGGTGATCGCCTTCGCCAACTCGGCGTGCCCACCGTCCTCGGCACTCGTGGCAAGCAAGGCGGCCGCGGTGGTGAACGCGTGGTCGAGTTCCGCGAGGCTCCCGGGCAGCGGCCGTGCGGCCGGATCAGCACGTCCTGCGGCAGCGGTCGCGACGACGGCTGAGCAGACGACGGCACAAAGCAGCCACAGCCGGTCAAATGACCGTGACCCATGACACCGCATCACGCCCTCCTGCGGCACGCCGCCGCTCAGGATTCCGCAAACGCCGAGTCGAACTGCCGGTTGCTCGGTGAGAAGTCGAGGTTCTTCACGAACCGCGCCGCCTCGGCGGCACCATGCTCGCGGTCCATGCCACAATCTTCCCACTCCACTGACAGCGGCCCCTCGTAGCCGGCCTGGTTGAGGGCCCGGATAATCTCCTCGAAATCGACGCCGCCGCGGCCTGGCGAACGGAAGTCCCAGCCGCGGCGGGGATCGCCGAAGTTGATGTGGCTGCCGAGGATCCCGGTGCGGCCGTTCAAGGTCACGATCGCGTCCTTGACGTGGACGTGGTAGATGCGGTCGTGGAACGAGCGGATGAACTCCACGGAGCTGACGCCCTGCCAGTGGAGGTGGCTGGGATCGAAGTTGAAGCCAAACTCCTCACGGCGGCCGAGCGCGTCGAGGGCCCGCTGGGCCGTGAAGATGTCGAAGGCGATTTCGGTCGGATGCACCTCGAGCGCAAACCGCACGCCGCATTCCGCAAACACATCGAGAATCGGGTGCCACCGCTCCGCGAACTCCGCGAAGCCCGCGTCGATCATCGAGTCGCTTACCGGCGGAAAGGAGTAGAGGAAGTGCCAGATTGAAGAGCCTGTAAAGCCGTTGACAACCGACACGCCAAGTTTTTGGGCTGCCCGAGCCGTGCGTTTCATTTCTTCTGCAGCCCGCTGGTTGACGCCGGCCGGGTCGCCGTCGCCCCAGACGTGCGGCGGCAGGATCGACTTGTGACGCTCGTCGATCCGGTCGCAGACGGCCTGGCCGACAAGGTGGTTGGAAATGGCGTAGACGGAGAGGTCGTGCCGCTCGAGGGTGTCGCGCTTGGCCGCGCAGTAGCCACTCTCTTCGAGGGCGCGGGTGACATCGAAGTGGTCGCCCCAGCAGGCGAGTTCGAGGCCCTGGTAGCCGAAGTCACGGGCTTTGCGGGCCAGATCTTCCAGCGGCAGGTCGGCCCACTGGCCGGTAAACAGGGTGACGGGACGGGGCATGCGACGTGGCTCCGTGGCGGTAGGCAGAAGGTTCCAGGAACGATCTATCGATTGTGCCAGATTCAACCCGGCGAGCAACACCCGACGGTCACTGGCGGACCACGCTGCGAAGCAGCCACCAGCCCCAGAGCGTGATCAGCACGTTGCCCATCCAGACGGTGATGGGTGGAACCGAACCCCGCTTCGCCTGGTCGACGCCGAGCATAAAGATTGGGTAGTAGACGAATAGGATCGGCAGGAAACAGAGGAAGAAGCTCGTGAGGAAGTCGGCGTTGCGCATTCGGATCGCCATCGGCGCTCCGACCAGGAGGAAGCAGAGGCAACTGAAGCCGTTGGCCCACCGTCGCCAGGGCTCCATGATGATCCGGTTGAGTCGACCACGTTCTTGCCGGAGCAATTCCCGCTCGTAGGCCGTGTGCACCGGCGAGGTCATTTCCATCCGTCCGGTAAGCATGCTCATCGCCGTCTTGCCGGCGGCAAGCTGCTCGATGCGGTCGATCTTCCTCGTCTCGTCGACGCGGGCCGTCGCGAACTGAGCCATCGCGATCTCCGAGGGGCTCGTCGATATCGTGCTCTTGCGGCTGACGGCGTCGAGAGGCACTTCGCGGACGATCGAGTCGGGGAACGAGGCGGTGTAGTCGCCCATGTGGAGCGTCCCGTCGCGGAAGGTGACGACGAGCGTGCCCCTGGTCGCGTCGGCGCTGAGTTCGGCCTCGGCCGCCGAGACCGTAGCCGGCGGCCCATTGGTATTGGACTGGAAGGTGAGCGTGGGCCGGATCAACCGCTTTCCGTCGACCGCCTTGACGTTGATCGACATCTGCGCGGTGCTGTAGGACCGCTGCTGCCGAAGCCGGCCATAGATGATCTGCTCGACGCTGCTGACCACGACCTGCCGGACGCCGTCTCGGCCCCACGACACGGCGACGTCGTTGAGCCAGACCGATACGAAACTCACCACCAGCGCAAGCGCTGCTGCCGGCCAGATGATCGCCACCGGCGAAATACCCGCCGCCTTCAGCGCGATCACCTCGTTGGAGGCCGACATCCGGCCGAAGACGCTGGCCACCGCAAAGAGCATGGTGCCCGGCACGGCGAACCGCATCGCCTCCGGGAGGACGTAGGGGACCAGCATCAGGATCTGGATGAGGCCGAGCCCCTGCTGCTGGGCCTCGCGAACGAGGCCAACGACAAGCATGAAGAGCGTGAGCGCTGTGAGTGCCACCAGGAAGACCTGGAGCAACTCCCAGAGCACGTATCGCGAAATGATCTTCATGGCCGCGGGAGTGTAGCGGCGGCGGTGCTCCCGGCGGCAGGCCGATTTGAGCCGCTGATCAAAGGTCTGCCGCAACCTCAGACCTCAGGCCGCCGCCCGGCGGTGGGCGATCTCGGGGAAGGCCTCACTGAAGGCGTGGCCAGTCTTGGAGCGGATGCCGAGCACCGTCAGCAGCTGGCGACGGCAGGCCCGGAAGGGCACCGCCACGCAGCGGTGGGCACGGATCCACCATGGCCGCATTCGCTGCATGTCGGCGAGGCTGAGGCCGACCTGGTCGGGCCGGTGCTTCACGCGGTGCTTGAGCAGATGGTAGTCGTCACACCGCTGGAGGAGCCTGAGCACGCCACCAAACACGACCGCCGCCACCCGGCTGTCCGCGGGCAGACCAAACGAGATCTGATAGTCGATCAGATGCGGGTGGCCCGCCTCGTCGACGAGGATGTTTTCGCGCTTATGGAGGTCGACATGGGCCACGCCGCGGCAATGGGCCTCCGCGAGAATCGCCGCCAGCCGCGGGAAGAACCAGTCGTCGACCTGCTCACCTTCGGCCAGCGCGTGGCCCTCGATCCATTCGTGGGCGATGGCCGTCGGGCGAGATTTTCCCTCGACGCGGATGTCACCGAGAGACACTGGAGTCCCCTCGATGCCGGCGAGGCGATCCATAAACCACCGCTCGCGGGCGGCAAGGAACCGGCCCAGCCAATCCATCGGCACCACCGAGATTGCCTGCGTACGGTTAAACCTACACTTGGCGGTGCGGCTCGCTGACCGGTAGATCGCCGTCGCGGCCCACGAGTCATGCTTGAGCGTCTCCACGTGGCGGAACGTCTCGCCGCCGAGTTCAATCGCGAGCGGAGGCTCGGCATGACCAAGCGCCCGAAACATGGCCGGCCGGGAGCGGGACGTCGCGGCCTCGGAATGCGTCTCTAAGGCCGCTGCGGATGCCATCGTGTCTCCCCTGGCATTGATGAAAGAGACTTTTCCTGAGTCAGACGATCGACCTTGTGCACTCAGGCACTGGAGCCGTTTTGCCAGCTGGTCACCGTACCGGCGCTGACTGGGCAAGCGGGGCAACGGCCCGTGGCAGACCTTGACGTTTGAGCGCATCACCCATGCGCCTGAGGCGTGGCTATGGGCGAAGCTCCCCGTGAGCAGGGGGGCCGGATCAACCGTGGGCGGTGTCATCGCCCCGGGCGGCATCGATCAAGCGGCGATAGGCAGCGATCGCGTCAGCGGCCGCCGTGATCGCCGCGGGGAACTCGCCTGCCGTGATCTGCGACCGCGCCGCGGAGACGGCGGCGAGCAGCTGGTCGCGTTCCCGCGTCGAGAGACCATGGGCGGCCGATTCGACGCTCGACACGATGCCCTCGAGGAGCGGCGCAGACGCGGCGCAGTCGTAGGTGCGGTAGGGGCCGCCCCCGAGTTTTGCGCCTGGGAGCAGCACGCGGACAGGGCCGGTGGAGGGTGCGAAGACGAAGAGCACGGCTGCCAGCAGGCAGCCGATGAAGAGCAGCGCCATCGTGACCGAGAGGATGAGGGCCAATGGGAACGCCAGGTCAGGCCCGAGGAGGCCGCCGACGACGCCGTCATTCACCATCAGGCCGCTCCAGGGGTTGAAGACCAGCGCTGTTAGCAGGCTGGCTGCCGCCCCAGCCAGCAGCTTTACAGGGAGGGGCTGGGGCTTTTTGGTCGCGGTTTCGTCGGTGAGTGGCCAGGGCGGATCACCCGGGGCGACCTGCGACGCCTCCTTTTTGCCGGCCCGGGCGACGATCACGGTGACGTTGTCGGGCGCCCCGCGGACGAGCGTCAGCCCCACGAGCGCGGCCGCCGCCGCGTCCGGCGAGAGGCCACCCGCGAGCAGGCCGATCTCTTCGTCGGCCACCTGTCCGGAGAGGCCGTCGCTGCAGAGCACGAACACGTCACCGGTGTCCACCGGGAACGGTCCCTCGACGTCGACGTCGACCCTGGGCTGGGGGCCGAGCGACCGCGTGATGATGTTTTTCGGAATCGGCTCGTCGACGCCAGCCGTGCGTTGGCCCTCGAGTTCCCACGACAGAGAGTGGTCGCGGGACAACTGGTCGATCCTGCCGCCGCGGACGCGATAGGCACGGCTGTCACCGACGTGGCCGACGAGGGCGCCGCGTGGCACCAGGGCCAGGGCCGTGCAGGTGGTGCCCATGCCCTTGAGGTCGGCGGCATTCTCACCGCGTTCGTGGATCACGGCGTGGGCCTGCCGAAGGGCGGCGTCGAGGGCCCGTGGCGGCGAACGGGCGGCGAGTTTCTCGTAGACGATCGGCACGTGCTCGACGGCCAGGGCGCTGGCCATCTCGCCGGCCGCATGCGCCCCCATGCCGTCGGCAACGACAAACAGCCATCCTCGGCGCCGATATTGCTCGACGCTCCACGGGGCAAGCACCACCTTGGAATCCTGGTTACTTGCGCGTCGCCGCCCGATGTCGGTGAGTTCGCAGCAGTCGAGACTCGTGCCTGATCCCACGATTCGGGCCCCGGACTGCGGTGGAGGGAGGATGGAGCGCGGAAGCCGGAGAGTCTAGCGGGCCGGCGGGGACGTCGCGACCTGGAGAGGTCGGGGAAGACTCCGCGAGGCTCGCTGGTCTGGCGGCAGGCGACCGCAGTATCTACTGTCCGCCGCATGGAACGGGCCTTCTTTTCAACGTGGCTTCCGGGTGGCCCTCGGCGGGCGGCGGTCGTCGTGGCCGTCGCGGTTGTCGTCGCTGTCGTGCCCACGGGCTGTGTCCAGCGGCGGATGACGATCCGCAGCAATCCTCCCGGCGCGCTCGTCTACGTCGATGACTACCAGATCGGTACGACACCGGTCTCGCACGACTTCGTCTACTACGGCACCCGCAAGATCCGCCTCGTCAAGGATGGCTACGAGACGCTCACTGTGCGGCAGCCGTTCCCGACGCCGTGGTACGAGATCTTCCCGCTCGACTTCGTCACCGAGAACCTGATCCCATGGGAGGTCCGCGACGAGCGGGCCGTCGAACTCGCCATGCAGCCGGCCGCATCGACACCGCCGGAACTGGTGGTCGCTCGTGCAGAGCAGGTGCGGCTCGCGGCCGGAAGCCTTCCGCCTGCCACTCCGCTCCCGGTGCCTCTGCCGGTGCAGCCGCTCCCAGCCCAACCGGCGCAGCCCTTCGCGCAGCCCATGCCGAGCCAGCAACCGCTTGTCCTGCCGCCGCCACAGTCGCTGCAGGGATTACAGCCGCCGCTGCAGAACGCGCCGTCGCAGGGCATTCCGTCGCTCGGCGTGCCATAATCCCGGCATGTCGCGTGCCCACCCTTCCGATCGCTCCCCCAGCCGCGCGTCCGTCGAGTCGCTGAAGCTCGACCGGCTCCGCGGTCTGCTCCGGGAGATTCTCCCGCATAACGCGTTCTATGCGACGAAGCTGGCCCGGGTGGTCGACGCGGCTTCGATCAAGTCGCTCGACGAACTCGCCGAGTGGCCGTTCACCTACAAGGATGAACTGGTCGAAGACGCGGCATCGACGGGACATCCCGCCAATCTCACCTGGGAGCTGGCCCGGTATGTTCGGTATCACCAGACCAGCGGCACGCACGGCAGGCCGCTGCCCGTGCTCGACACGGCGGCCGACTGGGCGTGGTGGATGGATTGCTGGCGGACGATCCTCGATCGCGGCGGTGTGACATCTGGTGATCGCATGCTGGTGGCCTCGTCCTTCGGTCCCTATGCGGGCTTCTGGAGCGGCTTCGACGCAGCCCTCGCCCGCGGTGCGATGGCAATCCCGACTGGCGGACTCACGAGTCTTGCGAGGCTCGAGCTCATCCGCAGCCTGGGAGCCACGGTGCTGCTCGCGACGCCGAGTTACGCGCTCCATCTCGCCGAGGTTGCCGCCGACAACAAGATCGATACAGCAGGGCTCGGCCTTCGGCTGGTGATCGTGGCGGGTGAGCCGGGAGGGTCGGTCCGCACGACCCGCGGGCGGATCGCCGCTGCCTGGGACGTCGACGTGCTTGATCACGCCGGCGCCACCGAAGTGGGGCCCTGGGGTGTGGGCGATCCGCACGGCGACGGACTCGATGTGATCGAAGAATGGTTCCACCCCGAGTTCCTCTCGCTGGCGACCGGGAGCCCGGCGGTGCCGGGTGAACTCGCCGAACTCGTGCTCACCACGCTCGGCCGCACCGGTGCGCCCGTGATCCGCTATCGCACCGGCGACATCGTGCGGCCAACCTGGGCCGCCGCCGGCGACGTGGCCGCCGGTGCCTGTCCGTGGGTCCGGCTCGACGGCGGCATCCTCGGGCGAACCGACGACATGCTCGTGGTCCGAGGCGTCAACGTCTTTCCGCACGCGATCGAAGAGATCGTCCGCGGGTTCCCCGAGGTGGTCGAGCACCAGCTCACGGTGTCGAGGCGTGAGAGCCTCGACCAGTTGTCGCTCGCCATCGAGGATCGGCTCAACGATCCGGGCCGCGTGGCCCGCGAACTGCAGGTCCGTCTCGGCCTGCGGGTCGACGTGACGACGGTGCCGATCGGCAGCCTGCCGCGGTTCGAGGGCAAGGGCCGCCGGATCATCGACCTTCGTGACCGTTCCCGAGGTGAAGCATGACCACACCCGTTCCTGCAGCGATCCGTCGGGTCGATGACCCGCGTTCACCGTCCGCTATCGAGATCGCCTGGAGCGACGGCGTGGCGGCGGTCTACTCCCCGCGGCTCCTCCGCGACGCCTGCCCGTGCGCGACCTGCCGTGAGAAACGTGCCGCCCCGGCGCAGCCGCAGCTTCTTCAGGTGCTCAGTGCGGAAGAAGTCGCGCCGCTCAAGATTATTGGCATGCAGCCGGTCGGCCAATACGCCTATTCGATCGAGTTTTCCGACGGCCACTCCAGCGGCATCTACACGCTGGAGTATCTCCGAGAGCTGGCACCTTGAAGGGGG
>JBBDNW010000139.1:0-18853 GCA_040877375.1 Pirellulales bacterium | reverse complement strand
TAAGGAATTCCCGCCACCGCCGATTGGCCGTTGGATCGCTGCCGAACTCGTCGGACAGGCCTTGCGGGACAACTCGAGGCAGCGGCGTTCCGCGGCGAGCAAATGTCTCCGCGATCGCCCGGGCGAGCGTGCCTTCGTCGTAGGGGAACCGGCGAAAGATCACGAGGAGGTCGTAGAAGTCCTTCATCCGGCTGTTGATCATGCCAAGCTTGACGGCAGCCTCGAGCTTCTCCGCAATCACCGTCTCCACGGGGTACATCCGCAGCTTCGGGGCCGCCATACCGACAAGCACCGGATACGTATGCTCTTCAGCCCCCGGCGTGATCGCGTCGCCGAAACCGACATCTACCTGTAGCGGAATGATGGCCTTATCCAGCGTGGCGGTGAACGTGGCGCGGATGCCGCCATAGTCGTCTTTTTCGCGAATCTCTTCAGCCTGAACTGAGCCTTCGTCAAACGTGATCCCGTCATCTTCGACAGCGGTACTGATGATCTCACGCATCATCGAGGCGACCGACGCGGGAGTAGGCTCACCGAACCCCAGCAGGTCAACGTCTTTCGTAGGGCGGTGTAGGCTGCCGGACCATACCCGGAAGAGCATGGCGCCTTTGAGCACGAAACGATCAGAAAAGGATGACCGCGATAGCCGGTAGAGGAATCGCTCGATGGCAAACTGTGTGAGCAGGGCGTTGAAATCCTCGCCCATCTTGTCGCGAACGTTGAGGAGCCGCTGCCGGACCGAGGCCCCGACGTTGCTGACGGGCTTCTTCGTCATGTGAGCGCCTCGAGGTAGGGGCGCATGACGCGGGCGACCCGATCGATCTTGGCCATCTCAAAAATGTCGGCCGGCGTCGCTTTCCGTTTGCGGAGGCAGTCCCGCAGCGCCTCGACGGCGACGTCGGTGCCAACTGTATCCCGGTAGCGGAAACAGTCGGCGACTGTTTTCGCCGGGTTCGTCATCTGCACGCTCACGCCTTCGATTTTGTGCTTCTCGACGCCGGCGGTGAGCGCCGCCCCGGACGCTCGGACAACGCGCGTGGCGGGGTTCGTGATGGTTGGGCGATGGGCTGACTTTTGGATCATGATCCAGACGGCGTGCGGCACCTGCGTCGTCAGGCCGTGATACTCGAGGGCCGACACGAGACAGACGATCACCTTCGGGGACCGCGCGGCGACTGCGGCGACGTCGGTGTGGCGGGTGGTCGCGTGGTCGGGCGTCGCGTAGACGCCGCGAGCCCAGCGGACGACTTGGCCGCGATCGACGGCACGTTGGAGGGCAACACGAGAAACGCCGAGCGTTTCGAGGTCCCGTGTCCGCACGACCCCGTGTCGCTGCACGTGCCGTAGAAGTCGTTCGATGTGGCTGGCGGCGGGCATGACGGAGGTTTGGTGGACGTTACGAATCCTATGCCAAAATACGTTCTGGCAGAGGTTGCGCAACATCTTAGTGCCGGCCGACCGCGGTTGTCCACACTCTGGAATCGAGCGGAAAGTGCGAAACCGTAGTCAGTTCATTCAGGGTCGTCTGCTCGCTTGTTGTCGCACTCGATGAGAAGTTTCTGCGCGTCCGGGTCATCCGGTGCGACTGCCAACGCCCGCCGGCAGTGGGCTTCCGCGCTGGCCCGATCGCCGTTTGCCAAGAGGGCCCTGGCCAGATTCACGTAGCCCTGCACGAATTCGGGATAAGCGGCCACGGTAAACCGCATGAGATCGATCGCGACAGCCGGATCGCGGCCATACCGGAGAAGCCACGAGCCCGACATCGCTAATCCGTGCTCCTCCATCATCAGTCGATCGTCCCCGGTCGCCTTCTCCAGGAGCGACGGGTAGCGGGCCAGCGCCGCCTCGATGCCGTCGCTGCGAATCGTCTCGACCAGGCGCACGATCGTCCACGGCTTGGCGGGGTGGACCCGGCCGCGAAGGCTGACGACCCCCCGCGGGTCGGGCGCCAGGAGCGCCCCCGCATCGTCACGAAAACCGACGAACGGGTCGTACTCGATGTAGGTGGCGACCCGTCGGGCCGCATCCCGGCCCTTCAGCCGCCACACGGCATGCAATGCTCCGTCGATGCCGGCGGAGATGCCGGCAGCCGTGACGATTCGTCCGGTATCGACGAACTTCGCATCCTTACGGCATTGCGCCGACGGCGCAATGAACTTCAGAAGGGCTACGTTGTCGTGGTGAGTCGCAACGTCGAGCCCGTCGAGAAGTTGCAGCCTGCCGAGGATCGACGCTCCGTTGCAGACAGAGAGCACAAGGCGGGCGGCACGAGCCTGATCGGCGATCCACTTCATCAGCCGCGGGTCGTCCATCGCCGCCTCGACGGCGCCGCCCGGAATCACCAGCACGTCTGCCGTTGGGTTCTCGGCGACGTCCTTTCGCGGCACGAGGCCCAGCCCGCCGATGCTTTCGACCGGCGTCCTGGCAGACCCCACCCACGAGACGTCGAACAGTGGCGTTCCCTGCTCGTCGCGCGCCCGTGCAAACACCTCTGCCGGTCCGGCCGCGTCGAGCAGTTCCACTCCCGGAAACAGCACCACCGCCACGCGCGTCACCTCCGCGGTGGTGTCGCGGCCCCGCGCTGTGGCTGCCGTGGGAATCGGCGCGACAACGAGGCAGAGAATCGAAAACAGTAAACGGCGGGCAGGCATCTTGGGCATGGCGGGCGCCTCAGCGAGAAGGACTGGAGGTGAGAGAGAATGTTCCGATATCGGGGTTGGTCGGGTCGACGGCGATTGTCAGCGCGAACCGGTCTGGATCGGCGTATCTGCCGAAGAGCCGATCAACCGGCATGCCGCCGCCGGGAGGCGCGGCAAGCCAATAGACGACGAGGCGATAGGTGCCGGCGGCAACACCGACGTCGGAGCCCGGCGCCGCCGCCGTGAACCGCCCATCGGAACCGGTGACAAACGCCGGTGCCGATGCTCCCGGTGCATCGACGGCGACGAACCGCACCGTCACGCCGGCCACCGGTTTTCCATCGACGATGATGGTGCCGCCGACCCGAAGCACGGGGGGCCCGGAGGGCGGCGGGACTTGTTGGCACCCAGCAAACCCGATCAAGAGTGTGATCACGGTGGGTGTCACGAAGAAGCTGTGATTTCCGATACGGAGGCTCATGGTGATTCCCCAGGATGATCCCCCCGCGACCGTGAGACATAGGCGAACAGCACCCGCGCATCGATCGTGTCGTTGAGAAATCGCACGCCGCCATCGAGGCATACGGCATTCGCCCCCCCGGTGTGGAAACCGTAGACGCCCTGATGATTACTGCAGTTCACGTTGCACGGGCCGAGGCCCGAGGGCGCCCACATGAGGCCGCTTGCCTCGTAGGAAAGTACCCAGTTGCATCCTTGGCCCGCCCAGGGCGCCCAGGCGGCGGCCGTGCTGGGATTCGGGTCGGTCTCTCGGCCCATCACCCACCGGGCCGTCATCCCCGCCCGCTCGTGGAAGGTGACCGTGACGGCTCTGCCATCTGTCGTGTCGCGCAGCCGCGGCCGCCGGAAGATCGCCGTGCCGGTCAACAATCCGCTGCCCTCCTCCGGAAATGGCGACAGCGCGCCGACGGCCCATGGATCGCGGAGAAACGGCGTGGCAGGAACCGCAAATGGGAAGCCCCAACTGTACACGGCCGTGAAGTCGGTCACCGCGGCGGACAGTCCCCCTTGCACGGGAACGCCCAGCGACGTTTGGATGCCCTGCACGCTCGCGGGAGCCGGCGACGACGGACAACGAAACGCGGAGACGACCGTATTGACCGCGGTCTGATTGCCGGCTGACGTCCAATCTTCCTGCTGCAGGTAGCGGTCCGCCGTGCTGCGCTCCTCGAGATAGGGAAGTAGTCGGGTGAAGCCGCTGCCGATGGGCCCGGCGGTGTTGTATGGACGGCCATACGTCGCCGCCGGCAAAAACTGCCGCGCATTCTCGTGAAGCGACACCGCGAGCCCGACTTGTCGGAGGTTGTTCTGGCAAGCCAGTCGTCGCGCAATCTCGCGAGCCTGCTGCACCGCGGGGATGAGCAGGGCCACGAGCGTGCCGATGATCGCGAGAACGACGAGCAACTCGACCAACGTAAAGCCGAGTTGCCCGTCGTTCCGTGTCGATCGTCTTCTCCGCGTGCGCGGGTGCTGACGCGACATGCGATCACGCCTTCTCGCAGCGAGCGGATTCACGTGCCCGCCGGCGGACCACCCAGTGCACGATGCCTCCGGCCACGCCGAGGCCAGCCAACGTCATCGCGCCCGGCTCAGGCACCGTGGCCACCATCGAGAATGACCCGACGTTCGAGCCCGCCGTGCCACCAAACGCCACCGCCCACTCGGGGCTCAGCAACAGTGTGCCCGTGATGGTGAGCGCCGACGCATCGGCCGCCTAGCTGCTGACGCCGAGATCGAAGGCGTTCAAACCGAAGGTGTAGTTGTTCACCAGGACGAGCCCGTCGCCACCGCGGGTGGGGTCCCGCCGCAGCGCGAAGTCGCCCCAGAGGAAGTTGCCGCCACCGATTTCCTGACCAGCCGCGTTCATGGTCACGCCGTCAAATCCGATCTGCTCGCCACCCGAGGTGACAAACCCGCTGTTCGTCGACGCCGTCCACGATCCCAGGACATCGTTGGGATCGTAGTCGAGCGTCGATGTCTGCCGGTTGCGGCCCGCGGGGTCGGTGACCGTGGTGCCGTTGACCGGGTGCAGCAGGTTCGTCGGGGTCGAAGGCGACCCCGCCGGAATCGGCACGGTGCCCGACTGGATCTGCGCCGCGGTCAGCGTGGCAGCCTGGTTGTCGAGCAGCCCGTAGAACCGGGTGTAGGTCAGGAACGGGTTGATCGCCGGGATGTCGAACGTCATCGTGGCCGCGCCGCCGGTGATTTGGCCGGCGTGTGCAACTCCACCGTACTGAATCGCGATTCCGACTGCCGCCAACGCGGAGAGCCGAAGCAGGGAACATGAATGACAAGTGCGCATGAGAATCTCCTCCGAATAGCCCATCGCCGTGGAGCGCATGCACCAGGGCGGGGTGGGCGTGTGTAAACGCTCCCCGCCGCGCAGGCACACGCCTGCATGACGGAAGGGAACGCACGAGCCGTTGCAGATGCCTGCACGTGCAGGCTGACGCGGCTCAGGCCCGGGGAGGAGGCAGATCCGGGACGGACGGAACGCAGATCATCTCGTCGTCTGCAACATCAAGCGTGATGAGCGGCGGCTCGTACGTGACGATCGCGGCGACGTTTGCCGGAGGAGGCAACGAGACGCCGCACGAGAACCATTCGGCGACGATGCCGCCGCAGGCGAGCATGGCCCGAAGCACGACGAGCCGTGGCTGCGGCGATTCTTCGGCCGGATCGGGAGAATCCTCGGCCGGGACGGGAGCCGGCGTGGCTGCAAGCGATTGGTACTCGCTGCAAATCTCCGGTCCGTCGAGGTCGAGCGACGGTGTCGAACAGGCGGGCTTGGCCGACTTCGTGCCGCAGCACGCCGATCCAGCCTTGTGCGGGTTGGCGGCAACTCTCCGCTCCAACGCAGCGAGGACCGCTGCCTCGACGTTATGAGCTCTCGCCCACGCCAGCCTCTCGGTCGGCGTGTGGCAGCAGCAGTTCGCGAAGCACTGTTCGGCCGTGGCGCAGCCGCACGGCTTATCCATGCACGGGAACGGCCGCGATCGATCCTTGCCGGAGAGTCGCTTGGCCGACGAAGCACTTTCCTGGCCGGGCGACGAAAACCCCATGGGCAGGGGAAGCCCCGAGACTACGAGCGCGTAGCCGATGATCGCGAGCCAAGTCGTGATGTGGCGCATAGGGACCCAGCGTGACATAGACCGAAGCGTAGCTCGGATCGACGCCTGCGTGAAAGCTCGGGTTGGTTTCGCCGGGCTTTTTTTGCTGACGGCAGATCCGTCCCCATCTCCCGCAGCCTATTGATCGCCAGTTGATTCGCTTGCGGATCGTGCGGCGGTCGAGGTTTCGGTCCCGGCCGAGCCGTTCGAGCGTGACGCCCTCCAGCCGGCGACGAACACCGCAAGTGGTATCCGGTTGTACTTGCAATAGCGTTGCAGATAGAACAGAATGGTGGCGGACCAACAGGATCATTACCCAGGAGGCAAATCCATGTCGTCCGTTCCCGATCATCCATCGCGGAGCAGCAGTGCTCCGTCAGCCAGCGTCGATCGCCGACTGCCGGTGACCGTGCTGTCCGGCTTTCTTGGCGCCGGCAAGACGACGCTCCTCAACCACATCCTCGCCAACCGCGAGGGCCTGCGGGTGGCGGTGATCGTCAACGACATGAGCGAAGTGAACATCGACGCCCAGCTCGTCGGCGGTTCCCGTGCGGCTTCGCCGGCCGCGAGGCTCAGCCGCACCGACGAAAAGCTCGTCGAGTTCTCCAACGGGTGCATCTGTTGCACGCTGCGCGAGGACTTGCTCGAGGAGGTGGCCCGCTTGGCCCGGGAAGGCCGATTCGACTATCTCCTCGTCGAAAGCACGGGCATCTCTGAGCCGCTCCCTGTCGCCGAGACGTTCACGTTCACCGACGAGCAGGGGGAAAGCCTGGCAGCGCTGGCTCGCCTCGACACGCTCGTCACGGTCGTCGATGCCCGCAACTTTCTCAACGACTACTGCTCGCGTGACGAGCTCCGCGACCGTGGCGTGGGCCTTGATGAAAACGATTCCCGCGACCTCGTGCAGCTGCTCGTCGACCAGGTCGAGTTCGCGAACGTGCTCGTGATCAACAAGACCGATCTCGTCGCGGCAGGCGACGTCGCCTACCTCGAGGCGATCCTGAAGAAACTCAATCCCGCCGCGGCGATCGTGCACACGGCGCAAGGTCGGGTGCCACTCGACACCGTGCTTGGCACGAAAGCCTTCGACATGGAGCATGCCGCCAGCCACCCGGGATGGCTCGCCGAGGCGCCAGGAACGCATGTCCCAGAGACCGAGGAATACGGCCTGTCGAGCCGCGTTTTCCAGTCGCGGCGGCCGCTCCATCCTCAGCGGTTCTGGGATCTCGTCACCGGGCCGGCCTTCAAGGGCGTGATCCGTTCGAAGGGTTTTCTCTGGCTCGCCACGCGGCCCGACTGGGCGGGAATCTGGTCGAGCGCGGGAGTGGTCTCGAGCCTCCAGCCGGGCGGATCATGGCTCGCGACCGCCCCGCGGGAGGAATGGCCTGAAGATCTCGATGCCGATGACATCGCAGAAATCTGGCAGGAGCCATGGGGCGACCGCCGGCAGGAAATCGTCATCATCGGGGCCAAGCTCGCTCCGGATCTGCTCGAGCGACTCGACCGGTGCTGTTTGTCCGACGCGGAAATCCACTTCGGGCCCGAGAGTTGGCTGGGATTCGACGACCCCTTTCCAGCGTGGCGGATCGCCGACGACGGCGCCGACGACACGGTGGTCGAGGAGGACGAGTCGCCTGAGAGCTAATCGTCAGGCCGGTCAACGCCCGGCGGGGCAGCCCGCGGGGCAAGCCGACCGCAGCACGTCGCGGTGCGCGCGGCCTGCGGCGAGCACCAGTCTGAGTTCCTCGGCCACGTGCTCCCGGTCGATCTCCTCCGGATCGAGCACGGCATGCTCCAGGGCTTCGATCCGCTCGCGGAGCGTCTCGGCGGCGGCGGCCATCTCGCGGCTCACGCTGCCGCGGCGGATCCAGATGCCCACCTCCGTGCGGCGGACGAGATCCTCCCAGGCCGCGATCCAGACCTGCGTGCGGCGTTTGTCGCCGGCAAGCGCTGCCGAGTGAGTCTCCGTCTCGACCATCCGCAGATCCTCGAGGCAGGTGGGCAGATCGGGATAATACAGATAGGCCGCCACCATGCTGAGCGCGACCAGCCCGCCGAGGAGCACCGCGCCCAGCACCGGCGCCGGCACGGTCACGTCGAGACCGCGGCCGCGCGAAGTGTGGCCGACGGGGGCCGCCCCCTGCTCGAGCCGCGTCTCGATGCTCCGGCGCGGATCGAACGCCGCGAGCAGGGCCCCGGCCGCGACCAGGCCGGCGAGGAGTCCGAGCGCCGACCAGGCATGGGCCGGCACGCGATCGGCGAGCACGGAGATGCTCCGCGCCACGGGGTCGGTCGTCTCGGGCGGAAACGGCATGCAAAACACGTCGAAGGCGTGCGTATGGTCCTCAGGGGGCGAGTCCCGGAACGACAGCGGCCGCTCGATCACTGCGGCTACGAGGAGCACCGCGCCAAAGAACACCGCCAGCCACCACGCTGTCCGCCGGCCGCCCCACGCGCGCCATGCCCAGGCGATGAGGCCGAGATTGAGTCCCGCCCCCACTGACAGGAGCACGAAAGCAGCCCCGACCGAATTGCCGTGGTCGAACATCGAACCGATCTGCATCATCGCGTCGGTCGGTGTGAGGAAGGCCGGCGTGCCGACCGCGGCCATCAGCGGCGGCGCCCACGGGTCGAACGCCTTCATCGATCGCTGCAGGCTGCCAAAGGGCAGGCATGCCGCGAGCAAGCCCACGCCCAGGAGGGCGATCGCGCCGTAGGCCGCGGTCGGTCCCGCCGCCTCTCGTGCCGCCGCGAGCAACAGTGCTACGGCCCGCTGCCAGCCGGGTGGAATCCGGGGCTCATCCACTGCCGGTGGCGCATCCTCGGCGCCACCCAGCCGTTCCCATGCAAGCCCCACCGCGGTCACGACCGCCATCGACGCCAGCGCGAAGCCGACGATCACGAGCGGATGCGAGAGCGTGAGCCCGTAGAGCAGTGAAATCGGATTGAAGAGCGGCGCCGAGACGGCGAACGCCAGCACCGCACCGCCGGCCAACCCGGCCCGGCGGAGTTCGAGTGCAACGGGGATCGCGCCGATCGAGCAGACGGGAAGAAGCATGCCGAGCAGCCACGCACGCACCAGCGACCACCACGATCCGGCCGCCAGCAGCCGCCGCGTGAGGGCGGGCCCGAAGAGTTCGCGGATCACCGCCGCAACGACCAGGCCGCAGAGCACCGTGGGCGCGGCGTTCGCCGCCGCCGCCACCGCTCGGCACACGGCCCCGCAGGTCATCACCAGCCAATCGTGCATCGTCATCGTGGTTCTCCCTGTTCTCGGTGTTGTGAATGAAATCGGCCGGTCACCCGCGGCGGCCGCCGAGCGGCACGGGCACCCTTTCGAACGCGTCGGCGACGAGCCGGTCGCTCTCCGACGGGGCAAGCTCGAGCCGCACGCCGAGCACCGGCCCGGCCACGTGCCGCACGTCGTCGGGCGTGACATGATCCCGTCCCTGGATCGCCGCCCAAGCCTGGGCCACCCGCTGCCAGATGAGCAGGCCACGGGGGCTCGGGCCGCCCGCCTCACCCCGCAGTTCGCGGCACGTGCGGCCCACATCCACGAGATACCCCGCCACGGCGTCGGTCACGAGCAGTTCGGCCGTCGTCTCCTGGAGCCGCTCGAGCGCGGGCTGGTCGATCACCGCGTCGAGGGCTTCGTCGCCCCGCTCCCGGCCCCGCGCCTCCTGGAGCAGTGTGAGTTCCGTCGCCCGGTCGGGCGCGCCGATCGAGAGCCGCATCGCGAACCGGTCGAGCTGGGCGTCGGGGAGCGGATAGGTGCCGAGATGCTCGAGCGGGTTCTGCGTGGCCACGACGAAGAATCCCCGCGGCAGCCGGTGGCAGTTGTCGTCGATCGTCACCTGCCGCTCGGCCATCGCCTCAAGAAGCGCGCTCTGCGTCCGCGGCGTGGCCCGATTGATCTCGTCGGCCAGGAGCACGTCGGCGAACACGGGCCCGGGGCGAAACTCGAACGACCGTGTCTGTTGGTTGTAGAGCGTGAAGCCGGTGATGTCGGTGGGCAGGAGATCGGGGGTGCACTGGATCCGCGAGAACCTGCCTCCCACGAGGGCGGCCAGGGCCTTCGCGAGCGTCGTCTTGCCGAGGCCGGGCGGATCTTCGATCAGGAGGTGCCCACGGGCGAGTAGGCAGGCGAGCGCGAGATCGCAGGCTTTCGGCTTGCCGCGGAGCGTCTCGCGGAGGCGGTGTCGCAGCTTGTCGATGAGCCCGAGTGACTCATCGCACTCGATTCGTTCAGACGTGGTCATGGCAGTTGCCATCGGTGGGCCTCCTTCGTGAATCGTTGGCGGAGCCGGGAGACGGTGACGCGCTCCGCGGCCGCCAGCGCCGCCTGCCCGTGGCGCAGCCGGTCGCGGGGCGTCGGGGGGCGTCCATAGGCCGACTGCTCGAAGGCGGCGAGAAACGACGTCGGCTCGTCGGCTGCGGGCGGGGCCAGCGTCCGCCGATGCCAGTCGCGCACCGTCTCCGGCGGCCGCCTGGGACAGCCAGCTAGCCACGCCCGCCAGGCGATGAGCTGCCAGGCCGCATGCGCCGGGCACACGTTGTCGCGCCGCAGCGCGCGCCGCCACCAGGCCGTTATCAGGGCATCGACGCACCACCGCCATCCGAAAAGCACACCCGCAGCGAGCAGAGCGAGCCCGGTCACGGTCATGGCGATGGCAGCGGCCCGGGCACGCATCCACGCGGCGGCTGCCTCGAGGCCATCGAGCGCCCGCGTGGTCCACGGCACCATCGGCGGCCGCAGTCGATAGCCCGGCGTCGGCTCGAGCGGAATCCAGCGGCCTGCCGCATCGCGAATCTCGGCCCACACGTGGGCGTCGTCGGCCGTGGCAACGAGCCTGCGCGACCGCACGTCGCGTCGCTCCCCTGACACGTGCAGCCCTCCGACCACGCGCGTGGCATAGCCGCACGCCCGCAACAGCATCGCTGCGGCGCCGGCGAAGTCGTAGGCGCGTCCGCAGTGCGACACGGTGAGCACGTGCCGGAGCGTGTCGGGGCAGTCGTCCGGCGGGCTGGCCGCGTCGTCGCGGACGAGCCGGCGTGGAATCTCGGCCACGATCCGCGCCACGTGCGGCCAGCCCGCGGCCGCGGGATCACGCCCAATGCCCCAGGCCTCAAGCACCTCGTCCGCCCACGCAGGCACGGCATCGCGCACGGCCGCATCGACCGCCGGCGGCGTGGCCACAGCGATCGCGCCCGTGGCATCGACGCCGCCCGGAAGGCTCCGCGCGTGCACTGTCGTGCCCGCCGTCGCGTCGATGCCATCGAGCGTGACGATATCGGCGGCGGGGGTGCGAAAAAAGTCGGGCCGGTCGATCTTGTCGATCCGCATGGCGTCGGCCCGCGCGGGCAGCGGCAAGACGGTTGTCCGCACCGTGCCGATGGTGATCGCATGAGTGTCGGCTGCGTCGGCGGGAGGCGCGGGCACCTCCGGCCACCGCATCCAATCGCCGCCGGCATGCTCGAGCCGGCAGTCGCGCGGCATCTCGGTTGCCGGTGGAGTCTCGCGCCACGATCGGCCGTCAAACGCGTCGTAGACGGCCAGCCGTAGATGGGCCGGGGCCGGGCCCGTGAGCGTGACGAGCGCCCGGGCGGCGAGTTCGGTCGTGGGGCGTCGCGACGCCGATCGGGCCTGCCGGACCGTGGAAAACTCCCGGCCGGCATGCTCGCTATCGGCCAGATGCTGGTCGGTGGGCGGAAGCTCTTGGGGCCCGAGACCAAACGCCCGCTGCCGTTCCTCGTTCTTCGGCTTGGGCGGCTCGCCGTAAAGATCGTTGAAGAGGTCGTAGAGCGAGGGCTTGTGGCTGGTGACGAAGACGCCCGAGTTCACCGGCCCCGTGGCCTGCGGATTTTTCTCTGCGGCCACGAGATTCTCCCCGTCGCCCACGCCATCGCGGGCCCAGGGAAAAGCGTAGGAATCGCCGCCGGAGAGCGGCAACCAGCCGACGAGGGCCCGGCCGCAGGCGTCACGTTGGCCACCAAGCGCCGCGACCACCGCCGCTACGGCCAGGCAGGAGGCGAGGCCGACCGGGGCTGGCAGCGACCGGCGGTCGGCGCCACCGGCGGCTCCCGCAGCCCGCGCCGCGAGGGCGGAGGCCGCGATCGCGGCATAGCCCGCGTTGATCACGTCGGTCGCCGGATGGTCGTTCACGATCGCCGCAAGCACGACCATGAAGAGCGTCGTCGCCAGGGCTAGCCGCGTCTCGCCAGCCGTCGTGCCGACGGCCAGCAGCCCGGCGAGCACGCCGCGAAAGCACGCCAAGAGCAAGGCCTCGGGGCTCGCTCCCTCGCCGCCGCTGGCGGTCGGCAGGCCCAGCCAAGCGAGCACCGCGGCGACCGCCGGCGGCACGGCCACAGCCCCCAGAAAAATACCCGCTGCGATCACACCACGAAGCGTTCTGGTGTGCGACGCTGTCGATAGCGCCGCGGTGTTCCGTGACACAAGCCATACCCGCGCCTGCCGCAGCGCGAATGCGAAAAGCGTCCACGCCGCCCCGCCGAGCACGGCCCACCAGGCTGAGGCATCGGCGGGCACGTCCACGAGTTGTTCGGCCGTGAAGGCGGCGGCGACGGTGAGCCAGTCGAGGAGCGTCATGTCGGCGCGTGGCTCCTGCGCTGGCCGGCTGCCCGACTGCGGGGGCTTGTGTCGGGGTCGTGGCTCAAGCCCGCGAAGGCCGCGTCGACCGCCGCGATCGGATCGGGCTCGAGGGGCACGGGCACGACCATTTCCCCGCCGCCGTGCCGTGCGGCCGCCGCCGCCGCCGCCGTGCCGCCGACGATGATCCAAAGCCGCATGGGCGCGGGAGCCAGTGCCGACCGGTCCGCCGCCGCTCTCCCCGGCGGTGTCGTGAGCACGATTTCGAGATCGACCGGTCGCGGCCTTCCGCACGCTCGGCCGGGCTCGATGTCGGCGGCGGGGCACGGCTCGAGGCAGGCCAGTTCGTCGAGTATGGTGGCGAACTCGGTCGGCGTGCCGAGATCGACAGGCGCGCGGCCGGGCCAGGTGAGCTCGAACGCCACGCCGTGAGGCCGCCACGATTCGACGATCGCGAAGGCGATGCCGACGAGGGCGTCGAGCGAGCGGGCGGGATCGGCATCCGCGCCGGCGCTCCCGTCGCTTGTCGAAACATGGATGCGGTGGTCGACGACCAGCCGTACGACGGCCCCCGCGGTGCCGGGCCGTTCGCGCACGACGAGTACGCCGCGCCGCGCTGTGTGGGCCCAGTGGATCGACCGCACAGAATCGCCCGCGCGATAGTCGCGGGCGCCGATCGCGTCGCCGAAGTGGCCGGTGATCCGCTCGCTCATCTCCCGGCCCACTCCGGCGGCAGCGACGAGGCCGTAGGGCACCCGCACGTCGGCCCGCGCGGGCCAGACGATCACGGCCGCGGGCATGGCGAGCGTCCGACGGGCGGTGACGACACCGAACGGCTGATTGGTCTCGATGGCCGGCGCGACCCGGGGATAGCGGCCGCGCCGTTGCGGCGCCACGGCCACCGAGCCACCCGGGCCTTTCGTCTCGGGCTCCGCATCAGGCCACCACAGCGAGACCTGCGGCCGCCACCACGGCAGGATCGATCGCCAGGTGATGGTGGCGGACAGCGCCTCACCGACCCGACCGCGACGACGATCCCACACGATCGCCGCCGTCGTGCCGCGGACGGCGATCCAGGGGCCTACGCAGCCGATGGCGAGCGTGGCGAGAATTCCGCCCAGAAGCGGCAGCGCCCGGGCCGACACGAGGAGGAACGCGAGGGCCGCGGCAGCCGCCGCACCGACGAGCGCGCAGGCCGGGTGCCGGAGCCGCCGCTCGAAATGGAGGAGCCGGACGTTTTGCATGGTGGAGGTCCGATGGCGTCACAACAGATCACCTCTTCTGCGGCAAGCATCGCCGATCACGTTGTTTTATGCAACTTCGTTGCAGATGCATCAAAGTCGCGATACGATGCGATCTGTTGGCCTCGGAAACATCTCTGGAGAATCATCATGCCCCTGTTCGCCCACCATGTGGAAATCAACCTTTTCGATCTCATCGTCATTGAGCCGGAGACGATGCCTGAGCATGCCGTGCTCGCCGCCATCTCGGCCCTCGTCATCGGGCTGGTCGTCTACGGCATCCGGGCGGTAGTCCGTGACGCCCGGGCATGGCTGGGCCGGCGACGCGAAATCGTGGCCGCCTGACCGAGTCCCCAGAGGAGGGTAGCCATGGCGAGCGTGTGCCAGCCGGCGGTTGAGCGGTCCGGCCCGACCGTACCCGTCACGAACCGCGCGGCCATCGCCCAGGTCGCCTGCTGCGTCGGCTGCTGCTGCGGCCGCACCGACCGCGGGTTCCCGGCCGTGCCGGTCGAGCGACTCAAGGCGGCGTGGAAGGAAGAGAAGCTCAACCGCACCGTGCAGCTGACGATCTCCGGCTGTCTTGGCCCTTGCGACATGGCCAACGTGATCCTCGTGATGACGGCTGCCGGCACCGCATGGTTCGGCGGCATCGACGACGAGGCCGTCTTCGACGCCGTCATCGCCTGGGCCCGCGCATGCCAGGCCGCCGAGGCGCTCCTGCCGCTTCCCGCGATCTTGGATGCCTGCCGCTTCAAGCGGTTCACGGAGGTTGCCTGATGTTTGACGCAGGACGTCAGCAGCGGTCCGGCGCGGCCGCCACTGGGCAGGTGAAGCGTTGGGTCGAGGAGCAGCTCGGTCTCGATGAGCCGATCACCGTGTTTGTCACGGAGCTTGCCTGCCATGAGCCCGGCTGCCCGCCGATCGAGACCGTGATCGCCCTGCTAGGTGGCAGCGATAAAAAAACCTGGAAGATTGCCTGTCCCGCGGCCGAACTATCGGCGGCCGACGTCGCCGCGGTGCTGGCCCGACCGCCGGCCACGACCGCGGAGTCGCATGCCCACCGCGACGGCTGCTGCGATGTGCGGCCAAAGCCGCCGACAGGATCCGCCGTCCCCCCGTCCTAGCCCGTTCACCTTTTGTTCGAGGACCACCATGAGCAACGCCGACTCGCCCGCGACGACTCCCTCCACCCCGCCTGCCGCTGCGGCCGCCCGCGTGCCGGTGACCGTGCTCACTGGCTTTCTCGGGGCGGGCAAGACCACGCTTTTGAACCGCATTCTCACCGAGCAGCACGGCCGGCGGATCGCCGTGATCGAGAACGAATTCGGCGAGGTCGGCGTGGACCACGAACTGGTGATCGGCGCGGAGGAAGAAATCTTCGAGATGAACAACGGCTGCATCTGCTGCACCGTCCGCGGCGACCTGATCCGCATCCTGGGCACGCTCATGAAGCGGCGAGACCGGTTCGACGCGATCCTGATCGAGACGACCGGCCTCGCCGACCCCGGTCCCGTCGCCCAGACGTTCTTCGTGGACGATCAGATGCAGGAGACGCTGCGGCTCGATGGCATCGTCACGCTGGTGGATGCCCGGCACGTGATCGAACAGCTCGACCACAGCGAGGAGACGTCTCAGCAGATCGCCTTCGCCGACGTGATCCTGATCAACAAGGTTGATCTCGTGGAGCCGGCCCAGCTCGATGCCATCGAGGCCAAGATCAAGCGGATGAACGCGGTCGCGAAGATCCATCGCACCCGCGACGCGGCCATCGACCTCGGCCATGTGCTCGATATCGGTGGGTTCAACCTCGACCGGGCGCTGGAGGTCGATCCGGCATTCATGGAGCCGGAGTATCCCTTCGAGTGGGGCGGAGTGTTCGACCTGCCCCCGGGCGGTGCGGTGATCGAGCTGGACGCCGGCCCCGACCCGGCCATGTCGGTGGCGATCCTGCCCGTGGACGCGGCCGCCGGCTGCGAGCCGCAAGCGGCTCTGGCCGATGCAACGGAACAGGCCGTGCTCGTTTTCTCCGCCGACGAGCGGCCGGTCCATGCAGGCGGCGCCGTCGAGCCCGGCGACTCCCACTGGCAGCTCGCCCTCGACCGCGAGCCGCTGCGATTCGTCCTCAATGCGCCCGCCGGAGGCCGCGTGGCGGTGTTCATAGAGCACCACCCCGACGAATTTTCCATGCGGATCACCGCCAACAGCCGCCCGCTCGAGCCGCTGGCGGAGCATGCCTACAAGCCCGACCACGAGCACGACGAGGAGGTGACGAGCGTGGGGATCGAGGTCGCCGGCGACGTGGATGGCGAGAAGCTCAACGAGTGGCTACGGGATCTCCTCGCGGCGAAGGGGGTCGATCTCTATCGAATGAAGGGCGTACTCGCGATCCGCGGTGAGCCGCGCCGCTACGTGTTCCAGGGCGTGCACATGCTGCTTGATCACCGGCCAGATCGGCCCTGGGGCGACACGCCGCGGGCGAATCGCCTGATCTTCATCGGCCGGAATCTCGATCGAACGGCGCTCACTGAAGGGTTTCAGGCATGTCTGGCGTGAAGCGGCGGCTGCGCGGCGGCCTCTCGGTGCAGAAGGTTTCGGCGATCGAACTCGACGAGGCAGTGGTCGCCGTGCAGTTTCTGCAGGGCAGTCGCCTGGCGGCGCTCACGGCCGCCGGTGGAGTGTGGCTCGCCGATGGGGCGACGGCGAACGGCCGGAGGATCGGCGGGCACGCTGGCGGCGGACTCTCGCTCGCGGTCCAGCCGGGCGCCGCGGTCCTCGCTTCGGGCGGACAGGATGGCAGGGTGCAGCTCTGGCGGGCTGCCGACGGCAGCCCCGTGGCGAACATCGAAACTAACGCGACATGGGTGGAGCGGATCGCGTGGCGGCCCGATGGCAGCCGGCTGGCAGCTACGGTGGGCCGCCGAGTCGGCGTATGGTCGGCCGCAGGCGAGGCTCTTGGCATGTCGGACGAGCACGCGAGCACGGTGGCCGACATCGCTTGGCAGCCCGCTGGCAACCGGATCGCGACCGCGGCCTACGGGGGCGTGGCGTATCTATCGGCCGCGGCCGCCGGGCCGACCGACCATGTGGCGCTCAAGGGCTCATCGCTCGTGCTCGGCTGGCAGCCGCAGGGCAGGTATCTGGCGTGCGGCAATCAGGATGCCACGGTGCTCTTCGTGCTCGTTGAAACGGGCGACACAATGCAGATGTGGGGCTTTCCGGCCAAGGTGCTCGCCCTCTCGTGGAGCGACGACGGCCGCTGGCTCGCCACCGCGGCCGGTTCCGGCGTGATTCTCTGGGATGCCTCCGGGCCGGGGCCGAAGGGGCGGACGCCGACGGTGCTCGAGGGGCATTTCGGGTTCGTGACGGCGGTCGCCTGGCAGCCGCAGGGCAGAGTGCTCGCCGCCGGCGGCGCAGACGGGCAGGTGTGTTTGTTCGCGCCGGCCCTGCGGCGACCGCGGGCATCGCGTGTCGCCGACGCACCTCCGGAGATCGAAGCGGAGGACTCGATCTCGCTCGAGGCCGAGGTGACGGCGCTCGCTTGGACGGCCGGCGGCGGCATGCTGGCCGTCGGAGACCGCTCGGGAACCCTGTCGATCTATCGAGTGACCTGATGCACGGCCGAGGAACGAAGGAGGGCAAGCAGATGAAAAGCACGCAACGGATGCGGCCCGCCGCGGGATGGGATGACGAACAGATCGCCCGGATTCACGCGGCCGACACCGACATTCTGCTGATTCGCCGACCGCTGCCCGTCGAGTGTGCGGCGCTCGTGGCCCGAGGTCGGGTCGGGGAAGTCCGGTTTCACACATCCGCCCGTGGGGCGACGAGCAAGATCGACCGTGGCCTCGACCGGCTGGAACTGACAGCCCCTGGCGGTCAGCGGGCCCGGCTGGCGGACGACATTCTGGGGCTCGTCTGCGGCATGCTCGCCGGCTTCGATTGGCCGCGGGTCGAAGTGCGGCTCGACCTGGCCGACGTTCAGGCCTGCCCGAAGTTTCATTGCGACAACGTGCTCGTGCGGCTGGTGACGACCTACTTCGGGCCGGGCACGGAGTACATCGAGACGTGCCGCCCTGACGTCGTTCACCGGGCGGCCCCCGGCTCGCTCGTGTTCCTCAAGGGGCATCGCCATCCGACGCATCGCGACACGATCTTGCACCGTTCGCCCGCGATCGCGCGGGGCCGCCGGCGGCTGTCGGTTGCGATTGACCGGGCGGACTGGCTCACGGCCGCGGTTGCAGGCGAGGGAGAGTCTGCTTCTGCCGTCAAGCCGCCCTCGACTGTCTCAACCCCCTCTTCCCGAAAGGAACGATCATGCCGCTGACTTCTGCAACGATTGCCGCCCTCAAAGATGTCCGTATCGCCGCCCTTGTGGTGGCGGTTTCTCTGGCTGCGACCGGCTGCACTCAGCCCGCGGGAGTCGCAGGCAAGTCAACGCAGTCCGGCCATGGTCACGATGAACATGCCCATTCTCACGACGATCACGACCATGGGCACGATCACGACCACGCCCCAGGGAAGCCAGCCGTCGACTTCCCTGCCGCCGTCGCCGAGGTGGTGCAGCTCGACGACACGATCTGGAAGGCGTATACGGCACAAGATACCGCCGCCGCCGATGAGCCGATTCATGCCATCGGCCATCTTCTCGAGCAGCTGCCCGAGCTAGCCAAGGCGTACGGATCGGGTGTCGATGTCGATGCCGTCAAGAAGAGCTCCGGCCTCCTGTTCGAGGCCTATGGGCGTATCGACGACAAGCTCCACGGCGGCGACGGCAGCGATTACGACACGGAGGCACTTGGAATCGCCCGCGAGTTGGCGACGTTTCGAGCATTCCTCGTGCAGCCGGGAAGCTCGGCAACAAAACGCGACTGAATCGCCTTGGCCGCGGTCCACGGTTGCCGGCATCAACGTGCAACTCTACAGGTATGTCCAGACTGCGTGAGGCGACGTCCGACCGAGTCGGCTTCGTAGGTCGACAGCTGGCGGTTGAGCGGGACAGATACTCGCGGCTAACGCTCATCGGGTTTGCCTTCCATGACAGCCGCCGGCAGGTAGAGATTTGGCGGTGACGAGGATATTTCTGGACGAGATCGAGAACCTGCTGAGGATAGCCCGGCCAATGGCACCTCCGCAATCATGGCCCGACTCATGAGCGACTCGTGAGTCGGTTGCTCTCGCCTCCCGGGCCTGCCCCGGCCCAGAAAGCGGTTCCCGAAGCGCCCGCCCTTCCCCCTGAAG
>JBBDNW010000138.1:0-3511 GCA_040877375.1 Pirellulales bacterium | reverse complement strand
GGCGACGTCTTCGGCGTCGGCGCGGCTACCGCCACCGCGGGCCAGCATCCGCGCCGCATAGTGGACGACCGCGACCTGATGGAGGGCCGCGAGGGCGGCTGCGCTCGTTGCGCAGCCGCCCTTGGCCCGCTCCACCAGTTCGGAGTCTTCAAAACTCGTCGTCACGCAGTGTGCCTTCGTCCTTCTTCGAATCACCCTTCTTCTTCATCGGGCACTCATCCTGGCACTTGTCACAGCCCTTGCAGCCCGCCTTGTCGCAGCCGCCGCCGTCTTTGCCGCCGCGCGACTTCATCCAATCCTTCCGCTTTTGCTCCCAGCGGTCTGCCATCTTCTCGACGACCGCCCAGACGTCATCGGCAGGAGCATTCCATGCGATCATGCATGTCGATCCCTGCGTCTCGGTCGTGAGGCCATCGACCAGCTTCATGGCCGCGGCCTCGTCGCCCCAGCCGAGCCGGGCCAGCGACTCCATTCCCTCGACCACGTCCTCGGCCTGATCGGCGGCCTCGTCCGACTTCATCTCGAGCTTCGCCCGATAGAACGACTGGCCCGCGCTCTCGCCTATGGCCACGCGAAACGCACGGCCCTGCCTGAGCACCGGGCACTTCGTATCGGGGTCGACCGCCGACGCCCGAGCCACGAGGATCGAGCCGGGCCGCACGCGGCCGCCGAGCGGGCTGTCGCCTGCGGCCGACTTCGCGTTGCCGTCGAGCACGTCGAGGGCAGCCTTCACCATGTCGGGTGTGCGGGCAAACACCATCACGTCGTCGCGGAAGAACGCCCCCACCACCTTCTCCCCGCCGCGTCCCTTCCAGCCCTTGTGAGTCCAGGCGTGGAGCTTGTATTCCCGGTGCTCCATCGTCTCGTGACCGGGTGCCTTTTCCACCATCTTCTCGAGCATCGCGCGGTTGGCCTTGGCCCGCACGATCATCGCGCCGTTGCGCTTGTCGGTGTCGAGACCGTAGGCGGTGATGTCGCGGAGGTCCTTCCGCGGATCCATCCCCATCATCCCGGCCCCCATCCGCATCATCTGCTCGGCATGCGGGTGCATCGTCACGGCCCGCTGCCAGGCCCGCTCCATGACGGTGGAATCGCGGGCGGCGTCCATGTCGAGGTGCATCACCCACTGGGCCTTCGCGGGCACGCTGGCGAGGTCGAGCGGGGCGGCGGGGGCGACCGCGGCCCACGCGAGGGCGGCGACACATAGGGGTGGGCGAAGGGAGCGGGCGGTCATGAGAGGCCTCCGGGGGCGGCAATGGAAAAATCGGGACGGATCGGCCGGGGAACCCGCGGCCACAGTCTATACCCCGCCGAGACCGCGAAGGTTTCACCGGGCCTTCAGGAAGCCCGCCCGAGCCTCATGGAAGCCCCACGGCGGGCCCGCCCCGCATGTCAGCCGCGTAGAAACCCGCGGGCCACGAGGAGCGGCTCGTACTGACTACCCCGCAGCATCCACGCAGCCAGCGGGGTGGCCATCAGCGTCGTGGCGATCGCCATCAGCACGAGCATGCAGGCGACCGCCGGCGGGATCACGCCGAGATCGATGCCGACGTTGATCACGATCAGCTCCATGAGCGCTCGCGTGTTCATAAACACGCCCACGCACGACGCCTCGCCAGCCGGCATCCCGCTGAGCCGGGCCGCCAGGCCGCAGCCGCCCCACTTGCCGAGCACGGCCACCGCCATCACGGCAGCGCACCAGCCCCAGGCCTCCGGCGTGCCGAGCGAGCCGATGTTGGTGCGCAGACCCGTGAAGGTGAAGAAGATCGGCAGGAAGAACACGGTCACGAAGTCGGTGAGATGAGCCGCCATCGCCTCGCGGACCTTGGGTACGCCCGAGAGCGAAGCACCCAGCAGAAACGCCCCGAAGATCGCGAAGATGCCGATCCAACTCGTGATCCAGGCGGCCACGAGCAACAGGGCCAGCACCAGCGAGAGCATCCCGAGCGAAAGCCGCGAGTGACCGGTCGCACCTTCGTCACGGACTGCCCGCTGCAAGAGCGGCAGGAGGAGCGGCCGCACGATAAAGAGGCAGACCATGGCGAAGACAAGCGTGGCTCCCGCCATCGCTGCGATCCGTCCGGCCTCGAAGTTGCCACTCGCCAGCGCCGACACCGCGGCGAGAAGCGTCCATCCCACCGCGTCGTCGCAGGCAGCGGCGGCAATCACGGTCGCCCCCAGGGGCGTGTGCTGCATGCCGATCTCGATGAGAATCCGGCCGAGGATCGGGATCGCCGTGATCGACATCGCCGTGCCCATGAAGAGTGCGAACGATCGCGCGTCGATCGGACCAGTAGCCCCGAGCGCCTCCAGCCGCGGCACCATCAACCAGGCGAGGCCGATGCCCAGCCCGAACGGCGCCACGACGCCCGCCAGGGAGATCGCCGCCGCGCGGCGGCCCTGCCGACGGACGTGCGAGAAGTCAAACTCGATCCCGATCAGAAACAGCAGCAGCACGAGCCCCACCTGGCTGAAGCTCGTGAGCGACGCCTCCATCGCACCACTACCCGCCCCGCCTGCCCCGCCGTGAAACACCATTGCGAACAGGTCTGGGAACCAGGCGCCGAATGCCGATGGTCCGAGGAGCAAGCCAGCCACGATCTCCCCCACCACGCTCGGCTGGCGCAGCCACCGGGCAACCACCGCCCCCGCCCGGGCGGCGAGGATGATCACGACCAGCTGCACCAAGAGCGGCCGGAGTGCCTCCTCGCGGCCGGCGGCGAGCAGGATCGGGGCGAAGGGGTGCGGCTCGACGAGCATGCGGTCGGTCTGGCCGGAGTTCGTCTGGCCCGAAGGGCGGACGGAAGCCTATAACAACACAGAGACACAGTAACTGGTGTGCCTCACGCGTGCGAGCGTGCCATGTTTTCAGCCCACGACCCGTCCGACATCGACCGGTTCTTCCGGGGCCTCACGGAATACGCGTTTCATGCGCGGCTGGGCGTGGTCGATCCGCCGCTCGTGGACTATGTCTCGGTGCTGCTCGTGAGGTTTTTGCGGAATGAGGCGGCCCTGCCGTCGGCCGCGGCATCCGAAGCAGCCGACGTCGCGAGGCTGCTCGTCGACGCTGCCAGTCATGCCGTTCCCGATGAGGCCCGCGAGGAATACCGCCACATCGGCGACGTGACGCTCTTCTGGAGCGGCCTTTACCCCGAGGCGCTGCGGCCGCTCGAGTACCGGGGACTTCGCGATCCGCTGGATGCCTACCGCGAGACGGGCAAGCGGGCGTATTGGCTGGCGAGCAGGCTGGAGCCGGCAAACGCAGCCGACGAGCGGCAGCTCCTCGAACGGCTGTCAAGCGACTACGACCTCTGCGTGGAGGGGTTGGCGGAAGTCCGTCGCATCTGGGGCGAGCGTTGACCCGCGACGGGCACCGCCTCCCGCAGCGGCACCGCCTCCCGCATCGGCACCGCCTCCGGCATCGGCACCGCCTCCCGGCAGGAAGCCCCAAGCGCGAGCGCGGGGATTACGCCCACCACCCCAACCCGCTCCACACCACGCCCACAGCCGC
>JBBDNW010000137.1:16801-19717 GCA_040877375.1 Pirellulales bacterium | reverse complement strand
CCCCGCGCTTGCGCTTGGGGCTTCTTGCGGAGCCGGTGCGTGACTCCAGTGCTCGACGCTCTCACCTACGCGGTGTGGGTCAGCTCTCGGCCCGGTGCCGGACGATGTCGCCCTCGACCATGTAGACGACGTCCTCGGCGATGTTCGTCGCCATGTCGGCGATCCGTTCGATGTGCTTGGAGACGGAGTTGATCCGGAGGAGGTTTTCGACGTTCTCAGGGTCGTTCTTGATGCCCTGGAGCACCCGCCGCTGGATCCGCTGCCGGGCCTCGTCGACGATGTCGTCCTCCTCGCGGACCTGCCGGGCCAGCGCCGGATCTCCCTTCACCACAGCATCGAGGCACTGGCGGACCATTTCCTGCGCCTGCGTGGCCATCGTGCGGATCTCCGGGGGCAGGTCGTATGGATTGCCCCCTTCCAACTGCGTCACCCGCTTGGCGATGTTCCTCGCGAGGTCACCCATCCGCTCGAGATCGTTGTTGATCTTGAGGGCGGCCACGACGAACCGCAGGTCGGCAGCCACCGGCTGGTAGAGGGCGAGGATCTTGAGGCACTCCTCTTCGACCTCCACCTCCATGCTGTCGATCTCCTCGTCGTTGGACATCACCCGCTGGGCAAGGTGAACATCACGGTTGATCAGCGCCGTGATCGACTTCGAGATCGCCTCCTCTACGAGTGTCCCGAGACGCAGGATCCGCTCTCTGAGGTTCTCGAGCTGGCGTTCGATGTGTTTGGTCATGGGATTCCAACGCCGGTCAGCCGAAGCGGCCGGTCACATAGGCTTCCGTCTCGCGAAGGACGGGCTTGGTGAAGATGTCGGTGGTGGCGCCGTACTCGATCAACCGGCCAAGGTACATGAAGGCGGTGTAGTCGCTGCTCCGGCTGGCCTGCTGCATGTTGTGCGTCACGATCAGCACGGAGTATCGGCCGCGGAGCTCCTGGATCAGGTCTTCCACCTTCCCGGTGGCGATCGGATCGAGCGCCGAACAAGGCTCGTCGAGGAGGAGCACCTCGGGCTCGGCAGCGATGGCCCGGGCGATGCACAGCCGCTGCTGTTGGCCGCCCGAGAGACCGAGGGCACTGTCCTGGAGCCGGTCTTTCACTTCGTCCCAGAGGGCTGCCCCGCGGAGGCTCATCTCGCAGACCTCGTCGAGCACACCGCGGCTGGTCTCGCCGTCAATGCGGAGGGAGTAGACGACGTTTTCATAGATGCTCATCGGGAAGGGATTCGGCTTCTGAAAGACCATGCCCATCCGCTTTCGCAACTCGATCACGTCCATTCGAGGGTCGTAGATCGAATCACCGTTGAGTCGCATGTCGCCGGTGATCCGCACGCTCTGCACCAGATCGTTGAGCCGATTCACGCTCCGCAGGAGCGTCGACTTGCCGCAGCCGCTGGGGCCGACGAGCGCCGTCACCTTGTTGAGCGGGATGGGCATCGTGATCCGATGGAGCGCCTGCTTCGCGCCATACCAGAGATTGAACCGGTCGATTTCCAAGACCGGCGGCTCCTTGAGCACGCCCTCGTGCACCTCGGCCTCAACCTCGAGTCCTGCGGCGACGGCGATCAGACGATCCTGCGGAGGCTCTCCCGGATGGCCCACGGCCTCCGCAGCGATGTCCTGCCGCACTCTGTCGACCGATTGCATGCTCGCCCTGCTTCCCATGGATCCCATGAATCCCGCCGATTACGGGACCGGTCAATCGTACACCACGCCCATCAGAAGTGCTGGGAAACGAACCGCCGCCGCAGCCTCGACCGCAGCCAGATCGCGGTCACGTTGAGTAAGGCAATGATCGCCACCAGGAGGAAGGTAATCGTAAACACCATCGGCCGAGCCGCCTGGCTGTTGGGGCTCTGAAAGCCGACGTCATAGATCAGGTAGGCGAGGTGCATGAACTCCCGCTCCGGATGGACGAACGGAAACGTTCCGTCCACCGGCAGTTCGACCGCGAGCTTTTTCACACCCACGAGCATCAAGGGCGCGACCTCACCCGCGCCGCGGGCCATCGCGAGGATCAGTCCCGTCATGATCCCGGGCAGGGCCCGCGGCAGGACGATCCGGCGGATCGTCTGCCACTTGCCGGCGCCGCACGCATACGATCCCTCCCGCATCGAGTTGGGCACCGCGGAAAGCGCCTCCTCGGTGGCCACAATCACGACCGGAAGCGTGAGCAACGCGAGCGTGAGCGATGCCCACAAAAGCCCCCCCGTGCCAAACGTGGGCTGCCCGTCGGCCACGAGGCTCGCCTTGAAAAACACGTCGTCAATGCCGGCGCCGACCACGTAGCAGAAGAAGCCCAGCCCGAAGGCGCCGTAGACGATGCTCGGCACGCCGGCCAGGTTGTTGATCGCCACCCGCACCGCCGTGGTGATCGGACCGCGGCTCGCGTATTCGCGGAGATAGAGCGCTGCAAGCACGCCGAAAGGGGCCACGAAGATCGCCATGATGAGGGTCATCGTCACCGTGCCCCAGATCGCGGGAAACACACCGCCGGCGCTGTTGGCCTCACGGGGATCGTCACCGAGGAACTCCCCCCACCGCGAGAGATAGACGCCCAGGTTGCCGGCGAGCGAGAGCCTGTTGGGCTGCCAGGCGCGAACGATTCCGTCGAGCGGCACGGGCACGCTGGCGCCCGACGCCGTTTCAAACTCAACAACCCACCCCGCATTCTCCCCTCTGAGTTTCGCTGTTTCCTCGTCGAGGGTCTGCTCACGGCGGCCGATCTCCCCGGCCAGCTGCCGCTCACGGCGTTGGGCCTCGGACTGCCGCTCGCTACCGGCGCCGGCGTCGAGCCCCGCCTGCACCACCGCAAGCCGTGCGGCCCGCAGTTGCCGCTGGAGTTCGCCCCGCTCGTGCTTGTCGATCCGCATGGCGCGAAGCAGGCGACCGCGGGCGATGGGGTGCTCCCGCG
>JBBDNW010000137.1:0-16701 GCA_040877375.1 Pirellulales bacterium | reverse complement strand
AGCGTCACGAGTTCCAGGGGCACGGGCCAGAAGGTCGCAAGTCCCCGCCACGCGATGAACGAGAGTAGCCCGACGATCATCGCGATCGCCAGTGCCAGCGACGAGGCCGTGAGCCACACCCACGGCTCGCCGTGGGCGGTGAGGTTGGCATGCCCGGACCGGGCGCGGCGACGGGGAAGGCTTTCAGAGTTCATACGCCCTCTTGCGAAACCGCTGCCGCACGAGTTCGGCTACCGTGTTGACCACGAGCGTGATCGCGAACAGCGTCAGCGCCGCGAGAAACAGCACCCGATAGTGGGCCGACCCACGGGCCGCCTCGGGAAGCTCCGTGGCGATCGCCGCCGAAAGCGTCTGAAAACCGTTGAAGAGATTTCCGCTGATCAGCGGCGTGTTGCCGGCCGCCATCAGCACGATCATCGTCTCACCGACCGCGCGGCCGAGGCCGATCATCACGGCGGAGAACAGGCCGCTGGCCGCCGCTGGCACGATCACGCGAACCGCCGTCTGCCAGGGCGTTGCCCCGGCACCGAGCGACGCACTACGGAGGTGTTCGGGGACGCTTGACAGCGCGTCGTCGGCAATCGTGAAGATCAGCGGGATGATCGCGAAACTCATGCCGATGGCGACGATCAGGGCGTTGCGTTGCACGTACGTCCCGAAGATGCCGCCCCGGGTGTCGAGTCGCAGCGAATCGAACAACACCGCGATCGCCGCCGCAAACGCCACCGTCGCCACCACGCCACCGGCGAACACGAGGAGCGAGGCGGCGGCCGCTCGCCTGTGCGTCCAGCTGCCGCTGACCCGCCGGAGCCAGGGATTGACGACGCGACCGACGATCACCGTGGCAGCGATCGCGGCCAGCGGCAGGCTGGCGAGCACCCAGCCCCCGAAGCCGCTGCCACCACGGCCATCGAGCCAACTGGTGACATTGCCGCCAAACAGGAATCGCTCGGCCGCCGGAGCCAGCGCCCGCGACAGTGCGATCCCGACCGGCAGGGCTCCAAAGGCGACGACCGCGAGCCGCCAACCGGCATACCGGGTCCGCCACCCGGACGGCAGCAGTTGCCAGAGGTGGGCCGAGAGCAGGATCACGACGGGGACCACAAAAAAACCGGCCACGAGCGGCATCAGCGACCGCTCGATCACAGGCGCGAACACCAGCCCGGCCATGAACCCGAGCACCACACTCGGCAGGCTCGCCATCATCTCGATCGTCGGCTTGATGCGGGCCTTCCACCGGGCGTGCATGAACTGACTGGCGTAGATCGCCGCAAGCAGGGCGATCGGCGTGGCGAACAGCATCGAGTAAAGCGTGGCTTTGAGGGTGCCGAAGATCAGGGGCACAAGACCAAACTTCGATTCAAACGCCTCGTGACCAGTCGTTTCCCAGGCATGCGAGGCGCCGGCGTAGTTTTCATACCAGACAGGCGCCAGCAGCGTGCGGGCCGAAATCTCGGGGTAGCCGGTGTCGATGGACCAGACGGCGAGGCTGCCGCGGCCGATGGCGAGCAGGCGGTTCTCGCGGGACGAGATGCAGAGCCGTTCGGCCAGGATCGACGCAGCCGCGTCGGCAGCGGCACGTGGGACTGGCGGCTCGAGCACGTCTGATCCGGCGGTCGATTGCAAGAGGCGGATGCCCCCTGCGGCATCGGAAACCGCAAACAGCCGCGACCTTGGAGATGCGGCGATGGCCGTGATGGCAGCGGCCTCATCGGCCCGCCGTGGTTCAAACGTGCGGGCAACGGCCATGCGGAGCCCGTCAGCGGCACCCTTGCCGACGTCTGCCGCGTCGCCACCTTCGGCCACGCCGCGAGTAGCGAACATGATCCGCACCCGGCCGAGAGAATCCCCGACCGCGAGCGTCGCCCCGCCGAAGAGCCGCTCGACGACCGTCACCTCGGCGTCGCCCGGGCCCGCATCGAACGACTCCATGAGCACGGGTGAGCCGATGTCGCGAATCAGATACCGGTGGGCCTCTCCATTCGTTGCGATCAGGAACAGTTGGTCACCGAGCGCCGACGTGCGGATGAATCGGGCCTTGAACCCGACCGGTGGCTCGATCGACACGCCCTGCGGCGTGCTCGTCAGCTTTCCGGTGAGCATGTTGCGTTTCGAGGTCACGGTCTCGACACGGATGCGGCCGGTGTCGTCCACGGCGGCGACGAGCGGGCCACCGGCGAGCGACACCACGTCGATGTCGATGACGGGCCCGCCGAGCGGCAGGGCAGGCGGCGGCCCAAGCTCCGTGATAAGCGACACGCGGGAGAATCGGTCGCCGGCCAACCGCACCACGAGCGAACCGTCCACCGTCACGGCCCCGCCCACCTGCTTCGGAAGTTGATCCGGTCGGAGTTCCTCGGCGGGTTGGTAGGCGGAGTCGAGGCCGATGCGGCCGGTGCGAAATGAGCCGTCTGCAAAGCCGACCGCGGCGAGCATGCCGCCGGGCGGCACGCGGACGGCCGAACTGCCGGCGAGTCCGGTGTCGGATGCCGGCTTGTCGAGGAGCGTTTGGCCGTTGGCCAGCCCCACGACAGCGATGCCGCCGGCCTGGTCAGGGTCGCCGTGCAGCAGCCAGGCCACCGCCCCCGACTCATCGGCACCGAAGGCTGCGGTGCGACCGGACGAGAGCGGCGAGACCAGGTCGAGCGACCCAAACGCACCCTTGAAGAGCGGGGCGGCAACGGCGATCAAAAAAACGCCCACCGCGAGCACAGCGGCGATGGTACCGATCCCGCCGAGCGTGATCACGGCGCGGGCGATCGAGTCGGAGGCCCTCACCCACGGATGGGTCGCGCGTCGCCGAGGCCGACCGGTAAATGTGGACTTGGCCTGCATGCGACCGAAGCGTGTGCGGTGTGCCCAACCCGGCCCGCGCTGGGCCACGTCGCCAGGATCACTCGATTCCGACGTCCTTCATGGCCTGCTCGACGACCGCCGCCGGCAGCGGCAGATAGCCGTCTTTCTTCACGTCGGCCTGCCCTGAGGCACTGAGCACATAGCGGAGAAACTCCCGCCGCAGCGGATCGAGCGTCGCGGCAGGCTTGCGGTTGACGCTGAGATAGAGGAAGCGGGCGAGCGGATAGTCGCCTGAGTAGGCGTTGGCCGCCACGGGTTCGACCACCGCTAAGTCGGCTTTGGCAGCGAGGGGCACGGCCCTCACATCGGCAGTTTTGTAGCCGATGCCGCTGTAGCCGATGCCAAACTTGTCACTCGCGATCGCTTGCACGACGGCCGAACTGCCCGGCTGCTCCTTCACAGTCGACTTAAAGTCACCCTTGAAGAGAGCAAACTCCTTGAAGAATCCATAAGTGCCGCTCGTCGCATTGCGACCGTAGAGGCTGATCGGTTTGTCTTTCCATTCGCCCTCGAGCCCGAGGTCGCCCCACGTGCGGATGTCGGCGGCCGCACCGCCGTTGCGGTTTTTCGAAAAGATCGCGTCGACCTGTGGGAGCGTGAGTGACTCAAGCGGGTTGTCGCGGTGGACGAAAACGGCCAGCATGTCGAGCGCCACCGGCACGACGGTCGGCGGGTAGCCGTGCTTGGTCTTGAAGGCATCGATCTCGGCGGGCTTCCAGTCGCGGCTCATTGGGCCGAACGTGCAGGTGCCCTCGGCGAGCGCCGGCGGTGCCGAGGCCGACCCCTTGCCCTCGATGCCCTCGCGGACGCTGGGGTAAAACTTTTTAAATCCCTCCGCCCAGAGAGCGACGAGATTGTTCATCGTGTCGGAGCCGACGCACTTCAGCGACCCGGCCACTTCGCCTGCCGCCTTTTTGTAGGCCGGCAACGCAACGTCGATTTCTTGGGCCCACGCCCCCGGGATTCCCAGCGCTGCGACCGCGCACACGACCAGCGCTCCGTGCCGAATCCCTCGCTGCAGCATGACATCGCCTCCGATTCCGCCAACGCCCCGCCCGGTGGCTTTTGCCGCCGGCACGACGAACCGTCTCCAGTCCTGTCTATTTACCCGGGCATTGTGAGGCTTTTGTGAGGACCCGCCAGTCCCGCTGAAATTAATGGTTTTTCTCGAGACGATTGCGGATGACGTTTGGTAGACTTAGGTTCAATGCTGGCCCTCAGAGACCAGCCCCCTCTGCATCACGCACCCGTGACCCACCAGGCAGGACAGGCCCTCGACCGGCTGGCAACGACCCTCGCGGCCCACGGCCCGGTCGTGGTGCCCGCGCTGCTGCTTTGTGATTTCGGTCATCTGGCCCACGAGGTTGAGCGGCTGGAGTCGGCGGGAGCGGCGGCTCTGCATCTCGACGTCATGGACGGTCGGTTCGTGCCCCAGCTGACGTACGGGCAGGTGGTGATCGAAGCGGTCCGCAAGGCATCACGCGTGCCGATCGAGACGCACCTTATGGTGGAAGACCCGGAGCGGGTCATCGAGCACTATGCGAAGCTCGGTTCGGACATCGTCACGATCCACATCGAAGCCCTGGAAGATCCGCGAAGGGCCCTCAAAACACTGTCGTCGCTCGGCTGTAGGGCCCACTTGGCGATCAGCCCCAACACGCCGGTCGAGCGGCTCGAACCGTATCTCGAAGACTGCGACGGCGTGCTCGTGATGAGCGTGGAGCCCGGCTACGGCGGCCAGCGGTTCAATGACGTCGCTCTCGAAAAACTCGTCTGGCTCGCGGCGGCCCGTAGCCGACGAAACGCGTCGTTCCGCCTCGGAGTGGACGGCGGCATCTCGAACGAAACCATCGGCTTGGTGGCTGCGGCGGGGGCGGAACTGATCGTGGCGGGCAGCGCCGTGATCCGTTCGGCAGACTACGGCCGCGCGCTTACCGAGCTCGAAGCCCTCGCCCGCGCCGCGGCCTGACATCCTTGACCCCGGAGACTTGTTGACCCGTGCCCGACCATCTGATCGTGATTCGTTCAGGCGCCACCGACTACGACCTCCAGGAGAGGATCCGCGGCACGCTCGACATGCCGCTCACGGCGGCAGGCATCGCGGCAGCCATGCGTGCCGGCGAACAGCTGGCGGCCGAGCCACCCCAGGCGATCTACGCCTCGACAGACGAGTGCGCTGCGGAAACTGGGCGTCTCGTCGGCCTCGCCTGTGGCATCAAGTCGCGGCAAGTGGCGAACCTGGGCAACCTTGACCTGGGCCTCTGGCAGGGCAAACTCGTCGAAGAGATTCGTGAAAAGCAGCCTCGCCTCTATCGACAGTGGCAAGACAAACCGTGGTCAGTCGCGCCGCCGGAAGGCGAACTTTTGGAAGAGGCCTGCGAGCGGGTCGAGGCCGCGGTCGAGAAACTCTTCAAGCGTCATCCGTCGGGCCGCATCGCCCTGGTCGTGCCGCAGCCACTCGACGCGATCGTTTGTTGGCTCGTGTCAGGCCGCTCGATGGGCGATCTCTGGACCTTCGACCCAGAGCCCGACCTCGTCGCCGAACTGCCCATCGCCGCCCAGTGGCAGCCATCGCGGCCCGGCGTGCCGCTGCCTCCGGCGGCCGGCACCGTTTCCTCGCACCCGTTTGTTTCCCGCTGAAAGCGGCGCAGCACCGGCCCTAGCCAACGCGATAAACTCATGAACCGTGGTAGGGTGGCCCTGCCGCACCGTTTGATCCCCGTTCGTCTTCCGCCGGTCTCGAGCATGGAACGCCGCCGCCCGTCAGCAACCGCCTCCGACGGAGCCGTGAAGACGGCCGCGTTGCAGACCGCGGCCCCACGACAGCCAGCGGCTGCCGAACTAGCGGCCGCGATTGGCCGGGGCCCGCGGCCGAAGCGTGGCGTGCCTGAGGGGCTGTGGCTGAAATGCGACGGTTGTGGGGCCACGATCTACCGCAAAGAGGCCGAGGAGCTCCTCAACGTCTGCCCGCAATGCGGGTTTCACTGGTACGTCTCGGCGGCAAAGCGGATGGAGCAGCTGCTCGACGCTGGGACGTTCGAGGAGTGCGATGCCGACCTCAGGCCCACCGACCCGCTCGGATTTCGCGATAAGAAGTCGTATGCCGAGCGAATTGTGTCGGAACAGAAACGGACCGGTCTCCGCGACGCCGCCCTCACGGGCACGGGCATGATCCGCGCCCGCCGCGTGGCCTGCGGCGTGACCGACTCGTCGTTTATCATGGGCAGCATGGGGAGCGTGGTGGGCGAACGGCTCACGCGGCTCGTCGAGCGAGCGACCGCCGGCAGGCTGCCGCTGATCATCATCAGTGCCTCCGGCGGCGGTGCCCGGATGCACGAGGGCATTCTCTCGCTGATGCAGATGGCGAAGGTGTCGGCGGCGCTGGCTCGCTACTCGCAGGCCGGCGGCCTCTTCATTTCGGTGCTCACCAACCCGACCATGGGGGGCGTCGCGGCGAGTTTTGCGTCGCTCGGTGATCTCTGTTTCGCGGAGCCGAGGGCCCTGATCGGGTTCGCGGGCCCGCGCACGATCAAGGCGACGATTCGAGTAGAGCTCCCGAAGGGATTCCAGACGAGTGAGTTTCTCCTCGAACACGGTTTCATCGACCGGATCGTGCCACGAAAAGATCTCAAGAGCGAAATCGCTCGGGCCATCGACTACTGCGGTGGCTGACCGCGCGGTTGATGACGCTGATCTCCGCCGTCAGGCCGGGGTCATCGCGTCGATCTTGGCGGCGAGGATGAAGTCGTTTTCCGACAGCCCGCCGATGGCGTGCGTGTGAATCTCGATCCACACGCGGCGGTAGCCCTCGAGGTGCAGGTCGGGATGATGCTGCTCCCGCTCGGCAAGGGCCGCGATGTTATTGATCATCTTGATCGCGGACCGAAAATCGGGCAGCGTCCAGTCGCGACGGATTCGGGTGTCGTCATGCGTCAAGTGCCAGCCGGCGAGGCCCGCCACCTGGGCTTCCGCGTCCGCATGCGAATACCTTGCCACGCCCCCCTCGCAGGGAACGCATTTTTTGGCGACGAGTTGGGCGGAGCCTTGCGGCGGATTGGTCGTGCTCATGGGCGTCAGTATCTCCCCTCGAAGCCCGCAAATCCACCGTGGACGATCGTGCTCGATCCGGCCTCGATTCCCGAGAGTGACGCCGGCGATGCGATATCGGTCGGCCACTGGCCATCCGCCTGGGCGATATTTCCCACGCCCACGACGCGGTAGCCCAGCCACAGACTCCAGTGGTCCGTCACGTCCCAGGCCACCGCCGTATCGACCGACCCCAGCCACGAGAATACGCCGAGCGTCGAATGGACGGTCGACGGTGACCCGTCAGCGGTGAAGGTGCCATAGGTCCCGTTCGTCCGCACGAGCGAACTTGTGTTGGTGAGCGAGTTGCCACCGACCATAAACTTGGGCACGATGTTGAGGCGGACCATCGGCAGAATCCGCCAGTCGAACTTGGCCCCGACTTGAGCGCCGTAGATGTTGTTATTAGTGGCCACGTCGAAGTCGAGTCCGCCAAGCGACGAATCACCCGTGCCATTTTGGAGCGTCAGCGAGTCGCCCACCTGGAAGAACCGGAAGCCAGCCAGCCACATCAGGTTGACGGCCCGCTCACGGGGCAGGAACTCGGGCCGATCCCAGAGCGAGTAAACCCAGTTGATCTCGATGTCGTTGACGACGTCGGAACGGTTGATCTGCTGAGCCGTGGCACCGGTCAGAAACGTCGCTGCGGGCAACCCCGCCACCGTCACGCCCGACGCCTGCGGAATCGCGTCGATCGCCCCGTCACTCGAGGTCACGCCACTCGACGTCCCGATGTTGTAGACGCCCCAATAGATGAGTTCGACGGCGTGCTGCTGCCGCATCCCGAACCACCGGCCCAGATGCAGATCGACGCCGCCGGGCCAGTTCGCTCCGGCATCGGCCGTGGTGAGTTGCGTGCCGCCGAGGGGCTGCATGGTGGCGGCACCCGCCGGCAGCGTCCGGGTCATCACGAGCCCACTGGCGCCGGCGAACCATCGCGGCCAGGGCTTCGCGAGGCCCGAGCCGACGCCCACGGGCATCGCCGTGAACGTGTCGCCATCGAGTGGGTCGGCGACGTACATCGGCGGCGCGACCATGTCTGGACTGCCATCGGTCGCCAGCGCCGCCTGCTCGACGGCAAGGTCTGGCGATTGCGGCCATGCCACCGGCCCGATCACCGCGTACGCCCCTGCCACGGCCGCCCAGAGCACGGGACGAACCGCAGCGCCGCGTCGTTTCAGGGTCTCGGGCTGTCGCATGGCACCGCCAAAAGGGAACGAGCGTCTCCGCCCCGGGCGCCGGAGGCTCGGGGTGGCGGAGAGTCAAGGAAAGGCGTCCGACCGTCAATCCCTGTTTTCCATGCACTGTCGAATGACGGCCGACTAAACTCTCCGTCTCCGCGGCCTCTCCCCAGGCCCGCCCCTTCCCCCCAAACGTTCCGGCAAACGGCGCAGAATGCGACAGCGACGACCCCCTCGACGTGCCAGCGCCGCCGACCGCGATCGCGTGCTCGCATGGCTCGATGGCCGCACCAACTACGAACGGGTGCCGGCGTCGGGCCGGCCTGCTGCGGCCTTCGGTCTCATTCGCATGCGGCACCTGCTGGCCAAGCTCGGTGATCCACACCTGCTCTACCCAGTCGCCCACGTGGCCGGGACCAAGGGCAAGGGTTCGACGGTGGCCATGCTCGCTGCCATCCTCGAGGAATCGGGGCATCGTGTGGGCCGATACATGTCGCCCCACGTGTATGCGATCGAGGAACGGATCTCGATCGATCGAGATCCCATCTCGCCGACTGATCTCGTGGCGGTGTTCGAGGAAGTCATTCCTGTCGTCGAGGCCCTCGACGACGCCGCACGCCGACGTGGTCGGCAGGGGCTGACGTGGTTTGAGGTGATCACCGCCGTCGCCATGCTGCACTTCGCCCGGAGTCAGGTCGACGTCGCCGTGCTCGAGACCGGTCTTGGTGGCCGGCTCGACGCGACGAACGTGTCACACCCGGTCGTCACGGTCATCACGAGCATCAGCCTCGACCACATGAAACTCCTCGGCCCCACGCTCACGAAAATCGCCGGCGAGAAAGCCGGAATCATCAAGCGTGGCTGTCCGGTGATCTCGGGAGTCATGCAGCCGACTGCCCGCCGAGTGATCGCCGACGTGGCCGTCCGTCGCCGGGCACCACTTCTGCAACTCGGCCGCGACTTCGCCGTTCGGCACCATCCGCCCACGACCCCCGCCGAGGCCCTCCGCGGTTCGTCATTCGAGCTCACCCCGCCGGGCGGCGCCGCGGCCGAGCGCTACACACCTGCCATGCCGGGCCGACACCAGACCGACAATGCGGCTCTGGCGGTGGTCGCCGCCAGAGAGCTCGACGCCCGGGGGATTCGCGTGCCGCAGGAAGCCGTCGTCCGCGGCCTCGCGCGGGCACGGCTGCCGGCCCGCATCGAGACCGTAGCGGAGCGGCCCCTTGTGATCGTCGATGCGGCCCACAACGTGGCCTCCATGGAGTCGCTCATGGAGACGCTCGAGCCCGTGCTGGCTGCCCACCAGCGGCGGGCCCTCGTCTTCGCCGCCAGTAACGACAAGCAGATCGAGAAGATGCTCGCCACCGCGACCGGGCTCTTCGAGTATGTCGTCGTCACGCGCTATCAACACAACCCAAGGTCTGCAACGCTCGACCGCTTGCGGGAAGCATGCCACCAGGCGCGGCTGCCCAAGCCGGAAGAGGGGGCGTCGCCCGCCGCCGCGTTGAAGATCGCCCGCTCACGCGTCGGGCCGAGGGGAATGATCGTCGTCGCGGGGAGTTTCTTCCTCGCCGCCGAGATCGGGATCAACCGCGGTGACCGGATCTGACAGGCCGCTGAGCGCTCGGGCAACAACCGGATCGATCTCGCGAGGCAGGCCGCGAGGTGCCGGCGGCGAACCACCGCCCACCGAAACCGGTCCGGCAGCGTCACGGAACCGCCGCCAGGCATTGAGCCGCGCGATCGCCTCCGCGGAAGGCGCGACTTCGTAGCCGGCTTCCGGAGCCACGCCCCACGCATGGCCATCATCGTCATCGCTGCGGCGGTGAATAGTGATGCGACTCGGCCGCAAGTACTCCGACGTGGTCAGCTTGAGAAGCCCCCGGTCATCGGACAAAGGCAGAATCGCCTGCACGGTCCCCTTGCCGAACGTCCGGCTGCCAACGATCGTGGCCCGCCCCGAGTCCTGGAGGCACCCGGCGACGATCTCCGCCGCACTGGCGGTCAGGCCATCGACGAGCACCATCACCGGAACACCCGGGAGGATGTCGCCGGGGCTCGCACGCCGCGTGTCGAGTGACGCGCCGTCCGCCGACGAGCCGCTGACGTGGCGACCGCGGGTGTGGACGATCACGCCTTCGTCCAGGAACTGGTCGCACACCTCCACGGCCGCCGAGAGCAGCCCCCCTGCATTTCCCCGCAGGTCGAGCACGAGCCCACGGATAGCCCCCGTGGCGGTGATCGCAGCGGCAGCGGCCGCAAGTTCTGCGGCCGTCCGCTCGCCAAACGTGGTCATTCGAACTATCGCGATTCCCGGAGCCCCCTCGATCATCCAATCCCAGCTGCCATCCGGAAGACGCCGATCACCAAGCACGCTCTCCGTCTTGATCACCTCGCGGACGAGCGTGACGTCACGACGGTTGACGTCGCCCCGAACCTCGGCTCCCGGGTCAAGCGTCGGCGGCCAGTTGGCGACAGGTCGCGCGATCACAACAACCACTTTCTCACCAACCGTGCCCCGCAGCCGTCCGACGATCTCGCGAAGCAGAACCCCCGCGGTCGGCTCGCCATCGATCGCCTTGATTCGATCACCTGCCCAGATCCCGGCACGCCACGCCGGCGAATCGACGACGGGCGAAGCCACGATCGGTTCGCGGGTCGCCTCATCAATCGTGAGTTCAAGGCCCACACCGCCAAACTTCTGATCGAGCGCCGCTTCCAGTTCCACACGCCCATCGCCTCGGACGTAGGCAGAATGATCGTCAAGCTCTGACATCGCGGCATCCACCGCGGCATCGAGGAGCTGCTCGTGATCGACACGCTCGAGGTACGACGCGTCGATGAGGGCGAGCACTTCGCCGAAGCGACGGCCGGCCGCCGACTGCTCCCGGGCGGCATAGGCCGCGAGGCAGGTGAAGCAGATCACGACGAGGAGGACGACGTTGCGGTTGGGCACGGGGCGTCTGGTTCAGTGAACTCTGCGGATCATGGCGGCTGGGGGCTCGAAGGAACTGGCGTCCTCGAAGCAAAAGCCCTTGGGGACGACAGTCACGCCTTCGGGTGAGACTGTCAAGCCCCGGGCGGCATCCTGCTCGGGATCGACACCGACCGTCAGCCCCGGTGGGATGCGGACGTCTTTGTCGACGATCGCCCGGTGAACCACGGCATGGCGGCCGATGTCGACACCATCAGAAAGAATGCTTTCGTCGATCCTCGCGAAACTGTTGACGCGCACGCCGGGCCCAATGATCGAGCGGCTCACCCGACCACCCGAGATGATGGCACCAGGGCAGACGAGGCTATCGGTCGCCTCGCCCCTCCGGGCGGAGGGCCCTTCTTCCGCGAACACAAACTTGGGGGGTGGGTAGGCGGGGTGATGGGTACGAATCGGCCAGTGTTCATCGTAGAGGTTGAGCTTCGGATCGACCTCGACGAGATCCATGTTGGCCTCGTAGTAGGCGTCGACGGTGCCCACGTCACGCCAGTAGGCCTCTCGCTTACGGTTCTCGTCGCGGAAGGGAAAGACGTGCACGGCATGCGTGTGAACGATCCGGGGAAGCAGATCGTGGCCAAAGTCGTGGCGGCTCTGGCCGTCGCCGGCGTCGGCGCGGAGTTGTTCGAGAAGAAAATCGGAACTGAAGCAGTAGATACCCATCGAGGCGAGGCACATGCCGGGGCTGCCGGGCAGCGGCGGCGGATCTGCGACCTTCTCGTGAAACTGTCGCACTCGCGCCGAGCCATCAACCTCCATCGTGCCAAAATCGCCAGCCATCTCGCGGGCGACCGGGAGGCCGGCGATCGTCACGTCGGCACCGCTCTCTTCGTGTGCGTCGATCAGCGACTGGTAGTTCATCTTGTAGATGTGGTCGCCGGCGAGCACGACCACCAGCCGCGGGGCCGCCATCTCCAGCGAATAGATGTTTTGGTAGACGGCGTCGGCAGTGCCGAGATACCAGTGGTCATCGACCCGCTGCTGAGGCGGAAGCACGTCGAGGAACTCGCCGAGGTCGCGGCAGAACAGCCGATGCCATCCCAGATTCAGGTGGCGGTCGAGGCTCCGGGCCTTGTATTGTGTGAGCACGAGCAGCCGCCGCAAACCGCTGTTGAGGCAGTTAGAGAGCGCGAAATCGATGATCCGGTAGGTGCCACCGAACGGCACAGCGGGCTTCGCGCGGTCGCGGGTGAGCGGGTCGAGACGTGCGCCTCGGCCGCCGGCCAACACCACGGCCACCACGTCTCGCATGCGGGTCAGATCGACGTCTCGCGAACGCATCGAAGAGCCTGTGCTAGAACCCGCCTCGGAACAGCATGACTATACGGCCGCGGTCCAATTCTGGACGATTCGGGACGGTTTTCCGAGTTGCAGACAGCCCGGCGTCCCGTGCCTCGACCCGCGAAAATCACAGGAATCAGCGGTCGAAAGCGATCTGGCAGGTGAAACCGGCATTTCCTAGCATCCCCGATCCGCGGTCCAGTTGTCCGACTGGGACGACCGTTGGCGCCCGCCGCCGGATGCTGGCACCGCCCCTTGAGGAAGCAGTGCCATGGCCAGCCGCTCCAAGCATCCAAGCCGCTCGGATCGGGATTCCGACTCGATGGAGGCACTCAAGCCCCTCGTCGTCCTCGTGCTCTTCGGCACGATTCTTTATGGCGCGTATTCCGTGGTGCAGAAGGGTCCGTCGAGCACGACTGATGATCCCGCCGCTCAGACATCCGTTGCGCCAGGCTTTACACCCCCCGCGGTCGAACTGACGTCTGCGGCACCGGTGGCCACGGCGCTACCGGCTGCGACACCGTTCGGCACGCCGTCGACCCCCGCGTTGAGCAACGCGACCGCGACTCCCGCATCGACTCCCGCAGCCGCTCCGGCACCACCACCTGCCATCGCGGCGTTTCCGTCTGCGTCTTCGATGCCGCCGCTGAACGAGCCCCCGGCGCCCCCCATGCCGGCGCCGCCGACCATGCCGGCCCAACCACCTGCCGCGCCGCTCCAGACGGCGGCCATCGCTGCGGCTGCCGCGGGAGCCGGTGCGGCGTTCGGTGCCGCGGCAGCCAACGAGCCGGCCAGGATGTCACCGGCGGCCCCCACCTACCTCACCGCTGAATCGGCACCGCCGCCCTTGCAGGCTCCCCCGGGGGTGGTGACACCCGACGCTGGTGCTCCAGGCAACGCGATCGATCGTCCTGACAGGTTTGGGACGCTCTCGACAGCACCACCACTCACGCCGGCAGCCATGCCTCCAGGCACGCTCACGCCGCCACCGTCCACCGCGCACGTCTCATCGGCCGCCTTCGCGACGGCGTGGGCAGACGCCCATGAAAAACTCGGCGCTGGCCGCTACGCCGAAGCGCTCGCCGCGCTCTCCGTGTGGTACGACGATCCATCGCTCGGTCTCGAGGAGAGCCAGCGTCTCGAGGACTTGCTCGGCCAGCTCGCGGGGACCGTCGTCTATTCGCAGCAGGATCTGCTGCTCCCGCCGCACGTCGTCGCGGCCGGCGAGACGCTTCCGCTGATCGCCGCCCCGCTCGGCGTGTCGTGGCAGCTCCTCGGCAAGATCAACGGCATCGTGGAACCGCAGCGGCTCACTCCGGGCGAACACGTGAAGGTCATCCGTGGCCCGTTCGACGCCGTGGTGAGCGTGTCGCGGCGGCGGCTGAGCCTCCAACTCGGCGGCAACTACGCGGGGAGCTTTCCCGTAGTGATTGGCCGCCAGTTCCACAGCCGCGTGGGCGGTTCGATCCCGGTCGTCGACGTGCGTCGTGGCCCCGGCCGCGACGTGCAGGCCGTGGCGGCCACGAGCCCCGACCCGTCCTTCACCAAGCCATCGATCCTGCTGGGCGAGGGGCTCGTCATCGAAGCCGCCGAGGATCCGGGCGTGGTCAGCGACAACTCGCCGGCCACGAGTCTCGTCATGTCAGTCCGCGATCTCGACGAACTCCTCGACATCCTCGGCCCCGGCGCACAGGTGCTTGTCAGGCAGTGACGGCGGCCCCGCGTCGCGTCACGCCCAGAGGTTCGCCGGATACTCCCCGGCCTCGACCAGCGCCGCGATGCTCCGCTGCACCACGGCTTTGTCTTCGCTATAGGTAGCGCCGAACCAGGTCGCGGTCGTGCGCAGCACTTCGCAGGTCGCGAGTCCCGACTTCACAAGCTGGCCGACCGACATCGGGATATAACATTCGCTCTTCTGCTCGGAGCCGTGCGTCGCGAGAAACTCGCGAAAGCAGCCGTCGAGCTGACCAAACACGTGCGGCGTGAAGCCCCACATGTTCATCGACACCGGTTCCCTGCCGGTGAGCACGGTGACGCCGCCCGGGCCATCATCCTCGGCGCCGTCGGCTGTCCGGCGGACCTGCGTCAGTTCCCGAATGTCGGTGAGGAAGCCCCGGTCGTCGGTCTGACACACGCCCCGCGCCACCGTGCCGTGATCGGAGAGCGTGTTCATGAGCGTGAAGCCGACCATGCAGTAGGCCGACGAGTCGGCGGGCAAGGTCGCCAACCGCCGGCCCAGCACGGCAAAGGAATCGCGGCCGTAGAAATCATCGGCGTTGATCATGGCGAACGGGGTGGTGATGGCGGCCTGGCCGCAAAGCACCGCGTGGGTCGTGCCCCAGGGCTTCGTGCGGCCTGCGGGCAGAGTGAAACCCGCGGGCAGCATGTCGAGCGTCTGGAAGACACAGTCGGCGTCGATTCGGCTGGTGAACCGGCTCAGGACCCGCTCGCGGAAGTCGCGTTCGAAGTCTGGTCGGATCACGAACACGACCCTGCCAAACCCCGCCCGGGCGGCATCGAACACCGAATAGTCGAGGATCGTCTCGCCCGCCGGGCCCATCGGGTCGATCTGCTTGAGGCCGCCATACCGGCTGCCCATGCCGGCGGCGAGGATCAGGAGCGTGGGTTTCATGCCCGGCAGGATAGGTGATCCTGACAGGGGTGCCAACGTGCCGCGGGCCCGCGGCGCTTTCACACCACGGGCCCGCCGGTTTCATGCGTTGGCCCCTGTTTGGGCCCGTCACGCCTGTGGTGTCGCGCCGGCCAACGTTGAGGCACGGTCGCGATTCATGATCAACGCACCGCCTCCTGCAGCATCTTCGAGTTGGGCACCGAGTGCCGCGACAGGAGGCCGTTGTCGCGGGTCTCGATGATCGTGGCCACCGGTCCCACCTCACGCACCGTGCCCTCCAAACCAGCCACGCTCACTGTGTCTCCCGCCTGGAGACGCTGGCGGACGTAGTAACCCGACAGAATGCCCGACATCACGTCGCGGCCGCCGAGTCCGAAGGCGAGCGCGAAACCCGCCGCGAGGCCCGCCGACCCGATCAGAATCAGTTTCTCGAGCAGGGCGAACTGGATCCCCAACTGGTTAAACGCGGCGATGAAGGTCAGGATCGAAAGCACCCAGTAGCAGCCGCCAGCCAGATACTCGGCGTATGACAGTCCGACGCGGTCGGCACTCGTCGCCACCACGCCGCGGACGAAGGTCGCCGCCAGCAGGCCTACCACCACCACCACGGTCGCCACGAGCACCTTCGGGATATAGTTCACGACCTCTTTCATGGCGAGCGAGACGCTCTCGAGCCCGAGGATGCTAAACGCCGCCATCACAAACACGCTCATCAGCAGCCAGAAAGTCAGGCCGCCGACAATCGCCGGTACCTCCCGGCGGATGCCCACGTCGTGCATGCTCTGCGCTAGGCCGCTCTTCTCGGCCGCCGTCTGCAGGCCGATCTTCTCGCTGATCACTGCAATCAAGCCGCCGATCCAGCGGGCAAGCACGTAGCCCACGACGAGCACCGCCACCATCGCCACCAGTTTCGGAGCGATCAGGATCACTTGGCTCCACGCCTGTGTGAAACTATCGACCAGTGCCTGCCGCGACACGTTCACCGTCTCGCGAGCCGTCTCAGCTGCCGTCTGTCCGAATACCACGATGTCCGTCATCTCATGCTCCTCCGTTGCCGCAAGCGTCCCTCATGGACGATCACGGCGACCCCTCGGTGACCCCTCGGTGAACCCTGCGGGAATTATCTCGTTGGCCCGCAACCCAACCCGCCGCGCCGGCAGCCGTGCCGGTGTGTGTGTTGTCTCATCACGCGTCGCCGCGCGTCTCTCCGTGTCTCGTATCTTTCGGCCACGAGCCCGTCACCGTGTATTGCAAGGCGGCGAGCAGGGCCGCTGCCATATGCACGACCGCCCAGCCCGTCGCACCGAGTGCGAACTCGATCACATGGACGACCAGCAGCCGTGGGTTCAGCTTCCGCCGCACGCCCGCCGTGAACGTCCGCTGGGCCGGCACCGGCGGCACCGCGACGTCAGCCAGTTGGTCGAGCACGTCCATTCGCCACGTCCCTCACAGCCCCTGCGCCGGCACCTCGCCGCCGTTTTGCCTCACCCCATTTGTTGCCGCCGCCGCCCGCCGTGTCACACGGATTTTTTTGAAGGTGTTTTTTCCCGGTAATTTCCCGCGCCTGCCGCTGTCTTCCCGATCAAGGACTCCGCCAGGGGTTGGCCCTGCCACTGGAGCCGGCCTTGCTGGCAAGCGAAGCCAGGATGGCGAAGCGCGGCCAGCACGGA
>JBBDNW010000136.1:0-3588 GCA_040877375.1 Pirellulales bacterium | reverse complement strand
AGGAGCAAGTTGGGGTGGGGTGCGTATTCCCCGCGCTCGCGCTTGGGGCTTCCTGGCGGGAAGCGCCGCCGTCGGCCCCCAAGAAGCCCGGCCGGAAGCGAACGTCCGCGCGGCCGGGCACGAGCGGCGTCGTCGAGCTCTCGCCGTGTGAGTTCTCCGACACGCTCGCCGACTTCGTGCGGCCGCCGCGGAAGCACCGGCATCGCTACCACGGGGTGTTTGCCCCGAATCACAAGCTCAGGCGGGCCGTCACGGCGCTGGCAAAAAGGGAATGTCGGGAAGCGGCGCGAGGCCGCGACCGGCGGGCATTGGGGGCGACGGTCACGGCACCGGAGGGTGCTGCGACGCGAAGCAAAAGCCCCGTTCCCACGACACCTCCCGACGCAAAAGGCGAAGCTCATGGCCCGGGTGGGGGAGGAGTTTCCACTCGCGTGCCCGAACTGTGGCGGCGACATCCGCCTGATCGCGTGTATTACCGCGCCGGGGCCCATTCATGCGACGGCCGCCGGCAGCAGCCGGCCCACTTCGAAGCGGTGGTTCGCAAGCGCACGAAGGCCAGGATGCGAGCGCCCGCGTAAAGCAGCACCGCCGCCGATCTCTCCCGCCCGTGGCCCACCGACCGACTGGCACGAACTCGTCCAGGTGCATGACGACCGCGACGTCTTTGGGCGTCACCTGACGAGTTGCCTGCGATCGACATCGGCTTGCTGTGAGGCCGCTCCAACCCCCGACAAGCCGAAGCCGGCTGATGCCCGGATGCGGAGAAGGTTTGGCGCCGAGGGTCAAAAGCCGACGCTTGTGAGCGGACGCCGGGCCCTGGGACGCCTGCAAAAACCGGCCCGGCTGGCAACCGGCCCGGCTGGCACAAGTCAGCGACCAGCCAGGGCTCTCACGCGATTCACCGGACAAAAAAACGGAGGCGGAAGTGCCATTGGCCGGGCTATCCTTCGGTCAGCACTCGGGCACATCACTGCCGAGGCGAAACTGCTCACGGCCGGGCGGGCGCGGCGGGTGCTGCGGCCCGGACCTTCTGCGAGACGTGTTCGGTCAGCCGCCGCAGGGTGGGCGAGATGTCCTCGGCATCGATCACCGCCTCGATCAGGCAGGCCCGGTCCGACGCGGCGGCGCGAGCCAAAGCCCGCTCGAGGCCGGAGCGAGTGTCCACCGTCACCCCGTCGGCCCCCACTGCCCGGGCCAGGGCGGCGTAGTCCCAGGCTGGCAGGTCGAAGTAGTCGCGCTGGCCGTCGATGAACCGCAGCATGGCGTAGCTGCGGTTGCTGAACACCACGACGATCGGATTGAGGCCCTCCTTGACGGCGGTCCCCAGTTCTAAGCCCGTCATCTGAAACGCGCCATCGCCCACGAGCACGACCGGTCGGCGGGCCGGGGCCGCAAGCTGGGCCCCGATGGCCGCCGGCACGGCGAAGCCCATGCTCACATAGTGACCGGGGGCGAGAAAGACGTCGGTTCGCAGACTCATGCCGGCATACATGCAGTCACCCGTGTCGGTGATCACGGAGAAATCGTCCCGGCCGGCCAGCAGGCCGTCGAGCGCCGCGATCATGCCGACCACCGTCAGCCGGGCATCTCCCTGAGAGGCCGGCGGCGGGGACCAGCAACGGGGTGCGGGCCGTGGTGGACGGCGGCCAGAGAACCGCCCGGCGGCCTCGAGCAGCCTGCTCAGGACGGACCTCAGCGCCAGATCGGGGAACACATGATGGCCCACGGTCACATCGTGGGCGTTGATTTGCACGAGCTTCCCCGCCTCGAAGCGGGCCGTGTAGCCGGCGGTCTCCATCTCCGTGAGGACGGCGCCGACACAGACGACGCAATCCGCCCGTTCCACGAAGGCGGCCACCTCCGGGTCGCCGAAGCTGCCGAAGTAGTTGCCGGCGAACTGCGGATGCGACTCGGGGAAAGCCGCCTTGCCGAGAATCGAGGTCACGACCGGCAGGTTCTGCGCCTCGGCGAGGGCGACGACCGCGTCTCGCTGACCGAACCGGCGGACCTGCGCGCCCACGAGCATCACCGGATGGCTCGCCTCCCGCAGCCGGGCGACGATCTCCGCGACCGCCTCCTCCACCGCCTCGGGGTCAGTCGGCAGCTGTCCCTGCCGGTCCTCATGGCTCGGCAGTTCGATCTCCCGGTTGACCATGTCCCGCGGAATCTCGAGGTACGCCGGCCGCGACGTGCGGACGAGGGTTGCGAACACGCGGTCGATCTCGGCCGCTGCTGTCGCCGGGTTGTCGAGGATGGCGGCCGCCGCGGTGACCTCGGCGAACACGTCTCGCTGGGTCTCGAACGTCTTCACGCAGTGATGAAGCAAGGGCTTGCCCCGCCGCATGGCCACCTCCGGGCCGCCGCTGATGACGAGCACCGGCGATTCCTCGGCGTAGGCCAAGGCCACCGGGTTGACCATGTTCAGCCCGCCGGCACCATAAGTCGTGATGGCGACTCCGAGGCCGCGGATCCGCGCGTAGGCGTCGGCTGCGAAGCCCACCGAGGGCTCGTGCGTCATCACGACCGTTCGCAGGCTGGTTCGGGCCTGGGCCGAGTAGAACGGCAGCACGAAGTCGCCGGGGATCCCGAAGGTGTGGCCCACGCCCGCAGCTTCGATGCGGCCCAGCACATGGTCGGCGAGTCCGGCTTTGGGCATGGCGAACGCTCTGGCGGGCAGGCAAAACTCGCGTCGGCCGGAGACGGGAAGGCGAGAACGTCCACCGTCGCGCTCCATCACGCGGTCCATCACGCGGACCGCCTCCACGCATCTTTTAGACGCCTGGCGGAAAACTGTGATAATGCCGGCGGACGCAGGCGTCAAGGATCGACGGTCCTGAAGCCATCACCCGCGCGGGCCATCAAATGGCTGCCGGACCGGTGCGCGAGGCCGCAGGATACGGAGGCCATCAGCCCTTGGGCACGTGGCAAAACACGGCGCTGACGGCGGCGCCCGCGAACGGGTCGTGTTTCAGCGCTGCCTGCGACACTCCTGCCTTACCGCCCCGCCCGGGCCGATTTGGAAAATCCTCGAGCACATCGACGAGCTCCCTGCGATCGACATCCACTCGCTGTGAGCCGGGCGTCACCAGCCGGAGCTCACGCGCACCTCACCGATCGGAAAACGGTCGCGGAAGCGCCGTTGGCCGGGCTCCCCTTAACAATTGAAACGCGACAAGCGAGTCAGCGAACAGTCTTTGAATCTGCGGCTACTGCGTGACCTAACCACTGGCACATGGCTTTGGCCGAAGCACGACGACGCTGTCGGCGTTCCCGGCACCTGACGCAATCCGCTGCGGGCCAATCTCGTCTCCCGCGCGGAAGCATGGCCGTGGTCCAGCCTGGGCCAGAGTTCGGCGGCCTGCCCGATTCCGCTTTCCGCCTGGCCGGTGCCCGGCCCAGCCGACCAGCACCGGGATCTGTGGATCGAGCACGTGAACCGGCCGCAGACCGAAGGCGAGCTGGGGGGCGTGCGGGCGCGCGTGAATCGGGGCAGACCGTACAGCGACGATGCCCGGGGTGCCGCAGGTGGCCGAACGGCTCGACCTCGGGGCAACCATGGGGCCGCGCGGTCGGCCCAGAGGTGGCGCA
>JBBDNW010000135.1:0-3594 GCA_040877375.1 Pirellulales bacterium | reverse complement strand
CGCTGCGGGCATCCTGCCCTGCGCTCTCTGCACGCCGGCTGCGCTCCGCCATCCTATCCTGCGCTGGCCGCCGAGCCCGGCTCTCGGGGCACGGGCAACCCCTCCCGGATCTCCACGCTGGCGTGCTTGTCGGAGAGCACGTGTCCGGCAGATCGAGGCGATTGGTGACCAGCACGAGAAGGCCCTGCCTTCCATCGCGCAAATCCCGTGCCAAACAGGATCGCCGTGAGCGGCTCGGCGTCAGCCGAACGCGGCGGCGAGGTCAGCCACGTAGCGACCGACCTCGGCGAGCAGCGTCTCGCGCGGCTGACCGGCCGCCTCCGCGATCCGGCGGACAAGCGCTGAGCCGACGATCACGCCGTCGGCGACATCGGCCACGGCTCGGGCCTGCTCCGGCGTCGAGATGCCAAAGCCCACGATGATCGGCACGTCGGTCTTCGTGCGGAGCCACTTCACCCGCTCGACGAGATCCGGCGGCAACTCCGTGCGGGCACCCGTGACGCCCGCCACCGCCACGCAGTAGAGAAAGCCCGTCGACTTCTTCGCGATCGCCTCGGCGCGGTCTGGCGGCGTGGTCGGCGTGACGAGCCGCACGAGCGCGAGGCCTGCTGTGCGACAGGCGGCGTCGAGATCATCGCTCTCCTCGAGCGGCAGATCGGGCACCACGAAGCCGGCCAGGCCCGCGGCCACCGCGTCGCCCACGAAGCGGTCGATCCCCCGCCGGAAGATGAGCGAGTAGCTCGCCATCGCGAGGATCGGCATCCTCACGCGGGCCGAGGCCTCTCGTGCGATCCCGAACATGCCTTCGAGCGAGATCCCCTTGCCGAGCGCCCGGGTGTAAGAGGCCTGGATCACGGGGCCGTCGGCAATTGGGTCGCTGTAGGGCACGCCGAGTTCGCAGAGCGACGCGCCGGCCTTGTCGATCGCCTCCAGCACCGCCACGGTCGTCGCCACGTCGGGATCGCCCGCGGTCACGAAGGGCGCTAGCGCCTTGCGGCCCGCGGCCCGGTTGGCCGCGAACATTCTGTCGAGTGTGTCGATCGGCCGCGTGGGTGTGGTAGGCGTGGTGGTCGTGCTCATGCTCATCCCGCTCGTGCTCATCCTGCTCGTGACTGGTTCAGGCCTTGGCCCCGTCCACGGTGAGCCCGCGGAGCCGGGCGATCTCGGCGGCGTCTTTGTCGCCACGGCCCGACAGGCAGACGACGATGATTTCGTCAGGCGACCGCTGGGCGGCCTCCCGCGCGGCCCAGGCGAGGGCATGCGAGGTCTCGAGCGCGGGGAGAATGCCCTCGTTGCGGGCGACGGTGTCGAAGGCGTCGAGCGCCTCGAGGTCGGTGACATTCGTGTATTCAACGCGGCCCATGTCGTGCCAGTAACTGTGCTCGGGGCCGACGCCGGGATAGTCGAGGCCCGCCGACACGGAATGCACGTCGGCCGTCTGGCCATCATGATCCTGGAGCACGTAGCTCAAGGAGCCGTGCAGGATGCCGGGGCTGCCGTAGGAGAGGCTCGCGGCATGATCGCCGGGCTGGCCCGAGCGGCCCCCTGCCTCCACTCCCACGAGCCGCACCTCAGGATGGTCGACGAACGGAAAGAACATCCCCGCCGCGTTGCTGCCGCCGCCGACGCATGCCACCACGGTGTCGGGCAGCCGGCCAAACTGCTTCCGCGACATCTCGATCGTTTCGCGGCCGATCACGGATTGGAAGTCGCGAACGATCCGTGGGAAGGGGTGCGGGCCGACGACCGAGCCGATGATGTAGTGGGTGGTCTCGACGGAGCCCATCCAGTCGCGCATCGCCTCGTTGATCGCGTCGCGGAGCGTCCGCGAGCCGCTCTCGACGGGCCGCACCTCGGCCCCCATCAGCCGCATGTTGCGGACGTTGGGCGCCTGGCGACGGATGTCTTCCGATCCCATGTAGACCACGCAATCCAGACCGAAGCGGGCACACGCGGTGGCGGTCGCCACGCCGTGCTGGCCGGCGCCGGTCTCAGCGATGATTCGCCGCTTGCCCATCCGCATCGCCAGCAGGCCCTGGCCGAGCGTGTTGTTGATCTTGTGCGCGCCGGTGTGACTCAAGTCCTCGCGCTTGAACCAAATCTGGGCTCCGCCGGCGAGCTTCGTGAGCCGCTTCGCAAAGAGCAGGGGGGTGGGCCGGCCCACGAAGGCCGAGAGCAGGCCGTCGAGTTCGGCGGCGAAGGCAGGATCGGCGATCGCATCCGCATACGCCCGCTCCGTTTCTTCGAGTGCTGCGGAGAGGGTCTCCGGCACGTAGCGGCCGCCGAACTTGCCGAATCTGCCGTAGGCGTCGGGCACGCTGGACATCGGCTGGGCGACTGTGGAACTGGCGGCCATGAGAGGGTTCCTCGATTCGATCGCGGCGCGGAGTCGTAGGCGTTTGTCCAGGAGACTCATCGATTGTAGCCTGCCCCGGCCGAGCCACCATCCACGCCACCATCCACGCCACCACCGCCTGCACGAGCGATGCCCGAACTACCCGAAGTTGAGACGATGCGTCGTGGTCTCGCCGGCGTGGTCGGTCGGAGGATCGCGTCGGTCGCGTTTCCCCGCAGCCGCGTCCGGCCGCTTTCGATCGAGCCCGCGTCCGCCACCATCTCGCGGCGAATCGTGGGCCACACGGTCGCCGCCGTCGAGCGCCGCGGCAAGCGGATTGTGATCGAGCTGGTCGCCACCGGTAGTGCGGCCCAACGCGGCCGGCTCTGGCTGGCGATCGAGCCGCGGATGACGGGCCTGATGCTCGTCGTCGATCCGCCGACAGAGGAGCATGTGCGGATGGTGATGGGTTTCGGAAAGGTTCGCGGAGGCGGGCCGCCGCAGCGGCTGCTCTTCTGGGATCGCCGCGGGCTCGGCACGATCCGGCTTCTCGATGACCGCGGGCTCGACGCTGCCTGCGGCCCGCACAAGCACGGTCCGGATGGGCTCGTTGTGACCGGCGGCGATCTCGCAGCCCGGCTGGCGGCATCGCGTCGGGCCGTGAAGGTGGCGCTCCTCGACCAGCGGGCCGTGGCCGGCATTGGCAACATCTACGCCGCCGAGATCCTCTTCCGATGCGGTGTCGATCCGCGGACTCGGTGCCGGCGTCTGCCGTCTACCGCCTGGGAGCGGATCGCCGACGTCACCCGAGAACTGCTCGCCGAGGCGGTGGCGGATGAGGGATCATCGATCGGCGACGAGACCTACCGCACGGCCGACAACCGCGTTGGGCGGTTTCAGCGGCAGCATCGGGTGTATGGCCGCGAGGGCGCTGCGTGCAACGCCTGCGGCGCGGCCATCGTTCGCATCGTGCAGGTGCAGCGGGCGACGTTCTTCTGTCCGGCGTGCCAGCGGCGGGCGTGAGCGGCGTGTCGCGATGCGCCGTCCCCAAGGCTGACGCCGCTAGAGCGCATCAGCTTTTCGTGTAGCGGTGAGATGGCAGCTTGGAGGAGGGAGGCAAGGGGGTCGGCGAACGCTCTGAGGAGCCTTAGGCGTATCCTCGCCCCGGCGACGAGACTTTTGCCGCCCCCGAGCCTTTGATGTGGCCTCCTCAGCAGAATCTGTGGGTTGATTCCGGCTCCGGAAGCCGACCCAACACA
>JBBDNW010000134.1:14957-19937 GCA_040877375.1 Pirellulales bacterium | reverse complement strand
GGCACCGGCGGGATCACGTGGTCGACGAGATGCGCGGCCGTCTGCGCCATGTGCCGGCCGTTGCAGGACGGGCACACGCCCCGTCGCTTGCACGAGAAGGCGACCACAAACCGCTGCGGGCACCGTGTGCAGAGCGCGCGAGCGAACCCGAAGCAGAGCAGCCCGCACGTGAGATACCCGCGAAACTCCTCTTCGACGTAGCCCGCAACGGGCTGCTCGCGGGCTGAGCGATCCCCGAGCCAGCCCTATCGTTGTGTATAGGAACCTTGATAGCAAACCGTGATCAAAAAAAAGACCCACGGATAGCGCCGAATGGCTTGCCAAGCGGGATGCGGACGGACAGTTGATCAACGATCGGACCATGCCGGACGGTAGCATTCGATGGAATTCCCACGTTCGCAATCTGGTGACCGATTGCGAACCGTTCGCGATGACCTACTACACCGCGGGGCCTGATCAGCAAGGGCCTTTCGATGATTCCGGTGCCGTCTTTCGGCGTGCACGAGACGCGGCGCGAGCGCTGATTCAGGACGCTGGCGGCGGCACGACGATCGCGCTGGTTGGCTGGAGCCGCGGTGCGATGATTGCGTCGGGTGTCGCGCACGCCCTCCTGAAGTTGGCCGATGGCGACCTTCCACGAACCGTGGCGTTCATTGGGATGTTTGATCCGGTGGACATGTCGAATGAGATTAACCCCGCATGGGCGACCATTCATGCCGATGTGCAGGCTGTCACGATTGTCGGCCCGACGGCGGATCGGCAGACCGAGACGGAATTCAATGTGGATTATCCCGTTTCGGGTTATGACGGCTTTGACAATTGGACATTCGAGCGGATGGCACTCGAGAACCGGATCACAACCGCTGCCGGGGCGACGACCGAGCTGAAGAGGAAAGTCTACAACGCATCGCACGGTGCGATTGGCGGCACGCCGGGATACAATCTCCGTCACCGGGATGGCGGGGACTTTCCGACCAATTACGACTATGCGGATGATGTCCGGAACAGCATCCGGGCCGACAAGGACGTGCGCGCTGGCATGCGTGCTGCTGGCCTGACGTTTGTGCCGGATCGTGAAGCCCCGTGGTATGGTTTTCCAGCAAAGCGGCCCCCAAAGGAGCATCGGGAATGATGTCGTGCTTTAGCGAGGGGCTCCACCGAACGACGTCGATCGGGCGTCGCAGACGGCTTCCCCTTCTCACGCGGGTGATTCTCATGGCGGCACTGGCCACGACCGCTTCTGCGTACGCAGACAATGAGAAGCGTGATTATTTCGGTGACTACCGCGTCCCCGCCGGGTTCACAGGAGCCCGGCACCGCCGCGCAGATCGCTGACTTTTGCACGTCGAAATACAGCGTGAACTTCCCGATGTTCTCGAAGATCACCGTCAAGGGTCCGGGCAAAGCCGGACTCTACAAGGTGCTCACTGAAACGGCCGACCCGAAGGGCGAGGTGGCGTGGAACTTCGAGAAGTTCCTCGTCGGCAAAGACGGCGTGGTCGCGGGCCGGTTCAAGACGGGCGTGCAACCCGACGACGCTGCGCTGGTCGCAGCTGTCGAAGCGGCGCTGGCGAAGTAGAGCGAGGCTCGATACAGCGACGGGGTGGCAAACCGGTTGGCGAACCGGGCGAGGGAGGCGCGGGGGTCGGCGAACGCTCTTAGGAGCGCCTAAGCCGCCGCGGCGAGAGATCGACGAGACTTTTGCCGCCCCCGAGCCGGCGATGTACGCAAGTTGGATCTGATTGTGATCAGGCAGCCTTTGACGAGGGCCGAGTCTGGGCGCGGCTGGGGCCGATCGTACGGCGGACGACCCAGGTCGGGCGGCCCTGCGCCTCCCGGTAGGCCCTGACGACGTATTCGCCGACGATGGCGACGGCCGCCGTCTGTACGCTGGCCGCGAGCGTGGCGACCGCAGTGATGGCCGCGAGCGACACGCCAGGCTGCCGGTCGGCCGCAGTGAGCAACGAGATCGTCGCGGCCGCGGTGGCCACGACGCCGACCAGGCCAAGTGCAGCTGCGGCCACCCAGGTGAACCGCACCGGCGCGTCGGACGAGAGCACGAGCGCATCGCCGGCGAGTTTGAGGAGCTTCCACGGCGAGTACTTCGTGACGCCGGCGATCCGAGCGTGACGGTCATACCAGACCGGCTCGTGACGGAAGCCCGCCCAGGGCACGAGGCTCCGCAGGTAGCGGCGCTTCTCCGGCAATGCGATCACGGCGTTGGCGACGGCCCGGTCGATAAGCTTGAAGTCGCCGGTGTCGACGGGCATGGGGTAGGGGATGAGCCGGGCGAAGAACCGGTGGAAGAGGCTGGCAGTGACGAGTTTGAACCGTGTCTCGCCCTCGCGGGTGCGCCGCCGGCCATAGGCGACGTCGACGCCCGACCGCCACATGCGCACCATTTCGGTGATGACTTCGGGCGGGTCCTGGAGATCGGCGTCGGTGATCACGATTGCGTCGCCGCGGGCCGCAGCGAGACCGGCCGACATGGCCGCCTGCTGGCCGAAGTTGCGGGCCAGTTCGATCACCTGCACGCGAGCGTCGCGGGCGGCGATTGCCTCCAGTCGCTGGAGCGTCGTGTCGCGGCTGCCGTCGTCGATGTAGATGATCTCGAAATCCATGCCCGTTGAGGGCAGCACGCTCACGAGCCGGGCGTGTGTGTCATCGATCACCTCGACTTCGTTGTGGCAGGGGATGACGACGGAGAGGAGGCCGTGGCCCGTCCGCGGGGCGTGGATGTCGGTCATCGGGTCACCTCCATGGTGCTGGCGGTCCGCGGGGCGTTTGGTGGCGTCCGGCCGACCGCGAGTACGTCTTGCTTGCGAAACACGGGCGTTGTGCGGGCCACCACACCGTAGCCCGCCGGCAGCCCCGACTCGAGATCGGCAAAGTGCTGTTCGGGCACGAGCAGCACCGCCTCGGGATCGGATTCGAGGAACTCCGTCACCGCGGCCACCTGCTTGTTGCCGATCTGGGTCACCTGCTTGTCCGCATAGAAGACGACGTTGGGGCTCGCCAGCAGGTAGGTGCCCAGCCGCGGCACGCCGTCGCCGCGGGCATGCAACTGCCTGACGAACGGCGGCAGCGTGTTGGCCTGGGCCAGTCGCGACTGGGCGGGCCCGACCGCCAGCGCGGCATACACGAGGCCCGTGACTGCGAACGCACTCAGGGCAGTCATCGGCCGCCGGACCGCGAGCACGCCGCAGGCGACAGCTCCGACGAGCGGCACGAGGCCCACGATCGCCGCCGGCTCGGCGCCCGGCAGGCCATACTGCGCCGCCACGCAGATGGTCGCCGCGGTCGCGATGCCACCGAAGGCGAGCGACGCCAGGCCCGTTGCCATCCAGCGCGGGTGTGGCCACGAGCCGGCCGCCGCGCGGCGGGCCGCGTCGACGCCCACCACGGCCACGAGGAATGCGGCAGCGGGATAGGCCGGCAGAACGTAGTTGGGGAGCTTGGTGGCGGCGGCGGAGAACGCGCCGACCCAGACGGCGAGCCACGCCAAGAGCAGCAGCAGGGCGTAGTGCGCGACGCCGTCGCCGGCGGTTCGTTTCCAGGCCCGCCAGGCGGCCACGACGATGGCGAACGGCAGGAAGCACGACCACGGATAGAAGCCGACGAGCATTGCCAGCGGATGAAAGAATGCGCCGCCGCCATGCTTCTCCATCGGCGCCATGAAGCGGCCGACGTTGTGGACGAAGAAAAAGCCCGTGGTCCAGGCGCCGTCGGTGCGGAGCGTGACGGCGATATACCAGGGGGCGGCGGCAGCGACCGCGCCGGCCGTGATCGTGAGCGGCCGGATACTGGCGAGCACGTCGCCGATGGCCGGCAGCGTCGCCCGGGCCATTCGGGCGACCGTGGTCTTCCCCGTCGCACCGGTGCCGAGCCGCCGCTCGACGGCGAGCCACCAGGCCCAGGGACCGAGCACGGCGAGCGGGCCGACGAAGCCGATCGGTCCCTTGCAGACCACGGCCAGGCCCAGCAGCAGACCGATGCCGAAGGCCCGTGATACACCGAGCCGCGTCAGCCGGCCATCCCGGGCCGGCATGAGCGCCTCGGCGGCCAGGAGCGTGGACCACGCCGTGAGCGCCGTGAGGATCGCGTCGGGAGTCGCGGCATGAGCCTCGATCGACACGAGTAGGCAGCCGACGTAGGCCAGTGCCGCCACTACGCCTGTCGCGTCGTCGAACCAGCGCCGGCCCGCCCGCAGGAGGGCCAACGCTGTGAGCAGCGTGGCGATCACCGACGGCAGCCGGGCGGCAAACTCGTTGACGCCGAACACCTGCATGCAGGCGGCCATGCACCAGTGCATGAGCACCGGCTTGTCGACGGCGAGCGTGCCGTTGAAGGTGGGCACGATCCAGTCGCCCGTCTCGACCATCGCGCGGGCGACAGCCGCGAACCGGGCCTCGTCCTCATCCCAGAGGGGCGTGGGGGCGGTGCCGATCGCGAGGGTCGCGATCGAGGCGAGGAGGACGACGAGCAAGGGGCGATTCCAAGGCATGTCAGGACTTCCTGGGTGAACGACTGAGTGGGTCAGCGACGCTGCGAGCGTCCGGTGTCCTCGCTGGCGAGCCGGGCCGACCCGTCGCCAGACTTCGGGCCGATGAGGAGCACCTCATGAAACGTCGGGAACGAGGTCGCGGAGCGGAGCACGCCGTACGTGTCTGGCAACACGGCGGTGACCTGGTCTTCGAACTGGGCGTGGACGACGATGTGGCCACCCGGATGTGCCGCGACGAAAGCGGCCGCCTCGGTCGGGTGTTCCAGCTGCGGCACCGTGCCAGCGGAAGTGACGCGGCCCGCATAAAAGACGGCGCTGGCTGGCGCCCCGAACGAGGCGATCGGCAGGGCCGCGGCACCATCGACGGGCAGGGCGGCGAGCAGTTGTCGCGTGCCGCCGACATGGCCGACGCAGGCGGGGCCGACGGCTACCAGCAGGCCGACCGTGCAGCAGGCCGTGGCAGCCCAGGCCGTGGC
>JBBDNW010000134.1:0-14857 GCA_040877375.1 Pirellulales bacterium | reverse complement strand
GCGCCGAACACCGGCACGAGGCCGACGAGCCCCAGCCACTCCGCGCCCGGGGCGATGGAGTGCGTGACGATCGGCACGCCAATGCCGATCGCGATCCCCGACGCCGCCAGAAAGGACCATGCCCACCGCATCCAGCCGTCGGTTGCTCCTGCGGGTTGGCGGATCCAGTCGGCGACAAAGAGCCCGACCGCGGCGGCGATCGCGGGATATGCCGGCCAGACATACCCCGGCAGTTTCGTGCCGGCGAGTGAGAAGGGCACGACCCAGGCGGCGATCCAGCAGAGGGCCAGTCGCATGCCGACCGTGTCTGACGTATCGGCGCCGGATCGGACGGTCCGCCTGGCGTGTGCGGCGATCAGGGCCGAAGCCATCGACCAGGGAAACATCCCGATCAGCACGATCGCGGGGTAATAGAGGATCGCCGAGCCGGAGTGACCCTCCATCGGCGTCGCGAAACGGCCGACGTTGTGGACAAGCAGGAAATCGTGCAGCCAGACGCCTCCGGTGCGAATCGTGACGAGCACGTACCACGGCAGCGACACCGCCGCCGCGGTCGCCATCACGACATGCAACCGCAGGCCGCGGCAGGCGGCGGCGAAGGCGGTCGCGAGTTGGGCAAGCCGGCCGCCTTCCCGGCCCGGATCGACGGCGGCCTGCCACCAGCAGAAACCGCCCAGGCCGACGAGTGGGAGCATCAGCCCCACCGGCCCTTTGGCCAGCACTGCCAGGCCGCAGGCGACGCCGACACCCACGGCCGCGCCAACCGGCAGATACACCGCGCCGTTTCGCCAGCCGGTCCCATCCGCCGTGGGGATCCTGGCCCCGCGGACAAAGAGCCACAGGGCGAGTGTTGTGCAAAACACGAGGGGGGCGTCGGGGGTTGCTGCTCGCCCAGAGACGCCCGTCCAGAGGCAGGTCGCCATCGCCAGCCCGGCCCAGAGCCCGACCTCGGGCCGGAACAGAGCCTGGCTGATGCGGAGGGTGAGCAGGCAGGTACCGATCGTGAGCAGGGCTGACGCGAGGCGCACGCCTGTCTCGTTGACGCCGGCCACGGCGAAGCCGGCGAGGTGGAGCCAGTTCACGAGCACCGGCTTCTCGACCCGCAGCCGCCCGTTGAACGTCGGCACGACCCAGTCGCCGGTCCGGTGCATGGCGAGCGAGCAGGCTGCGTTTCGCGGTTCGTCGTCGTCCCAGAGGGGTGGTCCGCCGAGATTCGGTAGGAGCACGAGGGCTGCCACGATGGCGACGGTCAGGCCCGAACGGCTTGTGATCGACATGGCGAAGGCCCGAATGCCTGGGGTGCGAACCTGCGGAACGTGCCAGTGCCGGGGCGGCTGGACGGGGGCGGGAGAGTAGGAGGCGGGCCACGCGCGGGTCAAGCCGTGAGCTAGGCCAGAAAATCGGCCGATCTGCCCGGGTTCTGGGCCGGTTGACCGACCCCGGGGGACGGGTATGTTCAAGCAATGCCGCAGGCCCTCCAGATTGGCCGGGGCTAGGATCCGAACGCGGCCGGAGGCAGGTTTCTTGGCAGACGAACAGAACCCCTTGTCAGGTGGCGAGGGAAGCTCCGGCGACCTTCCCGCAGCGGATGGATTGCGCGACATCTCCGGGGGGCGGCTCATCGAGCTGCCGATCGAGCAGGAGCTGAAGGACAGCTACCTGACCTACGCGATGAGCGTGATCGTGTCCCGCGCGCTGCCCGACGTCCGCGACGGGCTCAAGCCGTCGCAGCGGCGCATCCTTGTCGCGATGAACGACCTCAACCTCTCGCCGGGTGCCTCGCGAGTGAAGTGCGCGAAGATCTCCGGCGACACCAGCGGCAACTATCACCCGCACGGCGAAAGCGTGATCTACCCGACCCTCGTCCGCATGGCCCAGGAATGGAACATGCGGCACGTGCTGGTCGACAAGCAGGGCAACTTCGGTTCGATCGCCGGCCTGCCCGCCGCCGCGATGCGATACACGGAGGCCCGCCTGTCGCCGATCGCCTCGCTCATGCTCGCCGATCTCGATCTCGACACGGTCGACTACGTACCGTCGTATGACGAGCGAAACACCGAGCCGGTGGTGCTGCCGAGCCGGTTTCCCAATCTGGTCGTCAACGGCGCCGGCGGCATCGCCGTGGGCATGGCCACGAGCATCCCGCCGCACAACCTCGGCGAGGTCTGCCGGGCGTTGGTCGCGATGATCGACAACCCGGCTCTGTCAATGGCAGAGCTGCTCGAGATCGTGCCCGGGCCCGACTTTCCGACGGGCGGGATCGTGATGGGCCGCGAAGCCCTGATGCGGGGCTACCTCACCGGCCGCAGCACGATCACGCTGCGTGCCCGGGCCCACGTCGAGGAGTTTGGCAAGAATCGCAACCGGATCGTCGTCACCGAGATTCCCTACCAGCAGACCCGCGACGCGATCGAGGAGAAGATTGCCGAGCTCGTCAACGACGATCGCATCAAGGGCATCTCCGCGATCCGCAATGAAAGCGACCTCAAGGAGCCGGTCCGCCTGATCCTCGAGCTGAAGCGCGACGCCGATCCCGACGTCGTGCTCAATCAGCTCTACCAGTTCTCCCCGCTGCAGACGACTTTTTCGCTCATCTTCCTCGCGCTCGTCGACGGTAAGCCCCGGATCCTCACGTTCAAGAACATGCTGGAGGAGTTCCTTCGGCACCGCATGGTGGTGATCCGCCGTCGCACGCAGCACCTGCTCGCGAAGGCCCGCAGTCGCAAGCACACGCTCGAGGGTCTGCTCGTCGCGCTGGCTAACATCGACGAGGTGATCAAGATCATTCGCAGTTCGAAGTCGCAGTCGGAAGCCAAGGAGCGGCTCTGCCAGCTCCAGGCGCCGGCGGCACTCCTTGAGCGGGCACTTGGTGACGAAGGCTTCGCCGTGCTCCAGGAGGAGCGGGGTGCGAGCGACACCTACGGGCTCTCGCCCGTGCAGGCCGACGCCATTCTGCGGCTCACGCTCGGACAACTCGTCAACCTCGAGCATGATCGGTTGGGGGGAGAGCACCGCGAACTCCTCGCCAAGATTGGGGAGTTCCGCCGGATCCTCTCGAACGAGGCCACCATCAAGGCGCTGATCCGGGGAGAGCTTTCGGAGATCGAGGCGAAACACGGTGACGATCGGCGGACCGAAATCAGTGGCGAAGCGGGCGACATCCGCGACATGGCGGAGTTGATCACCGAAGCCACGATGGTGGTCACGATCAGCCGCGCTGGCTACGTCAAGCGGACGCCGGCGGACGTCTACCGAGCGCAGCGGCGGGGCGGCAAGGGCCTGACGGGTGCCCGCTCCGATGAGGAGGATCCGATCGAGCACCTGTTTGTGGCGAGCACGCACGACTGGCTGTTGTTCTTCACGACGCTCGGCAAGGTGTTTTCGATGCGGGTCTTCGAGCTACCGGAGCTTGCTCGCGACGCGAAGGGGCGGGCGCTGGTCAATCTGCTGGAGTTCGAGGCCGGGGAGAAGGTCGCCGACTGCCGCGCCGTGGGTGGGTTTGAAGACCCGAATCAATACCTCATGCTCGCGACGCGTGGTGGCATCGTGAAGAAGACGGCACTCGAGCAATACCGTCGTCGCCGGACCAAGGGTCTGATTGCCGTCAAACTCCGTGAGGGCGACGAACTGATCGACGCCGTGATCACGAAGCCGGGCGACGAACTCGTGCTGGCCACGGCGAAGGGGATGGCGATCCGGTTTCCCGAGTCGGATGCTCGGCCGATGGGCCGCGACACCAGCGGCGTGCGCGGCATCAAACTCGGGGCGGGGGACCACCTCGTGGGCATGGTCGTGGCCGATCCCGCCGCCACGCTTCTGACTGTCTGTGAAAACGGCTACGGCAAGCGGACGCCGTTTGGTGCCGGCACGCCGGTGTCGGGGCCCGCGCCCGACGGTGAGGCTCCTGGAGACGAAGGGGCCGTCGGTGAGGAGACGGCGGAGCCCGAGACTCCCGAAGTCGTCGGCGACGAGGGCGACGGCGAAGGGGATGGCGGATCGAGCGGCACGCGGTATCGCACGCAACGCCGGGGAGGCAAGGGCATCCGTGACATCAAGGCCACGGTCCGGAACGGGCAAGTGGTGTCGATCGTGTCGGTGAGCGACGACGATCAGGTGCTGATGATGACCGCCCGCGGCAAGATTCAGCGGGTCAATGTCCGCGAGGTCAGGCCGATGGGCCGCAACACACAGGGCGTTCGGATCATGCGGGTCGACGACGGTGACGCGCTCGCCGCCGTAGTGCCCGTGCCGCCGAGTGAGCAGGAGGAAGCCGACGCCCTGATCGGCCCAGATACTCCGGTCGGCCCCGACGCAGCTGCCGAATCGACCTGACCAAACGAACTCGCCGCACGAACGCTTCAGGCGACTCAAGGGGGAACGATGCGGATCGCTGTCGTCGGAACAGGCTATGTGGGGCTGGTGACCGGAACATGCTTTGCCGACAGCGGCAACTCCGTGATCTGCCTCGACATCAACGCCGACAAGGTCGCCAGACTGAAACGGGGCGAACTACCGATCTACGAGCCCGGCCTCGAGGAACTCGTCGAGCGGAATGCCCGCGTCGGCCGGCTGCGGTTTACGACCGACACGGCCGCGGCAATCTGCGACGCGGAGGTGGTGTTTCTCGCGGTGGGTACGCCGCCGGCGGCCGACGGATCAGCCGATCTCTCAGCGCTCTGGAGGGTCGTGGAGTCGATCGCCCCGCACCTGCACGAGCATGCCGTGGTTGTGACCAAAAGCACGGTGCCGGTCGGTACGTGCGCCGGCATCGAGCAGCGACTGAAGGCCGCGCTCGGCCGTGATTGCCGCGTCGCCAGTAACCCCGAGTTTTTGAAGGAAGGGGCGGCGATCGAGGATTTCCAGAAGCCCGATCGCGTTGTGGTGGGGGTGCGTTCGGCCGACGTTGGCGAGATCCTGCGATCGCTCTACGGGCCGTTTCTACGGACCGAGAACCCGTTTCTGGTGATGTCGCCCGAGAGTTCGGAGATGACGAAATACGTCGCCAACGCGCTCCTTGCGACAAAGATCAGCTTCATCAACGAGGTTGCGAACCTCTGCGAACGGATGGAGGCCGACATCGATGATGTGCGGCGAGGCATCGGCCACGATAGCCGAATCGGCTTCGCATTCCTATTTCCGGGCGCGGGCTATGGTGGCAGTTGCTTCCCGAAGGACGTGCAGGCGCTCGCAGCCATGGCGCGGAGCAGGGGGGTGGCGCCACGGATTCTCACCGCCGTGCACGAGACCAATCTGGCGCAGAAGCAGGTGCTTGGCGAGAAGATCGTCGCCCATTTCGGCGGCGATCTGAAGGGTCGGCATGTGGCCGTCTGGGGGCTGGCCTTCAAACCGCGGACCGATGATGTTCGCGACGCGCCGGCGATCGACCTGATCGACCGCCTGCTCGCCAGTGGCGCCAGCGTATGCGTCTATGACCCGGAGGCGATGGACAACGTCCGCGCGATCTACGGTGACCGCCTGACGTATGCTTCCGGCAGCATCGAGACGCTCGACGGCGCCGATTGTCTGGCGATTGTCACCGAGTGGGGCGACTTCCGGCGGCCCGACTTCGATGCGATGGCCGCCCGGATGAAGTCCCGGACGGTTTTCGACGGCCGCAACCTCTATGCCCCGAGCGAGCTGCGTGCTCGGGGGTTCGTCTACCACTCAATCGGCAGGCCGCCGGTCTGATGGACCGCCGGCCAGCGGGGTTGAACGGCGGCGGAGCCCTGTATTCACCGGGCTGAAAGATGTCTGCCATGCTCCCGGCGAGGCCGGAAAGGGCCGTTTGACAGCCCCTGTGCCGTCGGATTCAATCGTCAATCCTGAGGGAAACTCTGGCGACCCGTGTTGCTCGCCAGTCTTTGGGAACTGTGTCCTCTCTTCGTGGAGTGCCCGAGAACGTGAAACAAGCCATTGGTTTTTCGGCGTTGCTCGCCGTTTTCGTCATGTCGCTGGTGTCCTCAACGGTGGCGCATGCCGCTTCCGAGGCAGCGGCTGCCGATGAGCGGGCGTGGTTCTTCGGTGCTTTCGGCTTCTGGTGGCTGCTCGCCGTGGCCTGTTCCGTGCTCGCCCTCTACCAGGCGTGGCAGTTCTTCAAGTGGATGGAGGCCCAGCCGGCCGGCACGCCGCGAATGATCGAGATCGCCGGCTATGTCCGCACCGGCGCCGACGCCTACCTGAAACAGCAGTACAAGGTCGTAGCGATGTTCTTCGGCGCGATCTTCCTGCTGCTCGCTGTGATGGCGTTTGTGCTGAAGGTGCAGAGCGCCTGGGTGCCGTTCGCCTTCATCTCGGGCGGACTGTTCTCCGGCCTGGCTGGTTGGTTCGGCATGAAGACGGCGACGCTGGCCAGCAATCGCACCGCCGCCGGTGCTGAGCGGTCGCTCAATGAAGGACTTCAGATCGCGTTTCGCTCGGGCGCGGTCATGGGGCTCACCGTTGTGGGGCTTGGCCTGCTCGACATCATGCTCTGGTTTTTCATCCTCTACTGGCTCGTGCCCACCCTCGGATTTACGCCGCTCTCCCTCGAGGAGATCACCGTCACGATGCTTTGCTTCGGCATGGGAGCGAGTTCGCAGGCGCTCTTCGCCCGCGTGGGTGGCGGCATCTTCACCAAAGCCGCCGACGTCGGTGCCGACCTCGTGGGCAAGGTGGAGCACGGCATCCCCGAGGACGACGCCCGGAATCCTGCCACCATCGCCGACAACGTGGGCGACAACGTGGGCGACGTCGCCGGCATGGGGGCCGACCTCTACGAGAGCTACTGCGGCAGCATCTTGGCCACGGCCGCCCTGGGCGTCGCGGCCTTCCCGGGCGAGTACCGCATGCAGTTGGCGGCGGTGTTTCTCCCGATGGCCATTGCGGCAGTCGGCACGCTGCTCTCGGTGTGGGGAATTTTCCAGGTGCGGACCGACGAGGATTCCTCGCAGAAGGCCCTGCTGGGAGCCCTCGCGAAGGGTATCAACTTCTCGACGATCGCTATCGTGCTCGCGACCTTCGTGATCACCTTTCTCCTCATGCGGGGGGAGAAGGGTATCTACTGGGGCGTGGCGATATCGGTGATCATCGGCCTCGTCGCCGGATGGCTGATCGGGAAGTGGACCGAATACTCGACGAGTAACGAGTCCAAGCCGACGCGGGAGTTGGCCGATCAGGCCCTGACCGGTCCGGCGACGATCATCATCGGCGGCATCGCCGAGGGCATGCTGAGCACCTGGGTGCCGGTGCTGATCACGGGCGCGGCCACGTTGCTCTCGTTCGGCTTCGCAAACGGCTTCGACTTCGCCAACCCGAACTCCTTCGCCTTAGGCCTGTACGGCGTGGGCATCGCAGCCGTGGGCATGCTTTCGACCTTGGGCATCACGCTCGCGACCGACGCCTATGGCCCGATCGCCGACAACGCCGGTGGCAACGCCCAGATGGCCGGGCTTCCGGAAGTGGTGCGAGAACGGACCGACGCGCTTGACGCGCTCGGCAATACCACGGCCGCCACGGGCAAGGGCTTCGCGATTGGATCCGCCGCCCTCACGGCCCTGGCCCTACTCGCGGCCTACATCGAGGAGGTGCGGATCGGCTTCGATCGCTGGGGCCAGTCGGTGGTGCACCACATCCCCGGCGAGAAGGAACCGGTCCAGCAGGTGACGGTCGACGGGAAGGCAGTGAACCTCGCCGAGGGACAGTGGGTCAAACTCGCTGGTGGCCTGGCCGTACGGGTGGGCTCGAGTCCGGCCGCAAACTCCACCTGGATGATCCTCGACAAGAAGTCGATCCCTGATTTCGTGTCGGTGAGGTCCGGCACCGTGGTCGAGAAGATGCCAGCCGCCGACGCGGTGGCTAGGCTCGAGGAAGACGGCCGGATCGTCGCGGTCAAGCAGGCCCGAATGGCTGACTTCATGCGATTCTACGACGCGACACTCATGAATCCGAAGGTGCTCGTCGGCCTGTTCATCGGTGCCATGAGCACGTTCGTGTTCTGTGCCCTCACGATGAAGGCCGTAGGCCGGGCTGCGAAGGGAATGGTCGAGGAGGTCCGCCGGCAGTTCCGGGAAAAGCCCGGCATCATGCAGGGCACTGACATCCCGGATTACTCCACGCCCGTGGCGATCAGCACGAAGGCTGCCCAAAAGGAGATGATCCTTCCGTCCGTGCTCGCACTGGCGGTGCCCGTCGTGACGGGGTTGTTGCTGGGCGTGGGCGGTGTGATGGGGCTCCTCGTCGGCGGCCTCACAACCGGCTTCTGCTTGGCCATCTTCATGGCCAACGCGGGCGGCGCTTGGGACAACGCCAAGAAGTACATCGAGAGCGGCGTGCACGGCGGCAAGGGGACTGACGCCCACAAGGCTGCGGTCGTCGGTGACACCGTGGGCGACCCCTTCAAGGACACGAGCGGCCCCAGCCTCAACATCCTCGTGAAACTCATGAGCATGGTGAGCGTGGTGGTTGCCGGCCTAATCGTCCGGTATTCGCTCGAAGCGATCGGGATCTTCTAGATCAGCGTTGGCCTCCCATCAGGAAGCCCCAAGCGCGAGCGCGGGGAATGCGGGTGCCACCTTGTCCCGCTCCGCACCGCTGCTACGGTCGCCACCCGTCTCCCCGTCGCTCGCGCTTCGGGCTTTGTGAGGGCTCCTCACGATTGGGGACTGAGGTAGGCTGATCGAATGCAGGTCGGATTTGCGTTTACAGTTGAGTCGACGAACGGAGCGGCGCGGGCGGGCGTGCTCACGACGCCGCATGGGAGCGTGCTCACGCCGCTCTTCATGCCGGTGGCGACGCTGGCGAGCGTGAAGGGGGTCGATATCGGCCGCGTACGCGAGACCGGTGCGGGGATGGTGCTCTCCAATGCGTATCACCTGCATCTGCGGCCGGGCGAGGCAATCATCGAAGCGGCTGGGGGCGTGGCGGCGTTCATGGGCTGGAACGGGCCGACGCTCACCGATTCGGGAGGCTTTCAGGTCTTCAGCCTCGCACGGCAGGTGAAGGTCACCGAGGAGGGCGCTTTTTTCCGGTCGCACATCGACGGCAGCTCCGTTGACTTTACTCCCGAAAACTCCATGCGGATCCAGGAGCGGATCGGGGCCGACATCGCCATGCAGATGGACCACGTCGTCGCTCTGCCGGGTGAGCGCACCGTCGTCGCGGATGCGATGCGGAGATCACTCCGGTGGGCGGAGCGGTGCCGCGCGGCGCACACCCGGAGCGATCAGGCGCTGTTTGGCATCGTCCAGGGCGGTCTCGACCCCGAGTTGCGTCACGAGAGCGCCGAGGGACTGCGGGCCATCGGGTTTCCGGGCTATGCCGTGGGTGGTCTTTCCGTCGGCGAGGGGCCGGAGGCGATGGTCGGGGCGCTTGAGTCGACGATGCCCCACCTTCCCGTCGACAGGCCCCGCTACCTGATGGGCGTCGGGCAGCCCGGGGACATCATCGCCGCTGTCGCCGCGGGTATCGATATGTTCGACTGCGTGCTCCCCACACGGTGCGGCCGCAACTCGCTGGTCTACACCTTTGGTGGCCAGGTGCGGCTGCGGAACGCACGTCATGCGACCGTTGAATTGCCGCTCGAGGAGGGCTGCCCCTGCGTCGCCTGCCGCCACGGCCGCGGATACATCAGGCACCTCTTCCTTGCCGGCGAGATGCTCGGGCCGATCCTGGCCTCGATTCACAACCTCACCTTCTACCAGCGGCTCGTCGCCCGGCTAAGGGAGGCCATTGTCGCGGGGCGGCTCGCGGAGACGGCCGGGGAACTCCACGCGGCCATGGCAACGCCCGAGCAGGGCGAAGCCGCGTCGTGAGCCCCCTGCGTGGCGTCCGCCCGCCACGCACCGCTCTTGTCGCTCGCTCGCGGCGGCCACTACATTTGCGGGTCTCGCGTTTCCGGGCCCTTCCGACCGGACACTCCATTTCCCCCCAGGTTGGCCCATGACGATCCTGCCCTCGACCGCCCTGGTGTCTCCGCTCGTGGCAGCGGTGTGGTGTCTCGCTCAGGCCGGTGAAGCCGCTGCGGCACGGCCGGAGGTGCCTATGGCGCTGCAGTACCTGCCGCTGCTGGCGATCGCGGCCGCTGCGTACTTGCTGCTCTTCCGCCCGGAACGCGAGCGGATGAAAAAACAGCAGCAACTGCTCGGTACACTCAAAAAGAACGACCGTGTGGTCACCTCCTCCGGCATCTACGGGACGGTCGCCAATGTCGAGCGCGACGCCGACCGGGTGACCCTCAAGGTGGATGATGCGTCCAACGTGAAGATCGTCGTCACGCTTTCGAGCGTCGCCCGGGTGCTCCGCGATGGAGACTCAAGCGGCGGGGCGGGCGACGGCGGTGGCGGCTCCTGAGCCTCGCCGCATGGACCAACTTTTTCACCGGCCGGCGTCCGCAGGATCGGCCAACCAACGACAATCGCAGGAATAAGGTCAGGCATGAACACCTCGAGCATCACATTCGGTCTTTTGGCGCAGGCTGCAGCCGTTATCCCCGCGGCAGCCGCCGTGCCCGCCCCATGGTGGCGAGAGAGCTGGGCCCTCTGGGGCATCACGCTGCTCACGCTCGCGGTCCCGACGTTTGTGGCATGGCTGATCGCCGGCCGCCTCCGGGCAGCCGATATGTGGGGGCGGATCGCCACGGTGCTCGTCGCGTTGACCGCCGGCCTCGTGATCTGCTGGATGGGGTGGCCGCCGCGGCTGGGCATCGATCTCAAGGGGGGCCTGATCCTCGTCTACGAGGTCGACACATCGAAGCAGGCGGCAGCCCGTGTTGACGATACCGTCCGGCGGATCGAGGGAATGCTGGTGGCCCAAGAGGGCGCTCAAGGGCGGCTCAGCCGCAGGCCCGGCGGCGGCGTCACCGTGCGGCTCGCCACTAGCGATGCCACGGCACGCGAGGCCTTTCTGGCGGCGGTGAGCGAGGCGGAGTTCGACCGGGTGTCGGTGCGGGAGTCGGGCCGGCGGTCGTCTGATGACGCGCTCGAAGTCGACTTCGACGTCGTGCCCGAAGCGGCTCCGATCGCGATGGACAAGCTCGTCGCAGCGGTCAGTCGCCGCGTCAATCCGGGCGGTCAGAAGGAGGTCACGGTCCGGCAATACGGTCTTGATCAGATCGAGGTGATTATCCCCGAGGTGGAGCAGTCGGAGGTCGACCTCATCAAGCGGATCGTTTCCAGTGCCGGCGTGCTCGAGTTCCGGATCCTCGCCAACCGCGAGGATCCGCGGCACCAGGCCGCGGTCCTGTTGGCCGGCAAGACGGCCGGAGCGACCGTGCGGCAAAAAGATGAGACGCTCGCCCGTTGGGTGCAGCTCGACACCGCCAAGATGGATCCCTCCGATGACCGACGGCTCGTCACGCGTCCGACGCCCGAAGGCGGCTTCGATGTGCTCGTGATGGCGGATCCGTTCAATGTCACGGGCGGCGACCTGGGTCGCGTCAGCCCGAGCCTGGACGAGAATCTCAGCCCGTGCGTGAACTTCACGTTCAACTCCAGCGGTGCGGCGCGGTTCGGCCTGCTCACGGGCCGCAATCTCCCCGATCCCGCCAATGGGCTCCAGAGCCGGCTCGGTATTCTGCTGGACGACGTGCTTCAGTCGGCGCCGTCGATCCGCAGCACGATCACGACCTCCGGTCAGATCACCGGCAACTTCAAGCAGCCCGAGGTCGACTTCCTCGTCGAGGTGCTCAACGCTGGCAGCCTCCCGGCCGCCCTCCGCAGCCAACCGATCAGCGAGCAGCGGATCAGTTCGCAGTTGGGCGACGACACGATCAAGTCAGCCAGGCTGGCGATGCTCCTGGCCACCCTGCTCGTGCTGACGTTCATGCTCGCCTATTATCGGTTCTCCGGACTCGTGGCCGACCTCGCGGTGCTGCTTAACATCGTCCTGGTGATGGCGGTGATGATCTCCTTCAAGGCGGCCTTCACGCTCGCTGGTCTCGCCGGCCTCGTGCTCTCGGTGGGCATGGCCGTCGACGCCAATGTGCTTATCTACGAGCGCATGCGAGAGGAAATCGACCGTGGCGCGGCGGTGCGGATGGCGATCCGCAACGGATTTCAGCGGGCCTTCTCCACGATCGTCGACTCCAATCTCACGACGCTGATCACAGCGGTGGTGCTGTTTGCGATCGGCACCGACCAGCTCAAGGGCTTCGCCGTGACGCTGTTTTTTGGCCTGCTGCTCAACCTGTTCACGGCGGTGTTCTGCTCCCGAGTGGTTTTTGACCTGGCGGAACGCAACCACTGGATCAAGACGCTGTCGATGGCCAGGCTGTTCGGCAAGACCGACTTTCACTTTGTCAGGTGGATGAAGCCGGCAATCATCGGCTCGCTTTTGTTCATCGCGGCTGGCGTGCTGGCGGCTTGGCAGCGTGGGCAGGGTCTGTTCGACATCGACTTCACCGGCGGCACGAGCGTGCAGATCGAGTTCAAGCCGGACAAACCCCTCGACATCGGCTCCGTTCGTGAGGCCGTTGCATCCCTCCCCGACGTGGCCGTTAGCGCCGTGTCGACGACGATCGACGATGCCGGCCGGCGGTACAAGATCGACACGTCGCTTCGTGGCGACGACGCCAATAACGTGGAGGAGAGGATCCGCGGCTTCTTTCCCGATCGTTTGGCTACCTACGGTATGGAGATCATCGGCGTGACCGCCGAGGCCCGCGACGAAGCCGCTGCCGAAAAGAAGCCGGAGGAGGCGATGCCGGCCGTCACCACGGCGACGCTACGATTCCCACAGAAGATTAGTCGGCCCACGCTGCGGGCCACCGTCAGAGAAGGGCTCGAGGCTGAGAAGATTGGCGATGCCGATTTCGACATCGCTTCGACCGACGCCGGCGCATCTGCTGGGCGACCCTGTCGCGACTGGACAATGACGACCACGCTCGACGCTGCATCGACTCGGGGGATTCTCGAAGGCGTCAAGGCGAAGCTTGCCGAGACGCCGGTCTACCTGGCCGCGAACTCGATCGGCGGCAAGGTGGCAGGCAACACCAAGGTGACGGCCGTCTACGCGCTTCTCGCGAGCCTGCTGATGATCGTGCTCTACGTCTGGATTCGATTCCAGAACGTGGCGTTTGGATTGGCGGCGGTCATCGCGCTGGCGCACGACGTGCTAGTCGCGGTCGGCTGCCTGGCTCTGAGCAAGTACGTCGCACCCTTCTTCGGCTGGGCCCTCATCGACGATTTCAAGATCAGCCTCGACGTGGTGGCGGCGCTCCTCACGATCATTGGATTCTCTATCAATGACACGATCGTGATCTTCGACCGGTTGCGGGAAATCCGCGGCAAAGGACGGTTCGTGACCGCCGATATGGTGGACCGGGCGGTCAATCAGACATTGAGTCGGACGATCCTCACGTCGGGCACGGCGCTGCTGGCGACTCTTATCCTCTACGCCTTCGGGGGGCAGGGTATCCACGCCTTCGCCTTTACGATGCTCGTCGGCATCTTAGTCGGCTCCTACAGCACGATCTTCATCGCGTCGCCGATCGTGCTCTGGCTGCAACACGCGTTTGCGGAGGGCGAGCAGTCTGCCCGCGCGTCGGGGTCGATGCAGCGGGCCTGAACGTCGCAGGCGAACGAAGCATGCGGCTGGTGCCGCCTGCGCAAACCTGGCGGCTCATGACGATGACGCCGTGTCGCGGCTTGACGCGGGGCTCGCGGCACGGAGCCGAACACCCGTGCGACCGCCCGCGGTGGGGCATGATTGCTTTGTGGCTGTTGCTGGCCGGCAGCAGCCATCAGGAGCAAGAATCCCGTGGGCAGCATAGCGAGCGGCATCAGATTCATCATCGGGTTGGCGATGGTGGCGGCGGGCGTCTCGATGGCCGTGCCGTTCGGTTTCCTCCTCGCGGACGGTTGGAAGCGGTCCACGGACGGGGGCATCGCCGCGGCGGCGATCGCGCCGCCGGTCGCGGCTGGCCCCGCGGTCGGTCCTGTGACGAATGTCGCGACGCAGTGGATGGTGCCGGAAGACATGCAGCCCGGCCCAGTGGCCATGCGTGGCGACTACGTGCCGCCACCTGCACCAACCATGCTCCCGCCGGTGAATCCGGCACTCACGGCCAGCAGCCCCCCAATGAACGGCATGTACCGTTCCACGCTCGAGGTTCCACCCCCGCCGCTCTTAGACTCCCAGGCTCCGCCGCCCCCTGTCGCGGCATGGGCGGCGGCCCCGTCACCGCTGCACGCGGCGCCGGCCACCGATATCGCCGTCGATCTCGTGCCGGCGTCGTATGTGGTGCGGGACGGGGACGACCTGACCAGCATCTCGACGAGGTTCTACGGGCATCCCGGGGCGGCCGTCGCCGTTTGGCAGGCAAACCGCGACATCATTCCTGATCCCAACCTGCTCGCCATTGGAGCCGAACTCCGTCTGCCGCCGTCGTGGTCGGTCGGTGGACCGCCGCGCATGACTGCGGGGGGCGGGCGGACGATCGAGCCGCCTGCGGGATCTGCTGCGCCGCAGATGATGCCGCCAGTTCCTGGGGTCGCGGGAGGTCCGCCGGTCTGGCTCGGCACCCATGCTGTTCCGCAGGCCGGGGCTGCCATCGCCAGACCATCTCCGAGCGGCGGCACGGTGCGTCTGGCCACCGGCGAGACGCTCGAGTCGCTGGCAGTGCGTTTTTACGGTGACCGCAACGCCGCCCAGCGGATCTGGGAGGCCAACCGTGATCGGTTGCGGAGTCCGGATCTCGCCGTCGCCGGCATGGAGTTGCGCTTGCCTTGAACGACGGCCAGGAAGGCTAGAGCGCGTCCAACTTACGTGGATCGCCGGCGAGGGGGCGGCAAAAGTCTCGTCGCCGGGGCGAGGATACGCCCAAGGCTTCTAACCCAAGTTACGCACTTGGGAGCGTAGAGCTCGGGATTCACGCGATTTCGTG
>JBBDNW010000133.1:0-20080 GCA_040877375.1 Pirellulales bacterium | reverse complement strand
CCTTTCGGGGCATGGTGTTCTGGCTGGGAGCCCTTCCGTTAACCGGACACTACTGGTGCGGAGTCTATTCCAAATAAACCGTCATGTCACTATCGTGAGCGGTCATGAGCGTCTCCGCCACCACAGCGCATGCCAGCTTCACGGGCCTGGTCGGCCTGGCCCGCACCGACATCACGCCGCCGGTAGGCATCTTCTGCCGCAACTGGGGTGCGGCCGTGCACGACACGGCGCAGGGCATCCACCGGCGGCTCTTTCTCACGGCCCTCGCGATCCGCGACTCGGCCGCCTTGCCGCCGCTCGTGCTCCTCGACACCGACCTCGGCTGGTGGGCGAACCTCACCTACGAGCGGGCGTTTCGCCGGCGGGTGCTCGACGCCCTCGGGCTCCCGGAGGAGCGGCTGCTCTCCTGTGTGTCGCACACGCACTCAGCCCCGCCGCTCTGCCAGCCCGAACCGCAGTGGCGGGGGAGTGATCTGCTCGCCGCCTACCTCGACCACCTGGAGCAGGTGATGGTGGCGACGGCCAGGCAGGCGATCGCCGCCTGCGAGCCGGCCATGATCGACTGGCACCATGGCCGATCGAGCCTCGCCGCGAATCGCGATTTACCCGATCCGACCCCGCCGGCAGACCCGCGGCTCGTGTGTGGCTATAACCCGGCCAATCCTGCCGACGACACGCTCGTCGTGGCGCGGATCACGAGCACGGCGGGCAAACCGCTCGCCATGATTGCCAACTACGCCTGCCACCCGACCACGCTCGCCTGGGACAACAATCTCGTCTCCCCCGATTTCGTCGGCGAGATGCGGACAACGATTGAAGCGGCGGGCGCGGGCCTCGGAATGTTTCTGCAAGGGGCGTCGGGCGAACTTGCGCCCCGCTACCAATATGTGGGCGATCCGGCCGTAGCCGACGCCCACGGCCGCGAACTCGGCCATGCGGTGCTCGCGACGCTCCATGCGATGGAGCCGCCGGGACAGCGGCTCGTCTACGACCGCGTGGTCGAGTCGGGCGCGCCCTTGGCCACGTGGCGGCGGGAGCCGGCGCCGCCGACACCGCGGTCGGCGTCGCTCGCCGCGATCCGCCGCACGGTCGATCTCCCGGTGAAAGACTGGCCCTCCGCGGCGGAACTCGCCGCCCAGTTCGCCGCCTGCACCGACCGGGCCCTGGCGGAGCGGCTGCGGCGGAAACTGCGGATCCGCGAGGCCCTCGGCGACGGGCCGACGTTTCCACTGGAGATCTGGGGCTGGCGGATCGGCGACGCACTTCTGCTTGGCACGCTGGCCGAGGCCTATTCGTCGATCCAGCAAAATGTTCGCGCTGCGTTTCCCGAACGGGCGGTCGCGTGGCTCAACCTCGTCAACGGCTCGATCGGCTACCTGCCCCCCGCCCCGCTCTACGATGTGGAGATCTACCAGTCCTGGCAGACTCCATTCGACTGCGGCAGTCTCGAACTCGTCGAGGCCGCCGCAATCGCACTGGGCCACGAGCTCCTGGCGACATGACCGCCGCGGAAAAACTGGGAAAAACTGGGACGGGAGCGGATTACCGGTTGCACGCGACAAGCCTGGGGTTATTACACCCGCCATGCCAAGGACGAAACGTATGTACACTGACGGGGTCGTCTGCCACGTTTGGGGGAATCCGGGACGGGAGCCGATTGCCAGGTGCCTGCAGGGATCCCGGGGATTTGTGGCCTCCAGGGCGCCCATTCGCTCGCGGTTCCGATTCCCAGTGGGTGATTTCATCCCGCTCGAAAAAAAGCCCCCGGCGGAAGCCGGGGGACTCCGCGTTCCGCAACATCCTGTTGTGCATGCTGAATGGCGCCCGTCCATGCTGAATGGCCGCCGGGCTCGGGGCATGCTCACGGTGTCCCCGTGCTTCCGCCCGGGGCTTTTTGTCGTGGGGCATGCGCCGTCGTGGGTGATGCACCGCGTGTCACAACACATTCGTGGCTGGCACCTTTTTCAGGCCGGGGCCAGGGGAAAACGACGTGCTTTCGCACCGTGGATTCCTCATGCAGGTCGGCTTGCGTAGGGTCTTGTTCGCCATCGTCTGACGACCCTCCCGAAGGAAACCCCATGTCGCCGTCGCTGCCGCTGCTCGTGTTCGTCTCGATCTTCGCGCCGAAGGAGCAGGGAGGCATCCGGGCGTTCCACCTCGATCCCGCCGCGGGCACCCTCGTCGCCGCGCAGGAGACCAGCGGCATCCCGCCGCCGTTTTTTCTCGCGCTTTCGCCCGACCACAAGACGCTCTACTCGATCTGGGCCGAGAAGTTCGGCGCACCCGACGACGAAGAGGTGGCCGCCTGGCGGATCGTCGACCGCGACGGCAGGCTCGAACCGCTCAACCGGCAGCCGAGCCCCACGCTGCCGGCCGGCTTCACGGGCGACACGAAGACCGCCGACCCGCGGATCACGCCCGACGGCCGGTTTCTCTACGGCACGAACCGCGGCCACGACAGCATCGCGATCTTCCGGATCGGCGACGACGGCCGGCTCGACACGGTCGACATCGTGCCGAGCTTGGGCAAGGGCCCGCAGAACCTGGTGATCACGCCGGACGGGTCGCTTTTGCTCTGCGCGAACATGCCGGGGAATAGCCTGGCCGTGTTCAAGATCGACGCCGCCTCCGGCCGGCTCACGCCGGTCGGGGAGCCCGTCGCCATTCCCTCACCGGCCTGCATCACGATCGTGCCGTAAGCCGCTCGAGCAACTCATCGCCCACATTTCGATCGGAGCGACTATGCGATTCATCGATTCCGACCGGGAGTTTCCCATCAGTTTCGCTGTGGTCCATGGCGGCAAGGTGTTCGAGGCGGTGATCACCGGGATTCCCGATGGCAGCCATGCGCCGGTCGCAGGCGGGGCGGCGGCCGAGATGCGGGAGGCGTTTCGGCAGATCGACCTCTTGCTCGCCGAGGCAGGCGTCGATCGTTTCGCGATCTGCACCGCGAGGCTCTCCCTGCAGGACGTGCGGGGCGGAATCGCGGCGGTGAATGCGGTCTGGAAGGAATACTTTGGCAGTCACCCGATCTGCCGCCGCTCCATCGGGCCATGAGCTCTTGCCCACGAAACGTAAACTGGATGCCGGGCACGGTGCCCGCGACCGTCGTCGCCGGATTCCACGAGCCGTTGTCGTGACTGTACTGCAGCATCGCATTCCGCTCTTGGCCGGAAACCACGAGACTCCCGTTCGTCGTGATCCGGTCGGCCGCCGACACGCCACTATCTTGCCGGAGGGCCACCTGCAGCGGCGCGGCCGAGCGATCCAGCCGGAAGGTGACCGGCGGCCCCACGGGGGTCGCCCGGCCGGCGGCGTCGACCACTCTGGCCGCCACGCGATACGTGCCGTCCGCCCCGATGCCCTCGGGTAAGAAGCGGCGGGCATCTGCCATCGCCGCAGTCCGGAAGGCGTAGCCGTTCACTCGGTATTCGACCCGCTCTCCCGCAGCCAGCGAGCGGCCCAGAGCGAGCGTGGCGTCGGAGGTGACGCGGTCGTTCGTCATGCGGCCGGTGTCACGGACGAGCGCGAGCGTCGGCCCGGCGGCGCACATCCGCCGCGGCTCCATGATTTCCAGTTTAAGCGGCCCGCAGTCACGATTTCTAAGCTGCTGCGTGCGACGTTGCATGCCCCCTCCCCGGCACCCTCCTGGGGAGAGAGTGTGCGTCTAAGAAGAACCGGCGGTCAGGACGTCGCAGGAACACCTCCGTAAACGCGGAGCGTCTCGTTTGCCCAGACGGCAGGCCAAGCCACCGAAGTGCAACGGCGCGGTTTGAGCAGATGCACGGATGGTGATGGGACGCGGCAACCGCTCGCTACCGCGAGGGGCTGCTAGGGTGGGCTTTTATCCGGCGCGTGCGCTGGATAACGTCACGTGATGATCTCGTCGATCGGCGTGCCGTGGTCGATGAGCAGCCGCTTGCGGCCGGGGACCTCGAGCTTCCGCGAATCGAGGCCGAGTTGCTTCAAGATCGTGGCGTGGATGTCAGTGACATAGTGGCGGTGTTCCACGGCGTGGAAGCCGAGCTCGTCGGTCGCGCCGTGCACCACGCCTCCCTTGATGCCGCCGCCTGCCAGCCAGACGGAGAACGCAAACGGATGGTGGTCGCGGCCGTCGGCCCCCTGCGAGCCCGGCGTGCGGCCAAACTCGGTCGCGAAGACGACGAGCGTCTCGTCGAGCAGTCCGCGACGGTCGAGATCTTCGAGCAACGCACCGATCGGCTGATCGACCTGCAGCGAATTCTGCTCGTGGTTCTTCTTGAGGCCGCCGTGGGCATCCCAGGCTCCCGCGCTGCCGCCGCCGTGCTGCACCTGAATGAACCGCACGCCCCGCTCCACGAACCGCCGCGCCGCCAGCATCTGCCCGGCAAACTCCTTGCAGTGCGGCAAATCAAGCCCGTAGAGTTTTTTGGTTTCCTCCGTCTCGTCGGAGAAGTCCATCACGTCGGGCACGCTCCGCTGCATCCGGAAGGCGAGTTCATACGACGCAATTCGCGCGGCCGTGGCGGCGTCGCTGGGATATTCCACGCCTGTCAGGCCGTTGAGCTCTTCGACAAGATCAAACCCGATCTCCTGCGACTCCCGCGAGAAGGGCCGCTGGGGTTGGCCGAAGTCGAGTGGGTTAGTCGGGTCGATTCGTAGCGGTACCGCATCGTGGGCGGGGCCGAGATAGTCGCCGTCTTTCTTGTTCCAGTAGGGACGGGTGCCGATCGAGATCAGCTGCGGCAGATTGTCGTTGAGCGAACCAAGCCCGTAGTGCACCCAGCCACCAAGCGTGGGCTGCTTGGGATCGAGCATATGGCGGCCAGTGTGAAACTGTCCCTGGGCGCCGTGGTTGGAGTCGGTCGTCCACATTGATCGCACGACGGCGAGCTTATCGATGTTCCGCGCCGTGTGTGGAAACCAGTCGCTCACCTGGATGCCGCTCTGGCCGTGCTTTTTGAAGCCGACCTGGAGCGGGAAGAGCACATTCCGCTGCTGGCCGTTGCCGTCGGGCACGGGAGCCCGCTCCTTGGCGAGCTTCGCGGGATTCTGCACCTCAGCGTAGGGCGACTCGGCGATCGTCTTGCCAGCATACTTCGTGATCTCCGGCTTGGGATCGAAGCTCTCCATGTGGCTCACGCCGCCGTTCATGAACAGCCAGATCACGCCCTTCGCCTTCGACGCGAAGTGGGGTTTGCCGTCGGGGGGAGCCCACAGGCCCGACGAGGCAACGCCGTCGCGGTGGAGCATGCTGCCGAGCGCGAGCCCCGTGAACCCGAGGCCCAGGTCGGCAAGGAAGGCCCGTCTTCGAAATGGATGCATGGTCTTTCCTCCGAGGGTTAGCGGAGCGTGACAAAATCGTTGTGGTTGAACAGCGTCCACACCGCATAGACCCGCGCGGGATCGGCGTTGCCCGCGGGCTTCTCGATCGCCCGCCACTTCGCGAGCGCTCCCGCGAAAGCGGCCTTCTCCTCGGCCGTGGGCGGGCGATGGAGCACGAGCCCGAACGCCCGGTCGAGAAACGCCGAGTCATCGCCGGCAGGAACGCCCGCGGCGGCGATCCGCTCCACGATCTTCGCCGCCGAGTCGTGCACGAGCGCGGCATTCGAGAGCGCGAGCGCCTGCTGCGGCACGATGCTCTGATCGCGTCGGTAACACTCCGTCACCGACGCATCGTCAAACATCGTTAGAAACAGGTCGCGGCTGATGTCGGAGTGCCAGAGGTAGAGGCTGCGGCGGCGCGAGCTGGCCTGCTGTCCCTCCGGCACCGACGGACCGCCCATCGTGGGGTCGAGTGTGCCAGCGAGCGCGAGAACCGCGTCGCGGACCACCTGCGATTCGAGCCGCACCGGCTCTCGCCGCCAGAGCAGTGTGTTGTCGGGATCGGCCGCCAGCGCCGCCAGAGCCTCCTTCGTCGACGAGCCCATCCGGTAGGCGGCCGACGTGCAGATGAGCCGGTGGAGATGCTTCATGCTCCAGCCCGGTCCCGCCTTCCCTTCAGCCTGCGGCGGTCCGTCCACCAGTTCGCTCGCCAGCCAGTCGAGCAGCTCCGGGTGGGTTGGAGCGTTGCCCTTGCGGCCAAACTCAAACACGGTCGTCACCAGCGGCGTGCCCATGTGCCGCATCCAGATGTGATTGGCCGCCACCCGTGCCGTGAGCGGGTTGCGTGGATCGGTGATCCAGTGGGCCAGCGCCGTGCGCCGGCCGGTGCTCGTAGCGGAGAACGCCACCGCGGGATCGTCAGCGCCCGAGTTCTTGAACCGCGTGGGCGTCCACTTCGCACCGACCAGCGGTGTGAATGTCTCGCCCGGCTCAGCCGCCGCCTTCACGGCCTTGTCAACCGCCTCGCGGGCCGTCCCCAGTTCCTTCTCGATTGCGGCGAGTGCGGCGGCATCCTTCTTTTCCGTCGCGGCCTTCGTGAGCTTGGCCGACACGACCGCGACCGATCCCCATGCCTTCACGACAACGGCATCCTTTTCGGCCTTGGCCGCCGTCTTCGCCGCATCGGCCGCCTTCTCCTTGAGCGGATCGTCGGCCGCCTGCGACGGCGAGTCGTCCGCGGCCCAGGCTGCACGGGTCGCGGCGGCTCGCTTTTCGACGGCGACGAGTTCCGCCTTCGCATCAGCCACCGCCTGCTCATTCGCGGCCGACGGCTCCTTCGCCTGCTTGGCCTCGGCGTCGGCCACCCCCTGCCTCGCCGTAGCGAGATACGCATCGAGCACCCACGGCCGGCGCTCGGGCTCGAAGGCGGCCTTCGGCAGTGCGACGGGCTTGATCTCGATCTTCCTGAAGGAAAACACCTCCGGCACGCCCGGCTCGATCTTCTTCGACGTGTCGGGCTTCGTGTCTTCGCCGCGGACGAAGAGATAGGTGGGCTCATCGAGCCCCCCGTCGAACACCCGTGGGATACCGTTCTTCTCGAGATTGCTCTCGCCGGCCACGACATCAAGCCGCGTCTGGATCGGCGCGAAGAAAGCCCGAAACTTGTAGTAGTCTTCCTGCTGGATGGGATCGTATTTGTGGGCGTGGCACTTCGAGCAGTTCATCGTGATGCCAAGCAATCCCTTGCCGACGTGCTCGACCGTTTCATCAAGCCACGGCGTGCGGTTGAAGAGAAACCAGTTGCGGGCGAGGAAGCCGGTGGCCCGAAGCTTGGCGGGATCGTCGGGATGGAGTTCGTCAGCGGCGAGCATCAGCCGCACCATCTCGTCGTAGGGCGTGTCGGCATTGAGCGATTCCACGATCCAGTCGCGGAAGTGCCACATGTGCTTTTGGCTGTAGCGGTGCTCGTTGCCCAGCCCCCACCAGTCGGCATACCGCCAGACGTCCATCCAGTGGCGGCCCCACCGCTCGCCGTGCCGGGGATCGACCAAGAGCTTTTCGACGAGCTTCTCATACCAGTCGGCCGACGCGTCGGCCTCGATCGCGGCCAGTTCCTCAGCCTGCGGCGGCAGGCCGATGAGATCGAGATAGAGCCGGCGGACGAGCGCATACCGCGGAGCCTCGGGCTGGGGGGCGATGCCGGCCTCCTCGTGCCTGATGGCGAGGAACGCATCGATCGAGTTATTCACCCAACCGGTGTTCTTCACCGTTGGCACTTCGGGCCGCACTCGCGGCTGAAACGCCCAGTGGTCGCGGGGATCGGCCTCAGGCTTCTCATCCGCGGGCGCCGGGCAGCCCGCCTTGATCCAGTCGGAGAGCATCGCGACCTGCTCGGCCGAGAGCGGCTCGCCCTCACCCTCGGGCGGCATCCGCGTGATCGGATCGGTGTCGCTTACGCGATCGAGAATCAGGCTCGCGTCGGGGTCGCCCTTCGTGACGATGCCCCCCGACTCGCCCCCCTCGATCATGAGCGCGACCGTGTCGAGCCGCAGGCCGGCCTCCTGCTTCAAACCGCCATGGCAGGAAAAACACCGCTCGGCCAGCAGCGGCCGGAGCTTTTCGGAATAGACGGCCAGGTGGGCAGCGGTCGGGCTGCCTGACGCCGCAGGAGCCGCGGCGGCCGCGGCTACGGGGCAGAGCAACACAAGAAGCAGCGACTGAATGGCCTGCAATAGTCGGCCTGCGTGGTGGTCACGGTGGTCAATCATCGCCAGCTTGGCCCCACAGGGTTCACGAACCTCAAAATCCTAGCATCGGCAATCCGTCATGTCACCTTCAGGGTGGCCTCAGCAAGCGGTTTTCTGGCTATGATAAAAAGTGTTCTGATTCCCGCATCGACCGCAGGGGCCTCGAATCGTGGCGGCACGCGTTTCCTCGAAATATCCTGGAGACCTCACCGCCCGCGCGTATCGCGAGGTGCGCCGGATGATCGTCGAAGGGGAGGTGCGGCCACGGCAGCGACTCTCCCATCGCAATCTTTCCCGCGACCTAAAGATTGGCCGCAGCCCCGTTCGCGACGCGCTGTTGCAGCTCGAGGCCGAGGGGCTCATTGAGCACCGCCCCGGCTCGGGGATCTATCTGCGGGAGATCTCGCCGCAGGAGCTCGAATGCATCTACGAGCTTCGCATCGTCAACGAGCCGTACCTCGCCGGGCGGGCCGCCGTCCATACCGCCGCCGTCCGTCACCTGGCCATCCTGCGCCGCAGTTGCGACGAGATGACGGCTATGGCCCGCAGGCCCGACCTCGTGAAGTGGTTTGCGAAACTCGAAAATCGGTGGCGGTTCTGCCGGCTCGACCTCGAGTTTCACGCCGCCATCCTCGAGGCGTCGGGCAACCCCGTCGCCGTCAAGCTCTTTGGCAACGCCCAGGTGCTGGCGCTCACGTTTGCCTGGGATCTCGGCCACGGCAGCCCGGAGTGGTTTGCCGAGATCATGGAGCGGACGGCCGCGGGGCACAGGGCGATCTTCGAGGCGATCCGTCGCCGCAATCCTGAGGCCGCCCGACAGAAGATGCTCGACCACGTCGGCTGGGCGCGGCAGGAAGTGCCGGAGCACTATGCGGCCTTCGTGGATTTGAAAAACAGGTGATGGGAGAACGTCTTCCGCCATGCCGGCCCGAATCAGCCGATCACGTCGGGAATCACGTCGAAGAGATGCCGCTCGGCCGCCGGGGCGAAGATCTTCACCGGGCCGCGCCGCGTGTCCCAAGTGCCGCCGATCTGCGGCAGCGTGTGAAGCGATGGCGTCAGCCGCGGAGGGTAGGCAGCCCAAAAGCCGCGGTCGCGCACCGAAAACGTCTTCGCGAAGCCGGAGATCGTTTCGATATGGACGGTCAAGCCGGGGCAATGCCGCGTGAAATGGTCGCAGAACGCCGGCAGATCGGTGCAGCCCTCCCCCATGGCCGTCCATTGCACGGCGACGCCGCCGACGGCCCGCAGCACCTTCACTGTGTCGGCGATCCGGGCGTCGATGCCGCCCGGTGTGAGCCGGTCGGCCGCGTTGCCGAGGATCACACGGAAGGCAGGCGACCCCAAGGCCTTGGCCATGCGGATGCCGAGCGCAAGGTGCTCGAGGCTCTGAAAGTAGCCCGGCACGTCACGATCTCCGAGCGATATGCGGACGCTCGCGTCGATAAAAAACCTGCTGTTCTGCCACGGGAAGGAATGCGACGCCTTCAGACGCGTCGGTTGCCTTTGCCGCTGGGTTTTCTCACATGCCCGAGATCGCAGTGAGAAACTCTGTTGTCGTCAGTTCCGCCTGCGAGATGATCTTGCGGAGCGTCCCGACTCTGACAGCCTTGTGATCGGGCACGACCACGCGGCAGGGAGGGTCTTTCCGCGCCATGACCATGCGGCTGCCTTTCTGCCGCCTGAACACGAAGCCCAATCGCTCGTGTGCTGCCCGCACATCGCGACCAGCAAGATCCGTCGGCAGCTTAGATTCTTACTCCGTCACATGCACGTTGTCTGCGCGCATCTTGTTCAGTAGTGGGCGGAAATACCTCAAAATGCCCGACGTTTTCGGAGCAAATGTGTCCGAATACAGGTGTACGCGGTTTTGCCTTGTGGGCTGCGGGCGAAGCCCGCGTTAAGGCGGTCAGCCACGGTCACGCCGCGTCGATATCGATGAACTCGCGCCCGGTTTCCGACGGAATCGGTTTCCCCTCCTCGCGGCAATCGTCGAGGTAGACCTCGATCGCCTCACGACCGTTCTTCATCGCCTCAACGCGAGTGTCGCCCTGGCTCACACAACCGGCCAATACCGGGACGGACGCGACAAAACCTCCGTCTTCCTCTTTCTCCAAAACAACCGTAAACCGCATAGTGAGCCTCAGTATCTGTCGGCAACGTGTGCCTATGTCATTGCTGTGGGGTCAGGCGACCGCCTCCCCGCGCCGAGAAGTGTACGCTTGGATAGTTTTCGGTCAACCCCAGCGACAGAAATGTGCGGGGGCTCTTTTCCATCTTGAGCACAGGGCCGGATGGTGGTGGTGGGCGGCAGCCCGAGAGTGGATGTGAACACGCTTGTCCACATGGTGCCATCCACGCAATCGCGTTTCTTCACGGCAAGCCCGGTCAGTCGTCCGGATCGGCCGGCTCGTGGACCGCTGCAGAAACAAGGCGGTGAGCAGGCCGCCTGGACCGCCGCCGACGTTCGATGCCCCCCCTGCAAACCGTCCCCTGGAAATGCAATCACAGTCCGAGTTGAATAGGTCTCCTGCCGCAGAGTTGCAGGCCCGCCGTGACGCGGCGGGCGTTCAGAGATGGAGCGTTCGATGAGCCACGGACTGCGTTTTTTGCCACAGTGGTCCGCACTGTCGCGCCCCAAAAGCCGCCCTCCAAACCACCCTTCGGAGGGCGGTATTTCGGCCTCGGCGCGGGCCGCCTCCGAGTCGGGCCTTCAGGCGAGCCGCGGAGGGCTGATCGGCTGAGCGGCGCGGCCTTCAGGGCATCTGGATATCGATCACGGGCAGCGCGTCGGGAGCCGCGTGGAGCACCAGCGGGTCGTCAAACAAATCCTGGCCCCGGGATAGCCCGTAGATTTCGGGATCTCGGCTCCGAGTTGATGGTGACTATCATCCGCGGCCAAAAAAAGTCCGAATTCGCTGGCTTCCGTGGGATTTCGAGGCCTCAAACTACTATCCTCTAGAGGTGACTGCGGCTTGCACCGATCTTTCATATCAGCCATGCCTGCCCACCTCACGCTCCCGATGCCTGCCTCCTCACTCGGGGCGATTGCCTTGGTCGCGGTCTTTTTTGTCGTTGGCGGATGCGGCCGGCCCGCTGAACCGACTGCCGAACAACCCCGGCCTGTGATGCCGCCCCCCTACGCCTGTCGGTTCGCCGAGGCAGCCGTCACGATCGATGGCACGCTCGACGAGGCGGCCTGGAAGGATGCCGCGGAGGTGGGTCAGTTCTCGCTGCCGTGGCTGGTCAGCGGGGCGAAGCCGGCCGCGAAGGCGACCCGGGCGAAGCTGCTCTGGGACCGTGAGTATCTCTATGTCGCCGCCGAGATGGACGACGCCGACCTCTATGCCGACATCACCGAGCACGACGGCCAGATCTGGGACAACGACGTGTTCGAGGTGTTTCTCAAGCCGGCCGTGGACAAGCCAGCCTATTACGAGATGCAGGTCAACGCAGCGAACACCCAGTTCGACTGCTTCATCCCGAAGCGTGGGCTCGTGGGCCGGTTCAAGAAGCTTCATGAGTTCGGGATCGAGTCGGCCGTGAAGCTCCGGGGCACGCTCGACGTCTGGACCGACCGCGATCAGGGCTGGTCGGTCGAGATGAAGATCCCCTGGGCGAGCTTTATGCACACTGGCGGCCGGCCTGAGCCGGGCGACGAGTGGCGGTTTGCGCTGTGCCGCTACGACCACGACATCCAGCGTGACGAGCCCGAGCTTTCCACCTGTGCACCACTCGCGGAGCGAAACTTCCACCGGCACGAGGACTATCGTCCGGTTGTGTTCCAAGGGCCCTAGGCTACCGCGGGCAAGCCCTTCGGGATCTCAAAAATTGCGCCCGTCACCACGTCGAGGGTGAAGGGCTCGCCCGAGCCGCCGCTGCCCTATCGCGCGGAGCGGGCGCATCTTAAGGCGAAGATGTCGGGGCCGATCGCCGTTGCCCACCAGCCCGGCAGCGACCTGCTGATCTACGTGACCGAGCCGTGGCCCTATGCACCGTCCGCCGTGATGCGGATGCGGGATGACGAGGGTGAGTACGAGCCCGAGATGCTCATCCCTGCCGACGAGACGACCGGGCAGTACGCGATCACATTCCATCCGCAGTTCGCGGAGAATGGCGTCGTGTATCTCGGCTCCAACGGCCTCAAGAGCCCCGACGGCCGCGTGCCGGAAGACGGTCGCCGCCGCACCCGGGTCACGCGGTACATGATCGATCGCGAACCCCCCTGCGCCTTCCACCCCGAGTCGGCGACGGTGATCATCGAATGGGATTCCAATGGCCGCAACGGCGGCGACATCGCCTTCGCCGGATCTGGGGCATCCGCCACGACGGCAAGGAGGTCACCTGGCACCAGCTGATCGCCGACACGCCGTTCAACATCACCGGCTTCGGGTGCTCGTGAAGTCGTTCGGAATCGATGACGTCGAGGGTGACGCCTCCGCCCGCCGCTGGATCGAGACCCGGTTTATGCTATTGGCTCGACGATCAGACCGACGCCGTACTCGTGGAGGCCGAAGGCAAGACTCGCGAGTTTGCGATCCAGACGGTGGGGCTGAAAGGCGCCCCGGGAGTAAAGCAGCAGCAGTGGCACTCCATGTCGCGGACAGAGTGCATGCTCTGTCACAGCCGGGCAAGCAACTACGTGCTCGGCCTCTGCACGGTGCAGCTCAATCGCGACTACGACGACAAGGCCGTCCTCGGCGAGGGCCACGAGACCGACAACCAACTCCGCATGCCCGAGCACCTCGGCCTGTTGGAGGTGAACTGGTGGGGCGACGGCGCCGGCTCGCTCTAGGGCCGAGCGGTGGCGGCCGGAGTGCCCGAGAAAGAACGCTGGGCGTGGGTCGGAAAGCAGACGGCGGCGCTCGACCCGGCCGCCATCAGCCCGCGATAGCGCGGCACACCGGCTGAAGTCGCGGGACACACGCCGTTTGTACGGCGGCTCCTTGATGGTATCATTTCTGTATGGGTTCCAGTATCACTTCGACAAACCGTCGGCGGCCGCCGGGATCGAAGCCGGGAGCTTCGGGCACGTTCGTGCTCCGACTCGATCCGCGGCTCCATGCGCTCTTGCGCGACGACGCGGCGACTGCCGGCACGTCGCTCAACGACTGGTGCGGCCGCATGCTCGCCGCGGCTGGTGGCGCCGGCCTGGAGCCTGCGTCGAAAGTCGTGCTGGCCATTCGTTCGCGGCTGGGAGCAGATCTGCTTGGAATCGTGGTCTACGGGTCGTTCGCCCGCGGCGAACTCACCACCGGGTCCGACGTGGATCTGCTCGTAGTGCTCCCAAAGCGGAGGCCGATCACGCGGGCGCTCTACCGGGAGTTGGACGACCTGGCACCGGTGTGGGATGGCCGCGAGGTCGATCTCCATTTCGTGCATCTGCCGGAGGTGGGGGAACCCGTTTCGGGCAGCTGGGCCGAGGCGGCTGTGGCGGGGATTCTGCTCCATGACCGCGATCTGACGGTGTCGCGGCGGCTCATCGACATCCGCAGCCGGATCGCAGCCGGAGAACTCGTTCGGCGGCTGGCCCAGGGGCAGCCTTATTGGATTCACGAGCGGCTCGATGCGAAGTCCTGACCTGGCCGCCGACTACGTCCGCAGGGCCAACGCCCGGCTGGCCGCAGTTGACGCACTGTTCGCCGGCGAAAGCTGGGCCGACGTCGTGCGGGAGTCGCAGGAAGTCGTGGAACTGGCCTTGAAGGGGCTCCTGAGGGCTGTGGGGATCGAGCCGCCGCGCATCCACGACGTGTCTGACGTTCTTTTGGCGGAAAAGGCCCGGTTTCCCAAGGCGATTCAGCGGGATCTCGACGGGCTTGCGGCAGGCTCGCGGACGCTTCGTCGCGACCGCGAGCTCGCCTTTTATGGGGCGGAGGATCTCACGCCCTCTGGCTTTTACACGAGGGAAGACGCCGTCTCAGCCCGTGAAATTGCCCGCAGAACAGTGGCCGCCGTGCTCCCGCATGTGCCCGGCAGCAACTGAAAACACTCGAGCAAAAACTACTGCCCCATCCGCGGCATGAGCTTCAGAAAGGTTCCGTTCACACGACACCTCACGGGTTGCATGGGCCAAGATGACCCGACCCCGAACTGTTGGGCGACGGCGTCGTGTTGTTCAACGGCCGGACAAACCGCTCCAGTTCCAAGCGGGGACAGGGCCGCCGCCATCGGCTACACTTCAGGCATTCGGCATGGCACCGCTGGGCGGACGCGCCACCCGCCGTTCCTCGTGTGGAGTCCGGGTCATGAGCGTCCAGATGGAACTCTCGCGGATCATCATCAGCGAGATCAATGACCAGCAGGTGGTCTATCTCAAGGAGGTCGAGGGCGATCGCACGTTTCCGATTCTCATCGGTCTCTTTGAGGCGACCAGCATCGATCGCCGGGTGAAGAATCACCAGTCGCCCCGGCCGCTCACGCATGACCTGCTCGTGGCCTCCGTCGAACTTCTCGGTGGAGAGTTTCAGGACGTCGTGATCTCGGAGCTCAAGGAACACACCTACTTCGCCGTGATTCGCGTCCTCAAGGACGGCGAGGTGGTCGAGATCGACTCCCGACCGTCCGACGCGATCGCAGTGGCGGTGACCTGCGAGCCGAACCTGCCGATCTACGTATCGGACGAGGTTTTGGAGAGCGTGCTCGGCGCCGGCTGACTCCGCTCAGACTCCAAACGCTTTGCGGAGCAGCGTGAGCGACCTTGCGCCGTGCTCGGCGGCGACGATCACGTTGAGCCGCACTTCGCTGGTGCTCACGAGATCGAGATTGATCCCCGCATCGGCGAGCGGCTTGAAGAGCAGGTCGGCGACGCCAGCGTGGCTGCGGATACCGACGCCCGTGATCGAAAGCTTGGCCACGTGCGGCACGTCGGCCACGCCAGCCCCCCGGGCTGCGGCGATTCTGCCGGCGATATCGATGGCCTTGTCACGGCTCGCTGCGGGTACTGTAAACGAGATTTCCGCGCGGCCGTCCCGCGGGTTGCTCTGCACGATCATGTCGACGAGGAGGCCCGCCCTGCCGATCTCCTCGAAGACATCGGCCGCGACACCGGGTGTGTCGGGCAGATCAGTGAAGGTCACGAGGGCCTGCGACGAGTCGAGCAGGCAGTCCTCGATCGCGAGGTCTTCCATACCCTCAAGCCTGCGAACCACGTCGAGCGGGCTCGACTTGGGCAGCGGCCCGCCCGCGGACAAAGCCGGCTCGCCATTGGCCGCTTCGAGCGCAAAGGCCCTGTGGACGGCCCGGACCGCGGCGGGGCCATCTCCGCGGCCGACGAGCACCGAGATCTTGATTTCGCTCGTCGTGATCATGTGCACGTTGATCTTCTCGGCGGAGAGCGCGGAGAACATCCGCCCCGCGACCCCCTCCTCGGCCTCCATTCCCACGCCCACGACTGATACCTTGGCCATCTCGCCGTCGTGCGACACGCCCGCGGCGCCGATGGCCTTCGCCACCCGAGTCGTCCGTTCGAGAGCCACGGCGAGGTCGTCTTCCGGCACGGTGAACGAGATGTCGGCCCGGCCCGCCTGCCCCACGTTCTGCACGATCATGTCGACCGCGATGCCCGAATCAGCCAGTGTCGAAAACAGCGAGTGGCTGGAGCCCGGCTGGTCGGGCGCGCCCTCCAGCGTGATGCGGGCCTCGTCCTTGGCGAGTGCCACGCCGCTCACGGGCCGCCGCACCGCCTGGTCCGCGGCGAGGATCAGCGTGCCGGGCATGTCCTTGAAACTCGACCGCACCACCACCTTCACACCGAACTTCTTGGCAAACTCGATCGACCGAGGGTGCATCACTCCCGCGCCGAGGCTCGCCAGTTCCAGCATCTCGTCGTAGGAGATCGAACCCAGCCGCCGCGCGTCGGAGAGCACCCGCGGATCGGTCGTGTAGATGCCGTCAACGTCGGTATAAATCTCGCACAGATCGGCGTTGAGGACGGCGGCGAGGGCGACGGCCGTGGTGTCGGAGCCGCCACGGCCGAGCGTCGTGATGTTGCCGTTTTGGTCGATGCCCTGAAAGCCAGCGGCGATGACGATCGCGCCGGTGCCGAGCAGCTGCTTGACGTTGTCGGTTGAGATCGAGCGGATCCGGGCCTTGGTATGCGTTGAGTCGGTGCGGATGCCGATCTGAGACCCGGTGAGGCTCACGGCCTTGTGGCCCGCCGTCTGCACCGCCATCGCAAACAGCGCCACGCTCACCTGCTCGCCCGTGGAGAGGAGCATGTCCATCTCACGGGCGCTGGGTCGGTCGCTGATCTGCTTGGCAAGGTCGACGAGAATGTCGGTCTGGTGGCCCATCGCACTGACCACGACCACGACCTGGTCGCCGGCCTGATGACGCATGATCGCCTTCTGGGCGGCCGCCTTGATCTTGGATGCGTCGGCAACGCTGGTGCCGCCAAACTTCTGCACGACGAGGGCCATCTGCTCTTCGACTCCTGCGCTTCCGCGCCGCTCAGGCAACCGTCTTCGACTTCGTTTCCAAAAACTCACCCATCAGCTTCCAGCCTGGCTCGATCCGCTGGCCGCTGGCGGCCGCGGCGACTTCATCGTAGGTCGCCTGTCCGGAACCGGTGATCCCGGAGCCGGCCATCACGAAGGGCACGTGCCCGCGGGAGTGGGTCTTGGTGGCGATAAAAGTGGGGTGATCGGGGCAGACGAGGATGCGATGCGCGCCGACCGTGGCCAGATGGGCCACGAGCGGGGCGACGATCTTCGCGTCGATCTCCTCGATGGCTTTGACCTTCGCGACGGCGTCTCCCTGGTGGCTCGCCTCGTCGGGCGCCTCGACATGCACGCAGACGAGATCGGCCGAGGCAAACTCTGCGATCGCCGCCCTGCCCTTCGCCGCGTAGTCGGTGTCGAGGTAGCCGGTGGCGCCCGGCACCTCTAGCCGCTTCCAGCCCGCGAGGGCCGCGAGGCCACGAAGCAGGTCGACCGCGGTGATCATCGTGCCCGACATGCCGTACTTCTCCGTGAACGGCGAGAGCGCCGGTGCCCGGCCCACGCCCCACAGCCAGACGTGCGTCGCCGGACGCACGCCGGCGGCGATGCGGGCCTTGTTGACGGGATGCCCCTCGAGCCAGGCGGCGCTTCGCGACATGATCTCGGCGAGCAGCCGGCTGCCGGTGCCGCGGGGAAAGTCGTCGACGACCGACTTGTCCATCAGATCGTGCGGCGGCGTCGCCCGGAGGTTACCGTCGAACGGCGGTGCGGCGGCGGTGCCCCGATACAGGAGCAGGTTGCGGTAGCTCACGCCGGGCACGAACGACCAGTTCGCTGCGAGCTTGGGAAAGTCGGTGGCGAGGCCCCGCTGCGCCGCGGCGAGCAGTTCCGTTGCCTCCGCTGTCGTCACGTGGCCGGCAGTGAAGTCTGCCATCGTCTGATCCGTGATCGTGACGAGGTTGCAACGCACGGCCCAGTCATCGGGCCCGAGCGTGATCCCCTGGGCGGCGGCTTCAAGCGGCGCACGCCCCGTGAAGAAGGCCAGCGGGTCGTAGCCCATCAGGCTCATGCAGGCAACTTCGGAGCCCGGCGGGAGGCTCTCCGGCACGTGGTTGGTGAGCCCCACGCAGCCGCGGGCGGCAAGCGCGTCGAGCGCGGGCGTCTGGGCCGCCTGGAAGGGCGTCTTGCCGCCGAGAGACGCCTGCGGAGCGTCGGCAGCGCCGTCAGGGATCACGATCAGGTATTTCACAGGGGGCCCTCCTTGGTGCCGTCAGTCGTCGAGCACGCTCAGGCAGACGCTCTTCCCCGTCACGACGTCTGATGCGTCGATGTGGGCGACAGCCTTCTGGATCGCCGTCGTGCCGCAGGCGTGCGTCATGATCACCAGTGGCACCGCGCCGCCGGCCGCCCCGGACGGGTCGTGCTGAATGACCGAGGCGATCGAGATGCCGTGCTCGCCCAGAATGCCCGTGATCCGCGAGAGCACGCCCGGCCGGTCGTTGACGCAGACCCGCAGAAAATGCTTCTCCGTCATGTCGATGCCGCTGATTCGCGCAGCCGGGCTGTCGGCGTCGAGCACGCCGGTGGTACGGAAAGTGATCGCGGCGCGGCCCACGACGGTGTCGATGATGTCGGCGACGACGGCCGACGCGGTGGGCATCTGGCCGGCGCCCAGGCCGTGGAAAAACATCCGGCCCACAGCGTCGCCGACGATGCTCACGGCGTTGAAGGCGCCCCGCGTCTCGGCGAGCGGCGTGCCGATCTTCACCAGCGCCGGCGCCACCCGCATCGCGAGCTTACCGTCGCTGCGGCTGGCCACCGCTACCAGCCGGATGCGGTAGCCAAGTTCGGCGGCATGGCTCATCAGATCGCTATCCACGCCCTCGATGCCGGTCCGCGGGATCTCGCCCCATGGAACCCACACGCCGAAGGCGAGGTGCGCGAGGATCGCGAGCTTCTGGGTCGCGTCGGTGCCGTCGACGTCCATCGCGGGATCGGCCTCGGCATAGCCCTTGGCCTGCGCGAGCTGAAGAACTTCCGCGTAGCCGGCCCCGTCCTCCTCCATCTTGGAAAGAATGAAGTTGCTGGTGCCATTCAAGATGCCGCGGATGCTCTCAATGCGATTGGCCGCCAGACATTCACCGATCGCGGCCACGATCGGAATGCCGCCGGCGACGGCCGCCTCGAAGGCGATCGACCGGCCCTTGCGACGGGCGAGGTCGAAGAGTTCCGGGCCGTGCTCAGCCAGGAGCGCCTTGTTGGCGGTGACCACGTCCTTTCCGTTCTCGAGCAGTTGCACCATCATTGACCGCGCCGGTTCGAGGCCTCCGACAAGCAGCGCAGCGACCGAGATCGACGGGTCGCGGGAGACGGTGCTGATATCGGTCGACACCCGGTCGGCCGGCAGCCGCAAGCCCCGGTCGCGGGCCGGATCGCGGCAGACCGCCCGCTCCACAATGATCGGCCGCCCGGCCTGGCGGGTGATATGGTCGGCCGACTCGACGAGCAGGCGGACCACGCCCGACCCGACGGTGCCGAGGCCGACAACACCGACGCGGACGGGCTCTGCCGAAGAGGTCATGGGAAAGAATGCTTTCACGAGTGGGAGATCAGGATCGTAATGAGCCTAGCCCACGGCGGAAAGCGAAGGCGGGCGGGTCGGCGGATTGGGCAGATTTTTTCCCAGCGCAGTCACGGTAGACCGGCCCCACCGGGTCTACCGCCGCAGCAGCGCACCGACGCCGACCGTAAAACCGGGCAGCACCAGGGAACTCGCCTCACCATCGAGGCCGTGCTCGCCAACCACGGCGTAGCCATCGGCGGCCAGCGTGAGCACGATCACCTGCCCTACCGCGGGATCGACGATCCAGTATTCCGGCACGCCCGCGGCGGCGTAGTCGCGGCGTTTGTCGTCGTAGTCACGCACCCGGCTCGCCGCGTCGTCGCTGACAACCTCCATAACGACGTCGGCAGGCTCGCCGAACCGCTCTCCGAACCGATTGAGATGGTCAGCCGTGTAGGCGACGATGTCGGGCTCGCGGAACGTCGCTTCCCGGAGCCGCATTCGGTATGGCGCGGCAACGGCGTCGCCCGCACGGTTGGCCCGTAGAAACTCGAGCAGCAGGGCGAGCAGGGCATGCACCACCTGCTGATGGGTCTTGGTGAGCATCGCGGGCACCTCGATCGAGCCATCGACCAGTTCGACCATCTGGCCGAGGGACTCCGTGAACGAGAGGTGCGCGCTTTCATTCCAGCCGCCCTGCGGAGGGAAAAGCGTGGCGATTGCCCAAGCCGGCTCGGGCTTCTCGACCGGTTCGCAGCGGAGTGTGTCGACTGACGCAGCCATCATCTGCATGATACGCACGTACAGTATTTCCGTCAAGGATGTGCTGGAGCCAGGACGAGCCCCAGCCATGGGGCGAACCGCATGCCCTCCTGGGTCGCGTGCGTCAAACAACGTCGGTCAACAGGCGGACGTCGGACCATCAAAAAAGAGTTTGCCACTATGCCAGGCCCGTCCCGGTGATTTACAGAAGAGCCTCCTCAGCAGAATCTGTGGGTGGATTCGCGCTTCGGTAGCCGCCCGAGCAC
>JBBDNW010000132.1:1412-3657 GCA_040877375.1 Pirellulales bacterium | reverse complement strand
TGGCGGGCGTCTTCCCCGCGCTCGCGCTTGGGGCTTCCTGTCGGGAAGCGGCGTCAGCCGGCACTGGCGAGCCACGTGTCGGCCCACGTGCGGACGCCCTCGATGCCCTTGCGGTGGCAGAAGTCGCCGAGCGTCTCGCTCACCTGCCGCTCCGCTTTGTAGCAGGCGAGCACGGCCGTGATTTCGCGGGCGAGATCCTCAAACGGCACGACGTCTTTGTACTGCTCGTTGAGCCGGTCGCCGAGCAGCCGGCCACCAAGGAAGATCGTGTACTTCCCGAGCGTGCGGCCCACGATGCCGATGTCAGAGTTGTAGGGGCGAGCGCAGGCGTTGGGGCAGCCGGTCATTCGCAGCGTGAAGGCCTCGTGGGAGAGGCCGAGTTTCGCCACTTCCGGTTCGAGCGCGTCGATCAACCCGGGCAACACCCGCTCGCTCTCGGCGACCGCGAGCCCGCAGGTCGGCAGGGCAACGCAGGCCATGCTCCAGCGGCGGATGGTGCTGATCTCCTCGGAGGTCTTCACGCCGTGGGCGTGGAGGATTTCCGCGATCCTCTCCCGGTCAGTGATGCCGAGGTCGGTAAAAAGCAGGCTCTGGTGGGCCGTGATCCGCACGCCGGGCTTGATGTCGCGGAGAATCCGCCGGAGGGCCGTCTTCAGCCGGAAGTCGCCCCTGTCGTGGATTCGGCCGTTCTCGACGTTGAAGCCGTAAAAGAACGTCCCGTCGCCCTGCGGGAACCAGCCGATGTGGTCGTCGAAGCCGTGGACGTCGGCCGGATGGCAGGGGGCGAGCGGCTTGCCGAAATACTCCTCGACCTTGGCCCGGAAGGCGTCGAGGCCCATGGTGTGGATCGTGTACTTGAGCCGTGCGACCTTGCGGTCGCAGCGGTTGCCGTAGTCGCGCTGCACCTTCACGATCGCCTCGGCGATCGCAAGCACGTCTTCGGGCGGCACGAACCCCAGCCGCTTGGCGAGTGCCGGAAAGGTCTTCGCGGCGCTCGGCGTCACGCCCATGCCGCCGCCGGCGAGGACGTTGTAGCCGAGGATTTTCCCGTGCTCGTGAATCGTCAAGAAGCCGAGATCATTGGCGTAGACATCGACGCAGTTGTCTTCGGGGAGCGCGAAGGCCGTCTTGAACTTTCGCGGCAGGTAGGTGCGGCCGTAGATCGGCTCGACATCGTCCGATTGCGGCGCGATGTCTTTGTCGCCCGACGTGCCGCCGGCGAGCGTCTTCTCACCGGTGTCGGGGTCGGTCAGCCAGATCTCGTAGTAGGCCCGCGTTCGTGGTGCGAGGTGCCGGGCGAGCTTATCGACCATCACCTGCATCTCATCGCGGACGGGGTCGCCGTGGATCGGCGCCGGGCAGCACATGATGTTTCGCTCCACATCGCCGCAGGCGGCGAGCGTGGTGAGCTGGTTGGTATGGACCCGCTGCATGAAGCCCCTGAGGTCGCCCTTGACCACGCCGTGGTGCTGGATCGCCTGGCGGGTCGTGAGCCGGATCGTGCCATTGCCCAGTTCATCGCCCATGTCGATCGCCGACAGGAGTTGGTCGGCTGTGAGCTTTCCACCGGGCACGCATGTGCGGATCATGAAGGAGATCTCGCGTTGGCTCTTGGCGCCCTCGCGGGCCTTGCGGGCTTCGCGGTCATCCTGTTGGTAGGTGCCGTGGTTCTTGAGCAGCTGCACGCTTGCCTTGCCGAAACCAGGGCTCGTGTCGGCGAGTTCCTGCGGGATATCGCCCTTGAGGTAGTTGCTTGTGGTCTTGGCGACCTCCACGGCAGACGGTTTGGCGACTGGGGAGGCACCGGTGGGCATTTCGTCAGACATGGGTTCTTGCGACACACGTGGTTTGGAGAGCAGGGCACGATGCACCAAGAAAGAATAGGCGATGCCGGTCGCGGGGGCGACATCGTCTCCGGGGAGGCGATCCCGCGTGGGTGGCCCTCAGGGAATTCGGCCCTTGGCCGCTGGCTCGTGCGGTACGCGGCTCGGGACTGCCCGTGCCCCGGGAGCCGGACGTTCGCTGCGGGCATCCCTGCCCTTCGCTCTCTGCACGCCGGCTGCGCTCCGCCATCCTGGCTCCGCTGGCCGCCGAGCCCGGCTCGCGGGGCACGGGCAGCCCCTTCGCGGAATCGTGAAGGCTCGTCAGGCATCAAAGGATCGCGGGATGCGATTACCGCCGCAGGCGACCCGTGTCGCCGGAGGCCCTGCCTGACGAGGCCATGGAAGGCTCGTCAGGCATCAAA
>JBBDNW010000132.1:0-1312 GCA_040877375.1 Pirellulales bacterium | reverse complement strand
CGTGTCGCCGGAGGCCCTGCCTGACGAGGCCATGGAAGGCTCGTCAGGCATCAAAATAGAGGCAGAACTCGTACGGATGCGGCCGCAGCCGCATCGGGTCGATCTCCTTCTCCCGCTTCCACTTCAGCCAGGTCGTGATCACGTCCTCGGTGAACACGTCGCCGCGGAGCAGAAAGTCGGAGTCTTTCTCGAGTGCGTCGAGCGCCTCGTCGAGCGAGGCCGGTGCCTTGGGCACGTTGGCCAGCTCCTCCGGCGGCATGTCGTAGATGTCGCGGTCGAGCGGCTCACCTGGGTGGAGTTTGTTTTGGATGCCGTCGATCGCCGCTAGCAGGATCGCCGAGAACGTGAGATAGGGATTGCAGGTCGGATCGGGACAGCGAAACTCCACCCGCTTCGTCTTGGGGCTCGCCGAATACATCGGAATCCGGCAGCTGGCTGAGCGATTCCGCTGCGAATAGGCGAGATTCACCGGGGCCTCATAGCCGGGCACGAGCCGCTTGTAGCTGTTGGTCGTGGGGTTTGAGATCGCGAGGATCGCCGGGGCGTGGCGGAGAATGCCGCCGATCGCGTGGATCGCCATCTCGGAGAGGCCGGCGTAGCCCGTGCCGGCGAAGAGCGGATGCCCCTCCTTCCAAAGCGAGATGTGGGTGTGCATGCCGGACCCGTTGTCGCCGTAGATCGGTTTGGGCATGAACGTGGCTGTCTTGCCGTAGCGGCGGGCGACGTTTCTCACAATGTACTTGTAGAGGCACATCTGGTCGGCCATGCGGACGAGCTCTTGATACCGCATGTCGATCTCGCACTGGCCCGCCGTCGCCACCTCGTGGTGCTGAGCCTCGACGTCGATCCCGCAGTGGATCATCGTCTGCATCATTTCGTTGCGGACGTCCATCAGCTGGTCGGAGGGGGCGCAGGGAAAGTAGCCCTCCTTGTGCCGCAGCTTGTAGCCGAGGTTTGGCCCCTCAACGCGGCCGCGATTCCATTCGGCCTCGCTCGAATCGAGGTGGTAATAGCCCTCGTGGGCGTTCTGGTCGAACCGCACGTCGTCGAACACGAAAAACTCGGCTTCCGGGCCGATGAAGCAGGTGTCGGCGATGCCGGTGCTCTTCAGGTAGTTGACCGCCTTCTTGGCGATGTTCCGCGGGTCGCGGGAATAGTCTTCGCGGGTGATCGGATCCTGCACCATGCAGATCATCACGAGCGTGGGGATCGACGCGAAGGGGTCGACGACCGCGGTTGAGGGCACGGGCACGAGGAGCATGTCGCTCTCGTTGATCGCCTGCCAGCCGCGGATGCTCGAGCCGTCGAAGCC
>JBBDNW010000131.1:0-3717 GCA_040877375.1 Pirellulales bacterium | reverse complement strand
AGTTGACGGTCTGCAGTTCGGCCTGGCCGCCGCTCATCTGCATCTGTGCAGCGACAGGGGAGTGCACAAAGGCGAGGCTCGCGACGACGGCGAGGCCCCGGCACGAGAGAGCAGCGAGACGCATGGCGAATCCTTTCGCGAAAACGGGAAACAACGTGGAAAGCCTATCCCGCGAACCTCCGCCCGTGAAAGCCCATTTGCGGCAGGCGTGCCGTCAGAAAGCCCCCAAAAAGCCCGGAGCGCGAGCGATGGGAATACGGGTGGCCACTTCGACGGTCGCGGGGAGCGGTTTGGCATGGCGGCCGGATTCCCCGCGCTCGCGCTTGGGGCTTCCTGACGGGAGGCGATCCCATGCGGGGTGCGGACCGATCGTCACGCGATCCCATGCGGGGTGCGATTCCGATCGTCACGCGACTCCGATCGTCACGCGATCCCATCCGGCACGCGCACGGAAAGTCTACGCGGTGGCGGTCCACTTGCGGTATTTGCGGCGGAGGCGGTTCCGGATGCTGCGCACCGCGTCGGGAAGCCGGTCGAGCCGCACGAGTCGGGCGATGCCCCGGCGTCGGGCGACCGGCTCGATGGGCGTCTCGAAGATCCGCGTGAACTGCTCGAGAAGCACGTCGGCGTCGGCCGAGCGGGGCACGCGGTTGCCCTGATACCACGGCTGTGCGAGCAGCGTCCGCAGCAGGTCGGGATCGCGGTCCACCGCCACCACCCGCTCGACGAGATCGTCGAGCATGACCGACGTCGCTCGCGCGCCGCAGTCGTGAGCCGAGAGAAAACTCCTCGTGTCGAAGTCGCGGCCGATCAGCGGGTCGCCCCAGTAGATCGGGATTGAGTTGACGAGCATCGGCTCGGCGATCTTCTCGCTCGTGTAGCCGGGGTACGATTCGTTTTCAAACGCGATCGTGAAGCGGTGGTCGGCGAGGAAGGCCTGCTTGTCGGCCACGCGACGGCCGATCGTGTTCATCACCTTGCCTCCGGAGTCGACCGGCTTGTAGCGGGAGAGCCGCCGAAAAAACTCGTTGCGAGCCTTGCAGAGGGGATTGGAAACGACAAACCCGCAAAACCGCGTCTTCTCCGCGAGCACGCGGTCGGGATCGAAGTCTGCCGGCTTCACGAGATCGGGCGGGTCCACGCGAAACGGCCAGTGGGGCAGCCGGAAGTGCCGTGGGTGTGGGTCGTGTTCGAAGGTGAAGGCCCAGTCGGTAGAGAGCCAGTCGGCGGCGACGTTTTCGCCCGTATAGAAAATCCGCACACAGTCGTGCGCGAGGTGGTCGTGGCGTCCGCGGCCGATGCAGGAGTGGAAGAGAAAGTCGGGCCGGTCGCAGATGGCCACGTCATAGCGGCGGGCGATGATCCGCGTCAGGAAGTTGTCGCGCGGGTCGAAGTCGTCCCAGAAGCCGGCGAAGCCGATGCGGACGTGCGGGCGTGTGGTGGCGGCGTTCACTCCGTGATCGTATCCCAAGAAGCCCGGAGCGCGAGCGATGGGAATCCGGGTGGCCGCGTCGGTGCCGCCTCCCGACAGGAAGTCCCAATCGCGAGCGCGGGGAATACGGCCTCCACGCCAAACGGGCCCGCGCCGCGCGTCCGGGCCGCTAGTTCTTCACGCATACCCGCAGAACCGTGCGATGGTCGGCATTGCTCGTCGAGAAATCAGAACGGGTGCCTACCACGTAGCTGCTCCTCGCGTCGTATCTCCAGGATCAGCGGCCTGTTGATTCGCAGTGCCGCCACGGTTGCTCTTCCTGATGTCGTGAGTCCCTGAAGATGGCACTCCTCCCAGCGAAAGTGCGCTGACCAATCATCTTGCCGTGGATTAAAAATGGGAACCAGAGTGTCGGATGCGGGATCGACGGCTTCGGTTTTTGCTCCCTTTCGGAGCGAGCATGAAACGCAAGCGAGACTCAGATTGTCGAGGATCGTGTGACCGCCGTGCATGGACGGGAGGATGTGATCCACATGAAATCGAGCTTCCTGTCCGGCTTGAGAAAGGTGGCAATACTCACATTTCCCGCCTGCTCGCTGCTCCACCTGCAACTTCATCGCCGCAGGCACATGCGTCATTTTGCAAGCCTCTCCGCTCGCATGCGGAGAAGCGTCAAAAACTCAGCGAGATCGACGAGGCCTTCCGCTTCACTCCGCTCGTCGTCGCTCAGAGCGAGGCCCGAATCCTGTTGATCAAGAAGTCGGTCGAGTCGCTGCTGAACGGCAGCCGGCAACCGGCATTTCTCCAGATCGTTGGGGAGTTCGACATCTATCGTGAGCGTCATGAGCCACCTCCATAAGAATCGCCAATTGAGTATACATGCGTGCATTCTTTTGGCAAGGCCGCGATCGGTTCTGCGGGCCGCTACAGCGGTCGCCGCCAGTATGCCTGTCGCTTGTGCTCCGGGCGAGCGTCGTCAACGAGCGGCCCAGTCCGCAGCCGAGTTCGAGGTAGCGGAAGCCATCGGCGATCCGCGGCGGCACGACGCCATTGAGCGCCGCCACGTGCCGCATCGCCACCGGGGCCATGTGCGGATAGAAGCCCGGGATGTAGGCGAGTCGGTATGTATCCGGCTGCGGGCTACGAGTTCGTCAAGCATGGCCGACGTCGCTCGCGAGCCGCAGTCGTGCGCCGAGAGAAAACTCCGCGTGTCGAAGTCGTCCCAGAAGCCGATGCGGACGATCGGGCGTGCGGTGGCGGCGTTCACCCCGTGATCGTATCCCAAGAAGCCCGGAGCGCGAGCGATGGGTATACGCGCGGCGGGCGCGGTGGTGGCGGGGAGCGGGTTGGGGTGGGGGGCGTATTCCCCGCGCTCGCGCTTGGGGCTTCCTGACGGGAGGCCGGCCCATCCGGCACGCGCTGCCCCCAAAAAGCCCGGAGCGCGAGCGATGGGTCAGAGGCAGCTGCCGCCGCCCGGGAGCCGCTTCCGGAGGAAGTTCATGCGCTTTTCAAGCGGAAGCGACAGCCGGCGGCGAATGAGTTCGTCGAGCTGCCGATCACTCTCCACGGCCAGCGCGTCGAGGGCTCGCTTGCGGGCGGCGTCGCCTCGTGCCTGAGCCGGCTTGCGGCGTATGTTCATGGCTCACTCTCGCTTCCGCCGCGGGCGTGCCCGCTTTCGAGCGGGCGTCTCGAGGCCGCTCATTGCATCCCGTGTCTTCTCAAGGACAGGCAGCACGGCCAGATCACGTTCACGGCCCGCGGCCCGCTTGCTGGCGATGATGTCTTCGATCGAGGCCACGAGCAACGCCATGCGGCCCACCTGCCGCGCGACGGCCCGCGATCGCAGCCCCTCGAAGGACCGCACGCCATGAATCACGGGCATGAAATCGGCCTGCAATCCAGTGGCGTCATCGACCATTCGGTAGAGTTTTGAGACGGGGTAGAAGGGCCGCAGGATCGTCGCCTCGAGTCGGGCCGCCACCCGCTTGAGCTTGCGGAGAGTCGCTGCAGTCTCGCGAAACATGAAATCGAAGTCGAGTGTGGTGACCGGTGCGCCGTGCATGGCGGCGGCTGCGTTGCCGATGAGGATCACTTCGAGATTCTCGTCGTGGATAGCGGCGAGAAGGGTCGAGAGCAGCGGCGTGGCATTCATGACGGGGTCGCGTCGCGAAAGGGTGAGCAGGAGTTCGTGATAGCCGCCGTGGAATCGCGATGCAATGGTATCCGGCATCCGCTGCCCCGGCCCCCAAAAAGCCCGGAGCGCGAGCGATGGGAATCCGGGTGGC
>JBBDNW010000130.1:0-20468 GCA_040877375.1 Pirellulales bacterium | reverse complement strand
CCGCGGCGGCCCGACGCTCCTAAGAGCGTTCGCCGACCCCCTTGCCTCCCTCCTCAAAGATGCCATCTCGCCGCTCCACCCAAGGGAGATGCGCTCTTTAGCCGCTGGTCTTTGGCCTGCGGCCGCGTCTGTCGTGCGATGGGCGGTCCACACGCGCGGGTCGTGGCCGGCCCCTGCGAGCTATTGAACGCAGCCTGCGCAGGCTGGGCTGTCTGGCCGCGGACCGCGGACCGCGCGCCGCCATCGGGCTTGCGACGGACGGCCCCGGTGTGGGATAGCCCTCCGGGCTTACTCCCCCGCCGCTCATGCTTGGCGTGATCCATGATTCGCATACCGCGTTTTCTCCGTTCAACCGACCGGCCCCGCCGGCTGCCGCCGGACTTTGATCCTTCCGTGACGGCGGTCTGTCGTGAGGTCGCTCCGTTCACGATGACGAGCCCGGAGCGGATCGCGGCGCTTGTCGAGGCCGTGCGACACGTCTCGCGCCACGCTATTGCCGGCGACATCGTGGAATGTGGCGTGTGGCGTGGGGGCAGCATGCTGGCCGTCGCGCGGACGCTCCTGGAACTCGGCGAGCGCCGCCGTCTGCACCTCTTCGACACATTCGACGGCATGCCTCCTCCTGGCGCGGAGGATCGTGACCGCAGGGGCGTTCACGCGGCCAACCTCATGGCCGCCGAGGACCGGGAGACGGGCATCGTCTGGGCTCGAAGTCCGCTGGAGGAGGTTCGCCGCAATGTGCTCGCCAGCGGCTACTCGGAGACGGACGTGCGGTTCGTGCGAGGTCGCGTTGAGGAGACCATTCCGGACGAGGCGCCCGACAGGATCGCGATCCTCCGCCTCGACACCGACTGGTATGAGTCGACGCGACACGAACTGGTGCATCTCTACCCGCGGCTCGCCGTCGGGGGCGTGCTGATCATCGATGACTACGGACATTGGCAGGGCGCTCGGCAGGCCGTCGACGAGTATTTTTCCCGAAACGGCGGCCGCATGCTCTTGAACCGCATCGACACCACGGGTCGGATCGGTGTGAAGATCGATCCCTGAGGGCGGCGCCCGGCGAACGGATACCGGAGAAGACGGCATGCTGCAGTTCTCGACGCTTGCCATGCGCGGCCGCCGGCCAGCGGCTCCGGTGACGCCGCTGCTCAACCTCGGCTGCGGCCGCCGCCGCCATCCCGACTGGACCAACGCCGACCTCGTGCCGTCTGCTGCCGATGTCTTGGCGGTCGATCTTCGGCGGCCGCTCCCCTTCGCCGCGGCGTCGTTCACGGCGGTCTACGCGTCGCATGTGATCGAGCATCTCGCACCCGTCGAGGCCGATCGTCTCCTGCGGGAGGCACATCGGGTGCTCGCGCCCGGCGGCATCGTGCGGATCGTGGTGCCAGACCTTGAGGGCATCGTACGGGCCTATCTCGACAGCCTCGACGCGGTGCCGGACGGCGGAGAGGAAGCCCGCTGGCGGCATCGGTGGATGACCGTCGAAATGCTCGATCAACTCGTCCGTGGCCGATCCGGCGGAATTATGCGCCGCTGGTGGTCGTGCGATCCGATCCCGTGCCGCGACCTGATTGAGTCGCGGTTGGGCACCGAGGCGACCGCTGCGATGACGGCGCTGGCCGGCGACCGCGCCCGCAAAGGCACGGCGGCCGCCGCTCCCGAGTCGATCCTCATGGCAGATCCCGTCGCGGCCGGCGAGGCCCTGCGGTTCGCCGCCCGCGGCGAGCGGCACCAGTGGATGTATGACCGCATCTCGCTCGCTGACATGCTGGCCGCCACCGGCTTCACCGCGGCCCGCCGCATCGGCCCAGCCGAATCGGCGATCCCAGGATTTGCAGGGTACGAACTCGATGCCGACGCCGAGGCTCGGCCGCACAAGCCCGACTCCCTCTTTATGGAAGCGGTGCGGCCATGATCACGCAGGCGGCTCACGGCTTCCTTCCTGGCTCGGACGGCGCGGCGGTGATCCGCGTTGCCTGCCTGAGCACGCAGGGTGGCCATGCGGGCGGGGCCGCGATCGCGATGGAGCGATTGGCGGCGGGCCTGCGTGCCCGAGGCGCCGAGGTCGACGTGGTCACCCGCGCTGCCGTGGTCGGAGAACGGGTGCCGCTCGAGCGGCGCGTGCGGCGGATCGTCAGGCACGCACGGTCCGACGTCAGTAACACCATGTTCACCACCGACTGGCCGGCGTGGGACGTGTCGGCTCATCCTGCTGTGGCAGCGGCCGACCTCGTGAACGTCCACTGGGTTGCAGGATTCCTCGGACCCGAGTCGATTCGGCGGCTTGTTGACTCAGGTAAGCCCGTGATCTGGACGCTGCACGACCAGCGGGCCTTCACGGGCGGCTGCCATTACGCCTTCGGGTGCGACGGCTTCACCACCGGCTGCGACTCGTGCCCGCAGCTCTCCGCGGCCTTCGCGGAGTCGCCCCGCCGCGCCCTGGCCCTCGCCGTTCGTCGGCTGCGGGGCGTGCCCATCGTGTTCGTGAGCGTGAGTCGCTGGCTCGCCGGAGAGCTCGCGCGGTCGAGCGTGTTCGATCCACGAATGCACGAGAGTCACGTGATTCCCAACGGTATCGACCTTGAGCGGTATGCGCCTGCCGCCGATCGGCGGGCGGTTCGTCGTCGGCTCGGCCTGCCCGAGGAAGGGCTGGGCATTCTGCTCGGCAGTGTGTCGCTTGATGAAGATCGCAAGGGCGTCCGCGAGGCTGCGGCTGCGATCGCGGCGATGGCCGCGCTGCTCCACGATGCTGGGTATACAGGCCCGTCTCCCTTCGTGCTCACCTACGGGGCTGGCACGGCCACGATCGAGGGCGTGGCGGTGCGGCATCTCGGCACGCTCGACGAACCGGGGGTCATCGAGGCGATTCACGCCAGCGACATCCACCTCACGATGACCCGCGCGGACAACCTGCCCAACACCGTGATGGAGGCGATGGCCTGCGGCGTGCCCGCGGTGGGCACGGCCGTCGGCGGACTGCCGGAGATGATCGACGCCGGCGTCGATGGCTGGCTTGTGCCGCGGGCCGACGCCGCCGCCGCCGGCAAGATTCTCGCCCGCCTGGCCCGTGACGGCAGCGCCGTCGCCGCGGCTGCGACGCGGGCACGCGCGCGGGCTACGGCCGACTGGGACGCGCGGCACGTCGCCGGCCGGTTTCTCGAGCTCGCTGAAACGCTCCTCGACCGCCACACCAGTGGCGGCGGCCGGGGCGCCGTCAGGCGGCTCGGGATGACCCCGGCTGTCGCCTCCGTCCTCGGCCGCGGCCTCCTTCGCCGGCTACGGCGCATGGCACGCCACTCGGCCATGAACCTCGCGCACAACCGCCCGGTTTCCCGATGAAGCCGCAAACCTGCTACCGCATCCACCGTGCCCAGCCACCGCGGAGCGAGGGGGCCGATTTCCTGGGCAGCGTGTTTCCCGAGCACGCGTTCCCCCCGGTCATGGGAACCGGCGACGACTTTCAACTCGCCTGCCGCCGCGGCTACGCCGCCATGGGGGAGTCGCGGGTCGCGATTGCGGGTCTGGCGCGGAACGTCGGCGGCGTCCTGCCGCTGACCATCCGACGCATCGAGGAGCTGGGCCGGTGGTTCGCCGACTACCGCGTCTTCGTCTACGAGAATGATTCGATCGATGACACCCGGTCTCTCCTGCGGGGGTGGACGCGGTCCAATTCCCGCGTGCACATCACCTGCGACGATCTCCGCGACCCCGTCAATCCCACCACCCGCTGCCTCGCGCGAGCCGAACGGATGGCCCTCTACCGCCACCGTTGCCAAGAGGACGTGCTCGCCCGCTGTGGTCGCTTCGATTTCACGATCCTCATCGACCTCGACGTCCTCGGCGGCTGGAGCGTCGACGGCATCGCCAACAGTTTCGGCCATCACGGTTGGGACTTTGTCGGCTCCAATGGCCTTGTCTACCGCCGCGACCATCTCGCCATGAATGCGCTGCGGCAATACGACACCTGGGCGCTGCGGTTCGACGACGCCCTCACGCCGCTGAAAACGTCCTCGGCCGGCGGCCTCGTCTACGGTCGCGGAGAGCCGCTTGTCCCGGTCACATCGTGCTTCGGCGGCCTCGGCATCTACACAATGGATGCCTACGGAGCCGGCCGTTATGCCATTGACGATCTCGAGCATGCGACGTTCCATCGCGAGTTGATCGCCCGTGGTCGGTCCCGGCTGTTTCTCAATCCGAGCCAGATCCTCGTTTACGGCCGCCGCCGGCGGTTTGGTGACCAGACGGTCGAGCGGTTCCTCGATATCTGGTCCGCGGTGTCGGGTCGGCACCGTCAGCGAACACTCTTTCCCCCCGTCGCCATGCCGCGGCCCGCCGAGCGGGCGGCCGACGAAGCCGCCGTCCGCGCCGCTGCGTAGGCTAAAATACCGATGATTTCGGGATCGCGGCTGAGGCGACCGAGACGGCGGCCTCTTTTAGAGTTATTATTGAGGGCGGGCGTTGGCAGTCGATGTACGACCGTGCTCGTCCCGCGGACCTCAGAGGCACTCCATGACAACCGCATCGGCGTCTCCTCCAGCGACCAACCTCAATGCCGACGACGTGGCCGCGCTCGACCGGCTGCGTTCCGTCTACGGGCGGCTCAAGCAGGAGTTGGGCAGGGTGATCATTGGCCAAGAGGAGACAATCGAGCGGCTGACCATTTGTCTGTTTGCCCGGGGGCACGCGCTTTTGATGGGGGTACCGGGCCTCGCGAAGACGCTCCTGGTCAGCAAGCTGGCAGAAACCGTCTCGCTCAACTTTAGCCGCATCCAGTTCACCCCCGACCTGATGCCGATGGACATCACCGGCACCGATATCCTCCAGGAAACGGCCGACGGCCGCCGGGAGTTCCACTTTGTTCCTGGTCCGGTGTTCGCGAACATCGTTCTCGCCGACGAGATCAACCGCGCGCCGCCCAAGACGCAGGCGGCGATGCTCGAGGCGATGCAGGAGCACAAGGTGACGGTGGTCGGCAAGACCTCGCAACTCGCCCCGCCGTTCTTCGTACTCGCGACGCAAAACCCCGTTGAGCAGGAGGGCACCTATCCGCTGCCGGAGGCTCAGCTCGACCGGTTCATGTTCCTGATCGAGCTCGACTATCCAAACGAGGAAGAGGAAGTGGCGATCGCGCGGACGACGACCGGCGAGTTGGCCCCCGCCCTGGCTCACGTGATGACCGCAGCCGAGATCATCGACTATCAGCAACTCGTGCGTCGTGTGCCAGTGCCCGACCACATCTACCGCTTTGCCGCCAAGCTCGTGCGGAAGACGCGGCCGCGGGGCGAGTCGGCGCCGGCCTGGCTCAAGCCTCTCGTCTCCTGGGGCGCTGGGCCACGGGCCGTGCAAAACCTCGTGCTTGGTGCCAAGTCGCGGGCCGCGATCTCGGGCAGCTACATGGTCCGCCTCGAAGACGTCGAAGCGGTGGCGGCGCCGGTGCTCACGCACCGGCTGATCACCACGTTCGCCGCGCAGGCCGAGGGAATCGACGCCAAGCAGATCGTCGGCCGCCTTGTGAAGGAGACCATCGAGGAGCAGGTGGGCTGACAACACGTAGAGCAAGCCCCCCAAGTCCTTGGCCCATTCGATCGCCGGGCACTCCATACCATCGCACCGCACCTTTGGGATTTTCCGTAAGCCGCATGTTCACCGACCGTCAGCCGCGATCGTTTCTCGACCCGCAGGTGCTCGCGAGGCTCTCCGCGGTGCCACTGGTAGCGCGGCGTCCGATGGTGGGCAGCGTGTCGGGGCGGCATGCGAGCCCACACCGCGGTTCGAGCGTGGAGTTTGCGGAATACCGTAAGTACGTGCCGGGCGATGATCTTCGCCGGCTCGACTGGCGGGCGTTCGGCCGGTCTGACCGCCATTACGTCAAGGAGTACGAGGCCGACACCAACCTGCGGCTCGTCCTTGTCCTCGACACCTCGGGCTCGATGAACTTCGCCTCGGGCGAGGTGACGAAGATCGACGTCGCCCGGCGGATCTGCGGGGCGCTGGCGTACCTCGCCTCACAGCAGGGCGATGCGGTCGGGATTTCCTGCGTGGCCGACGGCATCGTGCAGACGCTCCCTCCGCGACGCAACGCAGCGCATCTCCGGCTCGCGTTCGACATGCTCGACGAGGTCAGGCCCGCAGGACCGACGCGGCTCCCCGAGGTGCTCCACGAGTTGGCCGAGACGATCCGACAGCGGGCTGTGGTCGTGATCGTGTCTGATCTGTTCTGTGATGTGGCGGCGCTGGCGTCGGCGTTCAGCCACCTGCGGTTCCGCCGGCACGACGTCGCGGCCTTCCACCTGCTCGATGAGCAGGAGATCGCGTTTCAGTTCCAGCGACCGACGCGGTTTCTCGACATGGAGGGGGCCGCGGCGATCTTCACCGACCCGATCGACATCTCCGACCGCTACCACAGGGCGGTGGAGGCCTACCTCGCCGACCTGAAGAGGATCGTGCTGGAATCGGCCGTCGACTATCACCGCGTCCTCACCAGCGAGCCCTACGAGCAGGCGGTGGCAGGGTTTCTGGTGGGTCGGGCGGCCGGGGGGGGGCTACGATGACGTTTCTCCAGCCTTGGTTGCTCGTCGCGCTGCCCTTGGTGGGCCTGCCGGTGATCATTCACCTCATCAACCAGCGGCGGTTCCAGACCGTGCCGTGGGCGGCGATGCAGTTTCTGCTCGCGGCCAAGGCGCTCTCGCGGGGCTATTCGCGGCTGCGGAACTGGCTGATCATGATGCTGCGGATGCTGGCGGTGGCGGCGGTGATCCTCGCGGTGGGTCGGCCGCTTTCGCGGGGCTGGCTGGCGCTCGCCGGCGGCGGCCGGCCCGACTCGGCGATCGTAGTGCTCGACCGCTCGCCCAGCATGCAGGCCCGCGACCCGGACGGCGGCGAGTCGAAGCTCGACACCGGCCGCCGGCAGCTTGTGGAATCACTCAGAACCCTCGGTCCCGGCCGGATCATGCTGGCCACCGACGCGGTGCGGGGGCCCGTCGAGGTTCAAGGCCCCGAGGCGGTCACCGAACTGGCGACGGCCGGCCCCGTTGCCGCGGCCGCCGATGTTCCGGCCCTGCTGCAGACGGCCTACGATTTTATCCGCGAGAACGGGGCGGGCACGACCGAGATCTGGATCTGCTCGGACCAGCGGGCCAACGACTGGCGACCCGATGACGGCGCCTGGGGCGGCATCCGCGACGCGTTTGCGAAGCTTCCCCAGCAGGTGAGATTCCAACTCCTCTCCTTTCCGGCGGCGGCAGCCGGCAACGTCGCCGTCCGCGTGGGGGGCGTGCGGCTCGAGACCGTGGGCCGCGACCACCAGCTCGTCGTCACCGTCTCGGTGTCGCGGCTCGAGGAGGGTCCGCAGCTTATGCTGCCACTCACGTTTGAGATCGGTGGAGTGACCACGGCCGTGAATATCGACCTTTCCGGACGCGAGGCCGTGCTTAAGAACCACGTCGTTCCGCTGGAGCGGGCCGCGGGCACTCGCGGCTGGGGTACGGTCTCGATTCCCGCCGACTCCGACCCCGCCGACAACGATTTTTTCTTCGCCTACGATGAGCCAGCCCCACGGCGTTCGCTCGTGCTGGCCGACGATCCAGCCGTGCGGCGGGTGTTGGAACTCGTGGCGGGAACTGCCCCGGAGAAGGACGCGGTGTCGACGGTCGACGCCCTCGCTCCCGGCAGCCTCGCCGCGGCGGCGTGGGGTGACGCCGCGGTGTTGCTCTGGCAGGCGGCTCTGCCGGAAGGGCCCGCTGCCGAAACGGTGCAGGCCTTCGTCGAACGCGGTGGACAGGTCATCTTCTTTCCGCCCGAGGTGCCGACGTCGGCCGCCTTCGCAGGCGTGTCGTGGGGCGAGTGGACCACCCACGCCGCGGCCGTCGCTCCCGAGTCCTGGAGGACCGACCAGGACCTGCTCGCCAATACGCTCGCGGGGGGTGCGCTGCCGTTGGGTGAGCTCGAGGTGAGGCGGTCATGCGCGGTCGTCGGCGAGGCGGTGCCGCTGGCCTCGCTGCCCGGAGCCTTGCCGCTGGTGGCCCGTTCGTCCGAGGTCGAGGGAGTCATCTTTTGTGCGACCACGCCGGCACCCCGCGACTCCTCGCTTGCCGCCGAAGGGATCGTGCTCTACGCGCTGGTGCAGCGGGCGATTGATCGTGGTCGCGGAGTGCTCGGCACGGCACGACAGCTCGAAGCGGGGCCCGCGGCCGTCGCGCTCGCCGCAGCGAGCCCTGCGTGGACGCGGCTTGCGGGCCCGGCCGGCGGCGCGTCGACGGAAGCCGGCCTGCATGCCGGCGTGTTTCAGGCCGGCGACCGGCTCATCGCCGTGAACCGTCCGGCCGCCGAGGACGCAGCGGCCGCCGTGGGCGACGACCGCACCGACGCGCTCTTTCGCGGCCTGAGCTTCGCGCGAATCACCGGCCGGGCCGGGGCGGCGGACAGCATCGTGCAGGAGATCTGGCGGGTGTGTCTAACCGCGATGCTTTTGGCACTCATCGGCGAAGGCCTCCTGAGCCTACCGAGGCGGACGGCCGCCGCGGCCCCAGTGGCTGGTTTTCCACCTGCGGGGGCCGCCGCGTGAACCCCATCGGTGGCCTCCGATTCTTAACGACGCCGTGGACGATCGGCCTGTCGGTTGCACTGGTCGCGGCGATCGGGGTCGTCGCCTTCCTGACGTGGCGGCGGAGCGGCTTTGCCATCGGCACCGGGCTCGTCGAACTGCTGCGGCTGTTTATCGCCAGCGTTGTTGCGGTCCTCCTCAATCAGCCCGAATGGGTCGAGGAGTATCGGCCCGACGAGAAGCCCTCGGTCGTGGTGCTCTGGGATGCGTCGCGGAGCATGGACACGCGAGATGTCGTGTCGAGCGGTTCTGGGTCGGCAATCGGCCCGCGGTCCAGGCGCGACGCCGTGGCGCCCCTCGCCGCGAGTGAGTTCTGGGCAGCGCTGGCGACGCGGTACAACGTGGTGGTCGAGCCCTTTTCCCCAGCGGCGCCGGGCACCGGCACCGACCTGGGCGACCCGCTGGAAAAGTCTCTCGAGCGGTTCGCGGCCCTACGGGCGGTGGTGCTCGCCTCCGATGGCGACTGGAACAAGGGGCCGCCGCCGCTCGACGCGGCGCAGGCTCTCAGGCTCGCGCAGGTGCCGGTCTACGCCGTGCCGGTCGGCAGCGCGATCAAACTTCCCGATCTCGAACTCGTGAGCCTTGATTGCCCCACCATGGGCGTGGCGGGCAAGCCGGTTCGCGTGCCCTTCACGATCGTCTCATCGCTGCCGACCGAGCGGGTGGTGGTGGCGACGCTGACGCCGTCGAGCGGCGCGAAGCTGTTGAAGGAGGTCCGCATCCCGCCGATGGCGACCGTCTCGGAGTGGATCTCGTGGACGCCCCCCGAGATCGGCGATTACACGGTCACACTGACCGTTCCCGTGGAGCAGGGGGAGCTCCTGCCTGACAACAATGCACGCACGGCGCCGATCGTCGTGCGACAGGAGAAGCTCAAGGTCCTCGTCGTCGAGAGCGTGCCGCGGTGGGAGTATCGCTATCTCCGTAACGCGCTGGCTCGCGATCCTGGCATCGATGTGTCGTGCCTGCTCTTCCAGCCGGGGCTCTCGAAGCGGGGGGGTGGCAACAAGGACTACATCCGGACGTTCCCCGCGGGTCTCGACGAACTCACGCAGTACGACGTCGTGTTTCTCGGTGACGTCGGCGTGGGCAATGGTCAGCTCACCGAGGAGGACTGCCGGCTGCTCAAGGGGCTCGTCGAATACCAGGCCAGCGGACTCGTCTTCATGCCCGGCTGGCGGGGTGAGCAGGTGTCGCTCGTCGGCACGCCGCTCGAGGAACTCTGCCCCGTGGTCATCGACGTCGCCCGGCCCGATGGCGTGGCCACCGACGGTCCGCGGCGGCTTGTGCTCACCGAGGCCGGCCGCAAGAGCCTGCTCACGAAACTCGCCGACTCCGCAGGCGAGAACGTCGCCGTCTGGGAGAGCCTGCCGGGCGCGCAATGGTATGGCCCCGTGCTCCGGGCCAAGGCGGGCAGCGAGGTGCTCGCCGTCCACGAGGACGCCACCAACGAATATGGCCGCATTCCCCTGCTCATCACCCGCACGTTCGGTGCGGGAAAAGTGCTGTTCATGGCCACCGACGGCGCCTGGCGGTGGCGGAAGGGGGTGGAGGACAAGTATCATTATCGGTTCTGGGGCCAAGTCGTCCGCTGGATGGCCTACCGGCGCAACATGGCCAAAGGTGAACGCATGAGCCTGTCGTTCGCACCGGAGCAGCCCCAACTGGGTCAGTCGATCGCGATCGATGCGCGGATCGCAGAGGCGAGTGGCGAGCCACTTGCCCGCGGTGACGTGGCGGCGAGGATCCGCGCCCCATCGGGTGCGGAGGAGACGGTGCGGTTCACGCCGCCAGCGGGCGACGGGGAGTGGGGCGTGTTCTCAGGAAGCTTCAGGCCTGCCGAGCCCGGGCAGCACGACGTGCTCCTCTCCTGCAAAGAGACCGGCGACACGCTCGAGGCCTCGATCTTCGTGCAGGGTTCTATCGAGGAAGGTATCGGCAGGGCCGCGCGGCCCGAGGTGCTCGCGGAGATCGCCCAGGTGACCAGAGGTCGCGTCGTCCGGTCGGAGGAAATTCCCAGCCTCATCGACGCGCTCGCGGCGCTTCCCGATCCACCACCGGCGGTGCGGCGGCTACAACTCTGGAGTCATCCGCTGGTCGCGGCCGTGCTCGTTGGGCTTCTGGGGCTCTTTTGGGTGGGACGCAAGCGGCAGGGGCTCGTTTGATGGCCATGCTTTTCGAGGACCTGTTTTTCGAGGACCAGCCGCCGGGCACAAGGCGCGACAACACGCCACGAGGAAGCTCTCATGAACACAACTGACGCCCGATCTGGGCTGGGCCGAGAAGTCGTCCTGCCCGCCGACCTTGAGCAGCGGCTCGCGGCCTTCCGCGGGCTCGTCCGGCGGATCAAGATGTTTGAGGCCTGCTGCGGCGCGATCTGCGGGATCGCCGGTGGGTTTTTGGTGTTGTTCATTCTCGACCGCCTGCTCGACACGCCCCGGTGGGCCAGGTTCGCGGTGGGCGCCGGCGCGGGGGCGGCCTGCGCTGCGATCCCGATCGCGCTGCATCGCTGGGTCTGGCGGCATCGCAGTTTTGATCACGTAGCACGTCTCATCGGCCGGCGGTTTCCTTCGATGGGCGACGAACTCCTCGGCATCATTGAGATCGTGCGGAGTGCCGGAGCGGGCGGTCAGTCGCGGGCCCTCTGCGAGGCCGCCGTCGCGCAGGTGGCGGAGCGGTCGCGGTCGTGCGATTTCCGTCGCGCGCTGCCCCCCGCACGCCCCTGGCTGTGGGCAACCCTCGCCGCCCTTCCCGTGGCGGTGGCGGTGGCGGTCGCCGCGCTTGCGCCCGAGGCCGCGGCCAACTCCTGGGCGCGGTTGCTCACCCCGTGGAGGGCGATCGACCGCTACACGTTTGCCCGCATCGGGCTCTTGCCTGCTCGGCTCGTGGTGCCGCACGGTGAACCGGCGACGCTCGAGGTGGCCCTCGGTGACGACACGCACTGGCGGCCAGCCCAGGCCACTGCACGGATCGGCGGGCAGCGACCACTCACGGCGGCGCGAGACGATCAGGGCTATGCCTTCGTGCTGCCGCCGCAGCTTGCCGACGGCACGCTGGCGCTTGCCGTGGGCGACGTGCGGCGGCGGGTACGGATTGAACCCATGTACCGGCCGGTCCTTGTGACCCTCGAGGCCGAGGTCACGCTGCCTGGGTATCTCGAGCGAACGGGAGTCAAGCGGCAGGATGTCCGCGGCGGCACGCTGGCCCCCGTGAAAGGCAGTTCTGTGGCCGTTGTGGCGACCGCGAGCCGCACGCTCGCGGCGGCGACGGTCGACGGGGTGAAGGTCGAGCCAGAGGCCGCCGTGATCCGCACACCAGAGCGACTTGTCGACGCCGACTCGCCGATGACGATCACGTGGCGCGACTGCGAGGGTCTCGCTGGCGCGGAGCCGCTCGAACTTGTGATCACGGCTCGCACCGACGAGTCGCCCACTGTGGTGATGCTGGACGTGCCGCAGACCCGCGGCATTCTCCTCAACACCGACACGCTCAAGTTCAAGGTGGCCGCCCGTGACGACTTCGGCGTCCGGAGGGTCGGCCTCGTCTGGGAGGGCCTCGCCGAGGCCGGCGCGGCGGCTGATGCGGCGAGCGTCGAGCAGGGGGAACGGATTTTGCGGGCCGGCGGAGGTGACGTCGAGTCGCTCGACGCGGCTGCGACGTTCTGTCCGGAGGCGCTTGGCATTGGGCCGCAGCGGATTGCCCTGCGGGCCTTCGCGGAGGATTTTCTGCCCGGCCGGGCCCGTGTCTATTCATCACCCCTGCTCCTGTACGTGCTCGATCGGGCGGAGCACGCGCTGGTGCTGAACACACGGCTACAGCAGTTTCGCCAGCAGGCGAGCGAGGTCCGTGACCGTGAGATGGGCCTGCTCGCGGCCAACAAGGAGCTCCGCGCGCTGCCCGCGGAACAGCTGGCGTCGAGCGAGACGAGAGCCCGGCTGGAGGCGCAGGCGTCCGCCGAGCAGGCCAACGCCCGTCGGCTCGAGCGGCTCGTCGACGAGGGCGGCGAACTGGTCCGCGAGGCGCTCAAGAACTCCGAGTTTGAAGCGGCGACCTTGGAACAACTCGCCGAGGACATCCAAACGCTTGCGGACATCGCACAGAACCGGATGCCGTCCGTGGCGGAACTGCTCGAGAAGGCGGCGGCCGCGAGGCTTGCCACAGGCAAGCCAGGTGCGGGGCAGGAGGGGAGCCAGCCCACGCCGGGCGAACTGGCGGGAGAACCCGCCGACGGGAAAACCGCCGACGGGAAAACCGGTTCGTCGGGTGAGCAGCCGCCGAAGGTGGGCGAAGAGCGAAACCAGTCGAGCGGAGGCGAAGCGGCCGCCGCTGGCGAACAGCCCCCCCCGCCCGTCCCACAGGTGGTCGACGTCGAGTCGTCGCAGCAGCCGAAGGACGAAAAGCCGGGCGATAAAAAGCCGGGAGGCGGGGGCGGGGCCGCGGGCCGGCTTGGCCTGCCGACCACACAGGCGGGCGTGTCACCGCCAGGCACGTCACCACAGCCAGAGGGCGAGCCCGCCGCTGACGAAGCACTCGACGGCGCGATCGCGGCCCAGGAGCAGTTGCTCGCGGAGTTCGCCAAGGTAGCCGACGATTTGGCGGCGGTGATGGCGCGGCTCGAGGGAAGCACGTTCGTCAAGCGGCTCAAGCTCGCGTCGCGGGAGCAGGGCTCGATCGGCAGCCGGATCGCCGGCATGGCGGCCGAGGCGTTCGGTAAGACTGATCGGCAGCCGGAGCCCGTGAAGCAGGCGCTGGGTGAGGTGCGGGAAGTCTCCACCCGTGAGGCCGAAAAGATGTCGGCGATCATGGACGACCTGCAGGCCTATTTCGACCGTAGACAACTCCCGGCGTTTCGCACCGTGATGGAGGAGATGAAGGAACTCGACACGCTCGGCAGCTTGCGCCAACTCTCCGACGACGTGACCAAGGAGGCGGGCATGTCGATCGCGCAGCACGAGTTTTGGTCTGACACCTTCGACCGGCTCGCCGATGACCTCGTGCCGCCGCCGCAGGAAGGGGGCGGGGGCGGTCAGGGCGGGGGCGGTCAATCCCAGGAGAGCGTGCCGCCGGAGGTCGTGCTCGAGACGATGAAGATCCTCGAGGACGAGGTCAATCTTCGGGAGGAGACCCGCGTCGCCCAACAGGCCAAGGTTGCCGAGGCCGCGGAGGAGTTTGCCGTCCAGGCAGAGAAGCTCGCCGACCAACAAGGTGCGTTGGCAAAACGCGTCGTCGGTCTGATCGATCGGCTCTTGGAAATGCCCGACGGCGACCGCTCGTTCGCCCAGGAGATCCAGCTCTTCGAGAAGGTCGAAGAGGTGATGGCGGAGGCGACCGACATTCTCGCCACTCCGGAGACCGGACCGAAGGCGATTGGCGCCGAGACCGAGGCGATCGAACTGTTGCTCGCGGCGCAGGCAGCCGGCTCGGGCGGTGGTGGCGGCGGCGGTGGTGGCGGCGGAGGAGGAGGAGGAGGTGGTGGTCCCGGTGGTGGGAGCACCGGCACGGCCAGTGCCTCGGCGTTGGCCCTCGTGGGGCGAGGCAACCGCACGCAGCGACCCGAGGGGGGCGGCGAGAAGGAGCAGGCGACCGGCACGAGCGGCCGCGTGCTGCCCGAGGAGTTCCGCGCGGGCCTCGATGCCTACTTCAACCGCTTTGAAAAGGAGCGCCGCTGATGGCCGCGACACGCCCCCATTCGAAGCCTTGGTCGCCGCTGATGGCCGTCGTCATGCTTGCCATCTTGATGATGGCGTCGGCGGTGCGTTCGGAAGAGCCGCTCGTTCGCTACGGCGATCCTGTGCCGCGCGACGTTCGCGAGATGTACAACGCGGGACTCCGCTACCTGCTCAAGACACAGGACAATTCGGGAGGCTGGAAGGATGGACAGGCCGGGCCCGGGGTGACTGGGATGGCGGTGATGACGCTGCTGGCCTCGGGCGAGGATCCCAATCACGGGCCCTACCGAACGGCGGTCCGCAAGGCGCTACGGAGCATGATTCAGGGACAGAATCCCAACACGGGCTTCCTGAGCTCGGGCCAGGGACAAGACAGCATGTATCAGCATGGATTCGGGATGCTGGCCCTCGCCGAGGCCTACGGTGCGGTTGATGATCGCACGCTCTGGAGCGAGGCGTCGGCCGGCGGCCAGCAAGGCAGATCGATCGGCCAAGCGCTCGAGTTGGCCACGCGATGCGCAGTGACCAGCGCCAAGAACAACCCGCTCGGCGGCTGGCGATACTCGGCCGACGGCAAGGATGCCGACACGTCGGTGAGCGGCGCGGTGCTCATGGGTCTGCTCGCCGCGCGGAATGCCGGCATCGAGGTGCCTGACGAGGCGATCGACCGGGCGATCAAATATTTCACGACGATGACGGGACCCAACGGCCAGCTCGGCTATTCGGGTGGGGCCGGTGGCGGCAGCGACGCGGTGACGAGCATCGGCGTGCTCGTGTTCGCGATCGCCGGTCAGAAGGGCCTGCCGCAATACACGAATGCTCTTGACTATCTCAAGGGCCGCTCCGCCACCCGCGAGCAGCAGGGCATGGAGGGATATCCGACTTACACCCGCTACTACCGTGCGCAGGCGCTCTTCCAGGGCGACGTCGACGCCTGGGAAAAGTGGAACGCGGGCCTCGTCAAGGAACTCAAGACGATGCAGGCCAAGGACGGCAGTTTCAGCGGCTTTGCCGGTCGTGGTGGATTCGGCGGCACGGTCGACACGTCGCTGGCGCTGTTGTCGCTGGCGGTGAATTACAAATTCCTTCCGGTGTACGAACGATGAATGCGGATGCAGCGCTTGTGACAGTGGCAGCGGCGGGGATGCGGCGAGCGGCCGCTACGGCCACCGGCATGTTGGCGGCATGGTGCCTGTTCGCATCGGTATCCGCGGAGGAAGGTCCGGGCGGCGTGCAATTGACGATCGCGGCCGGCGTCGTTCAGATTGAGATCACCGGCGACGACGGTATCGAGGTGGAAGAGGTCGTCGTAGAGGCGGTTGAAGACGGTCCCGGCGCAGAATTCAAGGAGATCGAGGAAGAGGTTCAAGTCGCCCAGCCCGATGCACCGCGGCCGCTGGGCGGGCTCTTTGGTGCCGGGCTGCGGGCTATTTTCGAGGCCGTCGCAACCGAGCCGCAGGTGGTGCAGCCGCCTCTGACGCTCGACGAAACTGACGATGGTGAGCTGCCGAGGGATCCACGGCAGGCCCAGCTTTGGCAGCAGCGGAAGCAGATCCGGCAGCAGGCCAAGCACATGGAGCAGGCGCTCCAGCCGGCACTGCGGACCGAACTAGAGATGGTCCGTCAGAGTTGCGGCAGCCTCTCCCCCGAGGCCCGCAGGCAGGTGCTGGCCGCGGGCAGGGCGGCGGTCACGAGTACAGCACTGAAGTTCGCGACACGGCAGATGAGTGGTGGCCGGCGGCAGGCTTTCGACACCCGACACGACATCCAGGAGTCGCTCGCCAAGGCGGTCAAGCCGCATGTCTCCGCCGCCGAGTTCGCGGCGTACGAGCGGGAACAGCAGCTGCGGCGGGAACGGCGGCAGCGGGCGGCACGCGTGGTGATCGTGGCGAAACTCGACCGCCGGCTCGACCTTGCCGAAGCACAGCGGCGCGCCATCGAGGCCGACCTCGAGCAACACTGGGAGCCCTCGTGGGTGCGCGGGCTCGATGATCGTCAGACGATCATGAATAACGAGCGACCCGCACCGGATTACGCTGATGCCTGTATCGCCCCCCATCTCGACCGAGGCCAGCAGGTGGAATGGGTGCGCTGGCGGAAGGCGGCCGGCTCCGCGGTCGCTGGGATGCACTCGGGCGGAAGCCTTGACGGGCTAGGGCTGCACCAGGAGGACCCCTGGTGGACAAAGTGACCCGCACTGCCGCGTTTCGGTGTCGTGTTGCGACGGCCATCGTGGCTGTCGCGGTCGCCGGCTGGTGGACGGTTGCCACCCGCGCCGAGGATGACCGCGTGGTCGAGGAACCTCTGGCCTCGCAGCCGCAGGCCGAGCAGCAGCTCATCGACTTGGGGGCCAACTTCGACGCAAACCTCTTCGAGCAGCAGGGCAACGGCTGGGTTCTGCGGGGCGGCAATGGCGTTCAGTTTCAGGGCAAGGTGATCGTGAACGGCCGCCAGATCGGGCTACCGCTAGCGGCCGCCGGCGATCAGGCGAGGCCACCGGAATCGGCCACATTCGCCCAGGCGCGGGCCATCGCGGAGAAACATCTGGCGCGAGTTGGCGCGGCCTGTGAGCTCGACGACCTGCAGTATCAGAAACTCCGGCTTGCGATCGAGTCTGACATCCGGCTGTTCAGTGAGGATATCGATGCCGTCCGGCGGCGGTACGAAGGTGTCCGGGTCAACCTCAATGATCAGCAGGGACAGAAGCAGTGGCAGCAGTTCCAGCAGGATGTGCAACAGTGCCGGCAGCGGCTGCGGGGGCTCTCCGACTCGGGGTCGTTGTTCGCAAAAGTGCTGCCCACGACACTCGATGAACGCCAGCTCGAAGGCATGGAGCGGGAGGCCATCGCCCGGCGGTCGTTTCGCTGGAGGGACATGGTCGTGTCGGTGCTCGTGAAGCTTGACGACACGCTCGGCCTCGACCAGGCGCAGCACGACCTGCTCAAGGAGATCCTGCTCGCCCGCGAGCCGGCGCTCCGCGTCGACGAGCCCGGGCCACAGCAGGACAACGACCACGTGCGAGTGATGCTCGTGGCGATGGTCCTGTCCGGGGCTGATACCGACCGCATCAAGGCCACGGTCAGTGAGCGGCAGTGGCAGAGGCTCTCGCTGCTGATGAATCAGGGCAAGGCGATGCGGTCGTGGATCGAGCAACAGGGCGTTCTCGAGGCTCCGCGGCCATGACGGCTTTAGGCCGGCCACGATCCGCGCTCGCGTGGCCGTGCTTGGTCTGCGTCGTCAGCTTCTCCACGGCCGCGGCGGAGCCGGGGGCGGTGGTGCGCGGACTGCCGGGGCCGGTGGGCCAACTGGTGGCGGGCGAGACGACGATGCTCGGCTGCCTTGTGGCCATCGGTGCGAAGCCCGGCCATCTGGGATGGCAGCCGCTGGGTGCTGCGCCGGCCGTGCCATTGGCGAGCCATGAACTGGGGGCGCGGATCACCTATCGCGGCCTCGACGCGCTTGGTGGTGTCGGCATCACGGTGGCCAGGCAGGGCGACGCCTGGCGGATCATCGAGATTGTCGCCGGAGGTGCGGCCGACCGGGATGGCCGGATCACCGTCGGTGATCGCGTGGCCTTCCTTGCCGAGGGAGACAACGGACCGCCGAACGACACCTCGGCCCTGCAACTGGAGTCGATCCGGGCGCTCATGCGGGGCGTGGTCGGTTCGACCGTCCGGCTGGGGATTGCCGGCTTGGACGAGGCCATCGAGGAGATTCCACTCGTGCGGGACGAGCGTGGCCGCGATGATCTCGCCGGCGCGGCCCCGGAGGACGTCCTCGAGCGGGCACTAGCCCTGCGGCAGACGTTGACGGGCCTTGCGGCATCGGGCTCTGGACCGGCCACGGTGCATTTCCGCACGGGCGACGCGATCGCTGCTGTGGTGCTCACCGCGGATGAGGCGCACGTGCGGATCAGGATCGCCACCGATCGGGAGGCCACGATCCCTGTCGGGTTTATCCGCGCCGTGGATCTCGCCGCGTCTGTCGTAAAGCCGATCCCCAAGCAGAAGCTCGCGCGGCTCCTCACGGTGCCACAGACGCGGCGGTCCGTACTGCCGACACACGTGCTGCGGATGATCGGCGGCGACTATGTCCGCGGCCGAGTGCTCGGCATCGACGACGCCGTCGTGCAGTTTGAGATCACCGGGGGCAACACGAAGCAACTTCCGCGGCGGGATGTGTCGCGGATCATCTGGCTGGCCACGAAAGGCGACCCTCAGCCAAGCCCGCGGGCGGCGCTCGAGGCCCTCGATGGCCTGCCCGTGGTGGCGGTGGCCACCGATGGCCGCCGGCTCTCGCTCGCCGCACGCGGCGTGGACGGCGACATGCTCGTGGGGGAGCATCCAGCCCTGGGCCCCGTCCGCGTGCCGCTCGCGGGCTGCGCGGAACTGCTCATCGGCGCGGCAATCGACGAGCACCAGCCCGCGGAACGGCCCTACGCCCAATGGGTGCTCTCCCCGGCGGCATCGACGCGGTAGGTCCCCAAGCTGCACCCCGGTCGCTTGACGCCTCCCAGGCCCAGTGAAGAATGGGCAACACGTCGGGCACTGTGCCGCCGAACGATCCCGCCCTCTTTGAGCCCCCCTGAAAGTCGCCCCATGTCTGACAACCGCATCGGCCTCTGGCTCATCGGCGCGAAGGGGGGCATCTCGACGACGCTCATGACGGGCTTGGCGGCCCTCCGCCGAGACGCCATGGAGCCGGTGGGTCTCGTCACCGAAACGGCCCCGTTTACTGGGCTGTCCCTCGTTGGATTCCGCGAGATCGTCGTCGGTGGCCACGACATCCGCTCAGGCAACCTCTTTGACGAGGCCCGGCGGATGTGGGTCGAGAGCCGGGCGATCACGCCGGAAATGCTCGACGGGGCGGCCGGGTACTTCTCCGAGGTCGAGTCTCGCCTGCGTCCGGGCACGATCGTGGCGACCGGTGACCGGATTCGCAGTCTGGCGGACATGGCGTCCGTGGCCTTCGTCGAAACGCCCCGTGATGCGATCGCCCGCATTCGCGCCGACATCGAGGCCTTCCAGAAGGCCGAAGCTCTCGCCCACGTGATCGTCGTAAACGTGGCCTCGACGGAGCCCCCGCCGTCCCGGCCGATTCCCAAGGATTTCGCCGAGATCGAGCCGCTGCTCGATGATGCCGCTCAATGCCCGCTGCCGGCCAGCAGCCTCTACTTCCTCGCGGCCGCAGAGGCGGGGTGTTCCTACGTCAACTTCACCCCCTCGGCGGGCTCGACGCCGGAGGCGCTGCAGGAAGTGGCCAGGGAACGGCGGATCGCGCACGCCGGTTGTGATGGCAAGACGGGAGAAACGCTCCTTAAAAGCGTGCTGGCCCCGATGTTTGCCGCCCGCAACCTCGAGGTGATGAGCTGGGTCGGCCACAACATCTTCGGCAACATGGATGGGATGGTGCTCGACGACCCGCGGAACAAGGCTGCCAAGGTACGAAGCAAGGACCACCTGCTCGCGAGCATCCTCGGTTATCCGCCGCAGACGCACGTCTCGATCGAATACATCAAGAGCCTCGGCGACTGGAAGACCGCGTGGGATCACATCCACTTCCGCGGCTTTCTCGGCACTCCGATGACGATGCAGTTCACCTGGCAGGGCTGCGACTCCATCCTCGCGGCCCCGCTGGTGCTTGACCTCGTGCGACTCATCGAGCGGGCTCACCGGGCCGGTGAATACGGGGCCTTGGACTGGCTGGCCTGCTTCTTCAAGAGCCCGCTCGGCGTGACGGAGCAGGACTTCGCGAAGCAGGTCGCGATGCTCCACGTTTGGGCCGCGAAGCACATGGCGTGAGCCGAGTGCGGCCACTGAGAACGCATTCGACGTTGGTAGATCGCCGGCTCCCTTGCCTCCCGTCAGGAAGCCCCAAGCGCAAGCGCGGGGAATGCGGGCTGCATCGATTTGATGCCGGATTGGCTCACCGGTGGTGACATGCTCGGCGCCGGGGGATTTTGCTACAGGATGCTCGGGTGGCCGACTGGACGTTGCTTGTGAGTCGCAAAGATTCCCCGGCGTCTGCGCGTGCCCCCGACCGGCTCCTCACGATCGGGAATCGTTTTGATCATCCGTGCGGCGTGCCTCCCGTCAGGAAGCCCCAATCGCGAGCGCGGGGAATGCGGGCTCTATCGATGTGATGCCGGATTGGTTCACCGGCGGTGACATGCTCGGCGCCGGGGGATTTTGCTA
>JBBDNW010000129.1:17012-20709 GCA_040877375.1 Pirellulales bacterium | reverse complement strand
GTGGATCACCTTCGCCGGCGGAAAGCCGTTGAAGTGCGTGCTGCTCGCGGCCGAGTAGGCGCCGATGTTCTCGCTGTAGAGATACTCCCCGATCTCGAGATCGGGCAGTTGTTCCGAGAGGCTGATCGTGTCGAGGGCGTCGCAGGTCGGCCCGAAGACGGCGCACATCTGCGGAGCACTCCGCTTGAAGCTCTTCATGCGGTAGGTGCAGTGGTCGAAAATCACACCCGAATAGGTGTGATACACGCCGTCATCGACGTAGTAACTCAGCTTCTCGTTGCGGAAGGCTTTGCCAATGATCTTGCTCACAGCAGTGCCCGCTGAGGCCACGAGAAACCGCCCCGGCTCAGCGAGGATTTCGATCTCCTTGGGAAACAGCCGGTCGATCTCGTGATTGATCTTCTTCGCCAGTTCCGAGAACTTCGGTACCGTCGCGTCGTAGGCCGCGGGAAAGCCCCCGCCGATATCGAGGAGCTTCAGATTGAATCCCCGTGACTTCGCCTCGGCGAAGATCCCAGCGCAGAGGTGGATCGACTGAATGTAGTTTTCGTGGTTCGTGCACTGACTGCCCACGTGGAACGACAGGCCCTCCACCACGAGACCGTGGTCGTGGGCATCCTTGATCAGGTCCACCGCCTCTCCCGGCAGCGCGCCGAACTTGCTCGACAGTTCCACCATCGATCCTGTGTTCGGCACGCGGAGCCGCAGCGCCAGGCCGGCATGCGGCGCATGCTTGGCGATCTTCTTCACTTCTTCGTGATTGTCGTAGGTGACCAGCGGCTTGTACTGGTCGAGTTCCTCGAGCGTCTCGATCGGCTTGATCGGATTGGCGTAGATGATCTTGTCCCAGATAAAGTCTTGCCGCTTTTTCGCCGGGAGTTTCGCGATGAACTGGTAGACCGTGCGAAACTCCTGAATGCTCGCCACGTCGAAGCTGCCGCCGAGCTTGTAAAACGTCTCCACGATCGCCGGATCGCTGTTGACTTTCACGGCATAGTAGGCCTGCACGCGGGGAAAGTGCTTGCGAAACAGCGCGTAGTTTTTTCGCAGTTCGGCGTGGTCGACGACGAACAGCGGCGTGCCATGCTTCTTGGCGAGGTCGAGGAGCGTCTTCTGGTTCATGCGTGGGCTCAGTCTCCGTCGGTGAGGAGAAAATTCTTGAACTGCCAGGGGTCGGCGGGGTCGATATGGGGCCTGTTGTAGCCGTGGAAGGCACTGGAATAGTACTTCAGCGGTGTCCAGTCGCTCTGCACGGAGATGAACTTGCCGAGGTAGGGCTTGGCGATTCCGAGCACGTAGTCGTGCGGCAGGTCGTCGGGAAGCTTCACGCCCTGATCGGGGTTTTCGATCATCCACATCGTGGCGGCGACCACTGAGATCGCCACCTGCATCGTAGTCGCGTTTTGATGCGGCACGAGCTGCCGTGACTCCTCGATCGAGAGGTCGGTGCCGCACCACCAGCTCGTGAGCGGATGGCCCATCAGCAGGGCCCCGAGAATGTCGGCACCGCTGGTGATCTCGTCAGTCATGATGCGGATCTTCGGCTGCAGCCGGTAGTCGTTGCCCCGCAGCTCCCAGAGGCTCGCGATCGCAGCGTCGCAAGGACAATAGGCATAGTGCACCGTTGGCCTGTAGACGGTCGTGCCGGCCTTGTCGCGTACCGAGAGCTTCTCGGTGATGCTAAAGGCCTCGCCGTGGCGAATGACCATGCCCACGATCGTGTGGTTGGGGGGCACCCAGCTGACGACCTGCGTGTTAATGCCCATTCGCGCCAAGCAGATTTGGCTTTTGGGGCCGTCGGCGTGTTCGTAGGCAAATGGAGGCAGTTCCTGCTCGTGCGTGCCCCAGCCCATTTCGGCGGTGGTCGTGCCCTCCTCGCGAAAACCCTCCACGCTCCACGTGTTGACGAACTCGTCGACCTCCTTCGGGAGATTCGAGATCTGCGTGTCGCGCTCGCTGCAATGGATCACCTTCACGCCCAGCTCGTGGGCGAGGTGGTTGAAGGCGTGCGATTTTGCGTGCTGCGCAATCCGTTCCGCCTGCTCGCCCGAAAACTTTTTCTCCTCCAGGCAGACCCGCGCGATGTCGAGCAGGGCATGCTTGGTGAAGTGGCTGATCAAGCCGGGATTGGCCCCGTGCTCGAGCACGGCTGTCGGGCCCGGCGTCTTCCAGCCGGCGAGCATCCGGCGGAGGTTCATGTGCCGCCAGTAGAGCGTGAGATGGGTCGGGTGGGCGCCCTTGGCATGCTCGTATGGGTCCCAGAGTTCCACCGACGTATTGAGGTAGTTCACGCCATGATCGTGACACCACTGCACGATCTCGAGGCAGTCGATGTTCCACGCCAAGTCGATGAGGATGTCGCCGGCCCCGACATGCTTGCTCAGCAGCGACGCCAGATTGTCGGGCTCCACCTTTCCGCGGACGAAGTTCACCCCCTTCTCGATCCAGGGCCGCAGCGCCTCTTCGTTGGGATCGAACTCCAGGATCGTGATGTCCGAGGGCTTGACCTTCACGTGTTCGAGCAGGATCGGGAGCGTGCAGCGGGCGACGGCACCGAAACCGACAAACAGGATCCGTTTGGAGAAGTGCAGCATTTCGGGGTGGAGGACCTTCCTGTGAACAAGAAAAAACGACGGCCGACACGGTCGGCCGAATCACTGCTACGCAGCACCGCCCGGTTGGTTCACCTGGGAAGCGGCGGCATTATATCGAGTCACGCCGGCGTCGGTGGCAACGGCCGCCGCTACTTCCGCGGCGCCTCGAGCACCTGGCCGTCGGCGAGGAGCCGCTCCCGCAACCGCTCGTACGGCACCTGCTGCACCGGCAGGCCGGCGTCGATCGCCATGGCGGCCGCTGTCGCGGCCGACTGGCCAAGGGCCATGAACACCGGCTCCATCCGGATGCTGCCGTAGGCGATGTGGCTGGCCGACACAGCCACCGGCACGAGTAGGTTTTCGCACTCGCCCACTCGCGGCACGATTGCCCGGTAGCTGACGGGATAGGGCCCGCCCGGCGAGGCCTGAATGTCGCCCTCGTTCCTGGCGTAGGCCCGACCGTCCTCGTCCCGGGCAACATACCGCTGCACGTTGTGCGAGTCCATGTTGTAGGAGCCCATCCCGACCGGATCGGGGGTCGGCTTCGAGCACCGCAGATGTGGCTCAGCGACGACGAAATCTGAGACCATCCGCCGGGCCTCGCGGACGTAGATCTGGTGAGGCCAGTGGCCGTTGTCGACGAACTCGTCCTTGGCGAGCCCCCACTGCCCCATCTTCTGCCGCACGTCTTCAGGCACCCGCGGATCGTTGATCAAAAACCAGAAGTAGCCCTGCTGGTAGGCCGCATGCTCCGCGATGATCTCCCGGCGGCGGTCGTAGGAGGCCTCGGGGTAGTCATAGTTCATTCCGATATTGTCGGTAGAGAACGAGCCGTGGTTGTTGGTGTCGGTCTTGCCGTTGGGTGCCGGGTCAAACTTGCCGAACACGTGCCGCGAGCCGGCTGCGAGGTCGCGAAACAAAAGCTCATACTGGAGCGGGTCGTAGCCGGCCGGCTTGGAAAACGGCACGCGGTTGGCCGGCACGTTTGTCATGCAGAGGCGGAAGTTGTAGGCCTGAATGCGGTGGTCTCCCTCCCCCTCCGCGCCCGGCGAGCCGTCGTGGATTCGGGGGAGCAGCCCCGAGGCCGGATCGTCGGGCACGAC